>SKMO01000161.1 GCA_007121025.1 Bacillota bacterium | reverse complement strand
CTGGTGACCGGGCCCACGGGAAGCGGAAAGACGACCACCCTGTACACGGTGCTCCGGGAACTCAATAAGATTGAAAAGAACATCATCACCGTGGAAGACCCGGTGGAATACCGGATCGACGGGATCAACCAGACCCAGGTCCACATGAAAGCGGGACTGACCTTTGCCAGCGGCCTGCGGGCCATCCTGCGCCAGGACCCGGACATCGTGATGATCGGGGAGATCCGGGACGGAGAGACCGCCCAGATTGCCGTCCGGGCGGCCATTACCGGGCACCTGGTGCTTTCCACCATTCACACCAACGATACGGTGAGCACGGTGGCCCGGCTGGTGGACATGGGAATCGAACCGTACCTGATCTCCAGCTCGCTGTCCGGCATCATGGCCCAGCGGCTGGTTAAGAAGGTCTGCTACAACTGCAAGACCACGTATAGACCAAGCCCCAGTGAGCAGCATCTGCTGGGCGTTGGTCCGGACATCGACCTGTACCACGGGAAAGGCTGCAACGTGTGCAACCACACCGGGTACAAGGGTCGGACGGGCATTCATGAGATTCTGCCCATGTACGAGCCCATCAAGGTGTTGATTGACCAAAAGGCGTCCACCGACGTCCTGAAGCAAAAAGCCCTGGAGTTGGGCATGGTGACACTGCGGCAAAGCTGCCGGACGCTGGTTCTTGACGGCGTGACGACCGTCGATGAGCTCTTGCGGCTGACCTACAGTGTGGAATCAGGAGGAGAAGACAATGGATATTCTTGAGTATCTCGACCAGGCGGTGGCCACGAAAGCCTCTGACCTGCACATCACGGTGGGCATGCCGCCCATCCTGCGGATTGACGGGGCCCTGGAGAAGATTACGGACACCCCCCTGACCCCGGAAGACACAGCGGGTTTTATCCGCCAGGTGCTCAGCGACGAACAGCAGGAACTGCTCCATGTGCGGGGGCAACTGGACGTGTCCTTCTCCATGCCCGGCCGGGGACGGTTCCGGGTGAACGCCTACCGGCAGCGCCAGAGTTACGGTCTGGCCTTCCGGGTGGTCTCCTCGTTGATCCCTTCCCTGGAGGAACTGGGGCTTCCCCCGGTGGTCGCCGATCTGGCCCGCAAAAAGCGGGGGCTCATATTGGTTACCGGACCCACCGGTAGTGGTAAATCGACGACCCTGGCCTCGATGATCGACCTGATGAACACGGAGCGAAACGCCCACGTGATTACGCTTGAGGACCCCATTGAGTACCTGCACTCCCACAGAAAGTGCATGATCAATCAGCGGGAGGTGGGTGGGGACACCCAGAACTTCGCCAACGGCCTGCGGGCGGCCCTTCGCCAGGACCCGGACATCATCCTGGTGGGTGAGATGCGGGATCTGGAGACCATCTCCATTGCGGTGACCGCCGCGGAGACCGGTCACCTGGTGCTCAGTACGGTGCACACCCTGGGGGCTGCGGCCACCGTGGACCGGATCATCGACGTGTTCCCGCCCTACCAGCAGGAACAGATCAAAGTGCAGCTCTCCGGGAACCTGGAGGGGATCATCTCCCAGCAGCTGATGGCCAAGAAAAGCGGCCAGGGCCGGGTGGGCGCTTTTGAAGTGATGACCGCCACCCCGGCCATCCGGAATCTGGTCCGGGAAGGAAAGACCCACCAGATCCAGTCGGTGATCCAGACCGGAACGAAGTTTGGCATGCAGACCATGGACAACGCCCTGCTGGCCCACTACCGAAACGGCATGATTTCCAGAGACACCCTGTTCTCCTATTCCGTGGACATGGACTACGTGCGCAAACAGGTGTCCATGGGGGCCTGAGGGGTCTCTGACCGATCTTTTATGAACGATTGAAGACAAACCGTTTTCCGGGCCCCCGGCATTTTGCCGGGGGCCCGGGGTCGTTGTTGGGATAGAAGCGGGGGAAAATCTGTGGTAAGATTGAGAAGAAAAGTACCCGGTGGGCCTGCCCTTGGACCGCCGGATCGACGGGAGGACGCGACCCATGAAAATTGAACAGATTGCCGTCTACGTGGAGAACAAACCGGGACGGCTGTCGGCGATCATCCATTCGCTGGCCGGGGCGGGGATCGACATCCGGGCCCTGTCCATTTCGGACAGTCCGGAATTCGGGGTCCTGCGGATGATCGTCAACGACCCGGACGGCGCCTACCGGATCCTCCGGGAGGGGGATTTCACGGTCAGCAAGACCAAGGTGCTGGGGGTGCGGATGCCCGACGCCCCGGGAGGCCTGTCGGCGGTTCTGACGGTACTCAACGAAAACGGGATCAACCTGGAGTATATGTACACGTTTTCCGGGGCCATGGACGGGGACGCGTCCATTGTGTTCAAAGTGGAAAACATCGAGGAAGCCATCTCCCGGCTGGAAGGCACGGGCATCCACCTGATGACCACCGAGGAAGCCTACCGGGGATAGGGCGTATTGACAGACGAGGAGGAAACACACATGGACAACAAACAGCTGAAAGTGGTTCCCCGGCGGGCCCTGGAATCGATCCGGCCCTACACGCCGGGAAAACCCATTGAAGACGTGAAACGGGAACTGGGAATCGACGATGTGATCAAGATGGCCTCCAATGAAAACCCTCTGGGTCCGTCTCCCAAGGCCCTGGAGGCCATGGCCCGGGCCGTCGGATCGGTGAACTTCTATCCGGACGGCAACTGCTTTGAGATCAAGAAGGCCATCTGCGCTTTAAACGGGGTGGAACCGGACCAGGTCATTGTGGGAAACGGCTCGGACGAGGTGATCAAGCTTCTGGCCGAAGCGTTTATCAATGAGGGGGACAGGGGGATCATGGCGGACCCCAGCTTTTCGGAATACGATTTTGCCCTCACCCTGATGGGCGGTGAGACCGTCCGGGTGCCCCTGGACGGGGATTTCCGCCACGACCTGACGGCCATGGCCGAGGCCATTGACGAGCGGACCAAGATGGTCTTTCTGTGCAATCCCAACAACCCCACGGGGACCATTGTGGGACAAAGGGAGGTGGACGCCTTTCTGGACCGGGTGCCCGACCATGTGGTGGTGGTCTTTGATGAGGCCTACCACGAGTACGTGCAGAGTGACGACTACCCCCGGGGCCTTCAGTACGTGAAGGAAGGCCGGGCCAATGTGATCGTCCTGCGGACCTTTTCGAAAATCTACGGGCTGTCCGGCCTGCGGGTGGGCTACGGGGTGGGACACCCCGAGCTGATCGGCTGGCTCTACCGGGCCAGGGAGCCTTTTAATGTGAATTCAATCGCCCAGGCGGGCGCCCGGGCGGGGCTGGGGGACGACGAACACGTCCGGGCCAGCGTGCAGATCAACGAGGCGGGAAAGGTCTACCTGTATGGGGAACTGGACCGGCTGGGGCTGTCGTACACCCCCACAGAAGCCAATTTCATCTGGCTGGACACCGGACGGCCCTGCGTGCCCCTGTTTGAGGCCCTGATGCAAAAAGGGGTGATCGTCCGGACGGGAAACGTCTTTGGGTATGACTCCTGGATTCGGGTCACCGTGGGAACGCCGGATCAAAACGAACGGTTTATTCAGGCCCTTGAAGAGGTCCTGGCGGGCTGATCCCAAAGGACAGGTTTTTGACCTGTCCTTTGTCGACCCTGACGGTGTATGCCCAACCGGTTGAGTGTGCGGAGAAAAACAGACACCGGCGGGAAGCCATGACAGACGGCTTCTGGAGATGGCATCACCGACCCGCTGACCGGACTGTACAACCGGCGGCATTTCGACCTGATGCACACAGGGACCGTGGACGGCGGTGTCAATTGCCGGGGGGCCCACCGGGAAACCGGGGAAGGGGACAAACGGTTTTTCGACCGGGCAGACGGTCTCCTCTGCCGGGGAAGCAGGAAGCAGATCAAAAGGGAAAGAGGGAATCGACGGATGAAGCTCACAGACAGACTGGTCCGGGGCCCATACGGGTCTTTGGAGGCATTTCTCGATCAGTTCGGGATGCAGAAAAGAGAAGACGGCACCCTGCTGGTCGGGGTGGACGGATACCGGGGCTCCGGCAAGAGCAGTCTGGTCCGGGAGATGGCCCGGCGGGAACCGGACACACTGATCATTCACATGGATGGGTTTTTCCAGCCTACGGGACAACGACCGCTTGACATCCCGGACGGATCCTACGGGGTGGACTACGACTGGCAGCGGCTCAGAGACCAGGTTCTCCGGCCGCTTAGCGAGGGACGGGAAGCGGCCTACCAGTTGTGGAACTGGGAAGAAAGGCGTCTTGGACCGTTTCGGACCATTCCGGTGGGCCAAACGGTCATCGTGGAAGGGCTTTACACCCTGCGCCGGGAACTGATTGGCTTTTACGATCTGACGGTCTGGATGGACTGCCCGGAAAAAACCCGGCTGAAGCGGCTTCTGGAGCGAAACGGAGCGGAATTCCAGGCGGTCTGGGAGAAGGACTGGGCCCCGGCGGAAGCCCTCTACACGAATCTTGACGATCCCCGGGAGGGGGCAGACCTGGTGATCGCGTCCCGGGGGGATTGAGCGGGGCGGACAGACGGTCAGAATGAAACCAGGGGACGTCTACCCAAAACGAGACCGGGAATCCGCGGATTCCCGGTCTCGCTGTATTAGGTTTCGTTTTGTGTTTGTGTGTTTGTATGCGTTGTGTATCTGTGCGTTGGTGCGTTTGTGTGTTCGTTCGTTTTGTTCCCCGTGACGGAGTCCATCCGGGGACGGCAGGGAGAGTGGGCGCCTAGCCCCCACCCACCGGCGGAAAGATGGAGATCACATCGCTGTCTTTGGGGACGTCCCCCAGACGGGCGTCCTGGCCGTTGAGAAGCAGGATGGCGATGTCTTCTTCGGGGATCTGCAGTTCCGCAGTGATGGTCCGCAGGTCGGGCATCGGGTCGTATTCCAGAGGAATCACCTTGCCCCGGCCCTCCCGCAGGGTGGCAAACAGTTTGACGGTCACGGTCATGAGATCAGGCCAGGTCGATGCCCAGAGAGCTCAGGGTGTCAGTGGTCGGGACGCCCTGGTCATCCCATCCCCGGAGTTTGTAGTATTCCGGCAGAAGCTGGCCCAGTTCATGGACAGAGCCCTTGCTGGGGCCGTCCGGAATGGGGTCTTCCAGAAGCCGTGTGGGCAGGGTGTCCTCGTCCGGGGTGATGCCCGCCTGGATGTTAAACAGTTTTTCCAGGGTGTAGATCCGCTCGCCGATTTCCATCACATCGTCGGCGGTGTAGTCCGTGCCGCAGATGGCGTTGGTGTAATTGGCGTATTCTTCGGCCCAGAGGGCAAAGGATGTGAACAGGCACAGCCCGGATGAATCGATGAACGCCGTGATGTCCTGGAAGGTCTTCGTCCATTTGGCTTTCCCTTCCAGTGCATTGCGGTCCAGCTTTTCGGGAACCGCCAGGACCTCTGCGGAAATCATGTAGCCCCGCACGTGGCAGCCCCCCCGGTTGGAGGTGGCGTAGGTGATGCCCATTCCCTTGATGGCCCGGGGATCGTAGGCGGGCAGTTCCTGCTTTTTGACGGACATGGACAGTTCGGGCACCCCGTAGGAGTCGGCCAGCCGCCAGGACCCCTGGTCCATCTTGGCCCCGAATCCTTCACCGGCTCCCATCTTTTTGGTCCAGTGGACAATGGCCTCGTTGTTGCCAAACTCCAGGGGTACGTCTCCCAGGTCCTCACCGTCCAGGTAGCCCTTTTCCTTGAGTTCCATGGCACAGGCAATGGTGGCGCCGGCAGAGATGGTGTCCATGCCGTATTCGTTGCACCAGAAGTTGGCGTCAATGATGGCAGACATGTCGCTGACGCCGCAGCTGGCTCCGTAGGCCCAGATGGTCTCGTATTCCGGGCCCTGGCCTTCCACGTTGTCGTTTTTGCTGTAACGGCCACAGCCGATGGGGCAGCGGTAGCAGGGGTCTTTCTTCAGCAGGTATTTTTCAGCCAGGGTTTCCCCGCTGATGTCATCGGCGGGTTCAAAACTGCCGAACTGGAAGTTGTTGGTGGGGAAGACCCCCAGTTCATTGATGATGTTCACCAGAACGGCCGTGCCGTAGCTGGGCAGCGCGCTTCCCGTGACCCCGCTGTCCTTGATTTTTTTCATGCCGTCATCGTTGACTTCCTTGAGGGCATCCGGATTGGCCACCTGGGGTTTGGTGGTCCCCCGGACCACAATGGCCTTGAGGTTTTTGGAGCCCATGACCGCGCCCACGCCGGAACGTCCGGCGGCCCGGCCTTTTTCGTTCATGACCGAGGCAATGGGGGAGAGCCGTTCGCCGGCCGGTCCAATGGTCAGCACCCGGTGCTTCTTGCTGGTTTCTTCCACCAGCCGGTCTGTGGTTTCACCGACCAGTTTGCCCCAGAGACTGCCGGCCGGCTGGAGAGACACCTCATCGTCTTCAATTTTGAGGACCACCGGCTCACTGGCCTTTCCTTCCACGATGATCCCGTCGTACCCGGCAAACTTCAGTTCAGCCCCCCAGTATCCGCCGCTGTTGGACGAAGCGATGGTTCCGGTGAGCGGGGACTTGGTGATCACCATGTAGCGGCCTCCGGTGGGGGCCGGGTTTCCGGACAGGGGTCCGGTCATGATCATCAGTTTGTTGTCCGGGCTCAGGGCGTCCACAGCCGGATCCACTTCCCGGGCCATCATGGCGGTGCCCAGTCCGCGGCCTCCCAGGTACTTGCGGGCCAGATCCATGTCCAGATCTTCCTTGACGATCGATCCGTCCGTCAGGTTCACACGCAGAAGCTTTCCTCTGTAACCATTCATGCAATTGAAACCACCCTTCAATTAAATTGTGTTCATGAATGGTATAATACGATAAATGGAAGGACAATTCCTGTCGGAGTGTCCAAAAAGTTTAAAAAAGTGTTCGTTTTTTGGACGCTTTATGCTCCGGGGAGCAGAACGCAATTATTTGGATCCCGGTCTTTCAATCACGGGCCCGATGGTTTATCCTTAGGGGTGAAAAAGCGGTAAGCAAACGGAGGCGGCCCGGGAACATTTCGGCCGTTGGAACGTCGATGGAAACAGAGAATCTTTCGGGCTCTTTCCGGCTGCCCGGACCTGAGTGGTCGTGGAAAGAGGATGACAATAGACGGGGTGAAACCAATGAATAGAACACTGAGAACGATCGGGGCGGTGCTGCTGAGCGGTGCAATGCTGATGTCCGGTCTGGGGACCGGGGACGCAGCTCTGGGAAACGTGAAATATGTGAACATTGACATGGACGGCACAAAACTCGATCTGGACGTCCGTCCGTTTATTGACGCCAACAGCCGGACCATTGTGCCCATCCGGTTCATCGGGACGAACATGGGCTATGAGGTGACCTGGGACAACGCCAAAAAGCAGGCCCGGGTGCAAAACGGCACGGATGAACTGCTGCTGACCGTGGACTCCAACCGGGCCCGGGTGAACGACCGGGAGGTGATTCTGGACACCACGGCGGTGATCCATGAAGGCCGGACCATGGTGCCCCTTCGCTTTGTGGGCGAAAACATGGGGGTGGAAGTAGGCTACAAGGCGGAAACCTCCACGGTTCTCCTGCGGACCGACCGGGTGGCCCAAAAAACCCTGGAGAAGGTTCAGGTGGACGTGAGCAGCGTTTTGAATGTACGCAGTGAGCCCCGGACCGACCGGGACAATGTGATCGGCAAGGCGGAAAACGGTCAGGTCTTTACGGTCAAAGGGGAACAGGCCGGCTGGTATCAGATTGATTTTGGCGGACAGTCCGGCTGGATTTCAGCGGATTACGCCCTGCCCCACACCTGGCGGACGGTCTGGGTGGACAAAGAAAAAGAACCGGCGGGGGGAGAGGACATCCCCCTGAAGAACGTCCGGAAGTTTGAGGTGACCGTGTCTGCAGGCACCACCCTGAACATCCGGTCGTCTCCCTCCATGAGCGGGGCGATTCTTGGGAAAGCGGCCCCCGGGGACCGGTTTGACTATTTGAGCCAGTCCGGCTCCTGGATGCAGATCCGTTACGGCACACAGACGGCGTACGCCCACGGGGATTACGGCAAACTGGTGACCGTCCAGGAAATCGACTGGGACAATGTCCGGGTGGAACGGGCCCGGGTCAGCGTGGCCATTTTGAATTTTCGGACGACACCGGAAGTCCTGCACGACAACAGCAACCGGATTGCCCAGCTGTCCTTTGGGCAGGAGTTCAAGATCCTGTCCTGGGACAACGAGAAATGGTACGAGGTGCAGCTGGACGACGGCCGCCAGGGCTGGGTCAGCCGGGCCTATGTGGAACTGCTGGACGATGAGGGAAACCCGGTCACCGACCGGGATCCGTCCGGGGAGCGTCACATCCGGGTGTTCCTTCCCCAGGGACCAAACATCAACATCCGGTCGGGTCCGTCGGCAAGCCATGAGATTGTCGGCTCGGCCAAGACCGGCGATGTGTTCCAGATCCTCGGGGAGAACCAGAATTGGTACCGGGTGGCTCTGCCGGACGGCCGGACCGGGCACATGGCCTCCTGGCTGGGGCAGACCCGGATGGAACAGCGCTATCCCGGGCAGATCCTGGAGACCGACCGGCGGCAGCTGGCCACACTGACGACCCTGGAGACGGACGGCAGCCGGGTGACCGTGGGCAGCGACCGGGACCTTCTCTACAAGGTCTTTTACATCAATGATCCGGCCCGGATCATGATCCAGTTTTACGATGTGACCCTGGGAAGCGGGGTTTCCCGGGAGCTCAAGCCTTCCGGAGGCCTTCTGAACCGGGTGACCGTTCAGTCCTGGGGTGAAAACCAGGTCCGGATGATGCTGGAGTTTTCCTCGCCGGCCGGACTGACCGTCGATCCGGTGAACGGACAGAGGACCCTGGCCTTCAAGGGCACGAACGCCCCGCTGGCCGGACGGACAGTGGTCGTTGATCCGGGGCACGGCGCATACCGGGCCAACGGGCGGTTTGATCCCGGGGCCATCAGCCCGGGGGGGCTGCAGGAACATGTGGTCAACATGGAGGTCGCCCAGAACGTGCGCAACCGCCTGACCGCTCTTGGGGCCAACGTGATCATGACCCACGGGGATTCCGGACAGATCATCCGGATGGACCTGGAGGATCGGGTGGCCCTGGCCAACCGAAGCGGGGGGGACATCTTTGTGAGTATTCACAGCGATTCGATGCCCAGCAATCCGGCGGCCAACGGGATGACCACCTATTACCACAACGGAAACGGCAATGTGAGCGAAAAGCAGCGGCTGGCCGGCCTGGTTCAGGACGAACTGTCCAAGGCCACCGGACGTCCGAACCGGGGGGTGCGGACCGCCAATTTCCACGTGATCCGTTACACCCAGATGCCGTCGATTCTCCTGGAAGTGGGCTTTCTGTCCAATCCCCAGGAGGAGGCGCTGCTGCGGACCTCGTCGTTTCGGGCCCAGGCGGCCGATGGGATTGTGCAGGGGATTTTGCGGTATTTCCAATAGGGACAGCAAACTGTTATAATCGGATGTGGAGACGGTCGTCTCCACATTTTCTTTGAAAGGATGACACGATGGCAATTGGTGTATTTGATTCGGGCCTGGGGGGTCTGACCGTGGTCAGACAGCTGCGGACCCGTTATCCGAACGAACGGATCATATATTATGGAGACACCCTGCGGGTGCCCTATGGCGATAAAAAACCGGAAGAGCTGATCCATCTGGCCGACCGGATCACGGAGTTTCTGATTGGCCAGGGAGCCGGCCTGATCATTGATGCCTGCAACACGACCAGTGCACTGGCCATCGATTTTCTCCAGGACAAATACGGTGAACAGGCGGAGATTCTCGGAGTGGTCAATCCGGGGGCGGCCCGGGCGGCCCGGGTGACCCGACGGAAAGTGGGGCTTCTGGCCACCGAGGCCACGGTGGCCTCGGGGGCCTACCAGAACCGGATCCTGTCCCGAAATGAGCACATTGAAGTGACCACCCGGGCCTGTCCCCGGCTGGTGCCGTTTATCGAGGCGGGGGACCTGGAGTCCTACATGGTCCGGGAGGCCCTGGAAGCTTATCTGGAGCCCCTTCTGAGCGAAGGGGTGGACGCCCTGATCATGGGGTGCACCCATTACCCTTTTCTGCAGCCCCTGATCGAAGAGCTGACCGGGGGGACCCTGGAGTTGATCGATCCGGCCCGGGAAGTGCTGGCGGGCATTGAACACTACCGGCCGGG
>SKMO01000034.1 GCA_007121025.1 Bacillota bacterium | reverse complement strand
CTGTTTTTCTGTATTCTATCAGAATGGACGTCGAATCTCAATCCACAACCATGGCCGGATGCATACCATCATCAGCAGTCAACTGCTTCCAGCAGATTGTCCTTTGATCTAAAATACATTGTTTTGGGTCATTATCAGAAAAGGTGCCATCCTTATAAACGGGATGACACCTTTGTCCATCGACATGTTTGAATGATTACTCGTGGACCACCAGGTTTTCAGCTGGTTTGGAAACCGGTTCGCCGAAGGGAACACGCTTGGTCGCCGCTTCGATTCTCGGAACAAAGGCGTTCATAATGAGAATCGAGAACGCCACTCCCTCTGTTGGAGCAAGGCCAATCCTGAAAACAACAATCAGTATGCCAATGAGTACTCCAAAAACCAGTTTGCCTTTCGGATTTATGGGGCTGGTTACCCAGTCGGTGGCCATAAATAAAGCTCCCAGCATCAATCCGCCCGTTACCATATGCAATAATGGATTCTGTCCTGCCAGCGTTGCCAGGACAAATACGGTGGACAGAATGGCGACTGGAATCCGCCAGTTAATATGGCCTCGATACAGCAGGTATCCGCCGCCAATCAACAACGCCAGAGGGGAAGCCTCACCCATGGCTCCCCCGGGAAACCCCACAAAAAGATTTAGTACACCCGGCAGTTCCATATTTTGCTGGAGCATGGCCAGTGGCGTGGCATGTGTCATCACGTCCACCGGACCAAAACTGACATTCCATTGCATGAATTCCGTACTGATGTTCACCATCCAGGGTGCCAGCAAGATCATGGACACTCGGCCGAACAACGCCGGATTAAACCGGTTCCAGCCCAGTCCCCCCATTAGTTCCTTGGCGACTCCAACCGCAATAATCGTTGCCAGAGCGCCTTTCCACCAGGCCGTCGTGGCGGAAAATAGAAGTGCGACAAACAGTCCCGTCAGCAGAGCACTCCCGTCATGAAGGCTGTGGGACTGATTCTTTATTCTGCGGAACACCACTTCTGTGATGGCAGCCGTCGCCATGCACACCGCAATGAAAAACACGGCATATACTCGAAAGAAATAAACCGCCACCAGGGTTACCGGCATCAAGGCCAACATTGTGTCCCTCATGGCTTTACTGACTGTTTCTCCAGCAGTGAGATGGGGCGCCACTGTGACGAGGAAACATTTATTCTGCATTCTTTATACCTCCTTTCCAACCGATTCAGTAAATGGATTTTTGCCGGTTTTTCAACTCAGGCAACAGACATCGAATCATGTCTGCGATTGATCTGTGACTGGGACAGCTATAGGAACAAATTCCACAGTCCATGCAGTCAAGTGCGTCCCATTCCAGCATCTGATCAATCATATTTGCTTCCGCATAGAGACTGATGTAATTGGGATACAGGAACATGGGGCAGCGATCAACACATTTACCGCAACGAACACAGTCGGAAAAAGAGATGTCTCTGGGAACTGCCAGCTCTGGAGGAAGGACAAGCAGACCGGTAGAACTTTTGACAATCCCTGCCTCCGGTGATTCCTGTGCCCGCCCCGTCATGGGCCCGCCCTGAACCACTTTCAGGCCTTCCATGTCGGAAATCCCACACTGTTCCAATGCAAAACCCACCGGTGTCCCAATCTTGATGATGTAGTTGCCGGGCTTAGGAACTGTTGGGCCGCTGACTGTTACCACACGCTCAATTAACGGCTTTCCGTATACAACCGCTTCGTACCCAGCTATGGTGGTTCCCACATTTCTGACCACACAGCCTAATTCAGCCGATCGGGCTCCGCGGGGAACATTTCTGCCGGTAATGGCCTTGATTAAATGGGACTTGTATCCTTGCGGATATTTAACCGCCAAAGGAACCACTTCCATATCACTCATGTGCTGAGTTTTTTGCTTCAGTGTTTCGATGGCGTCCGGTTTATTGACTTCAATGCCGATGTAACACCGGGATGCGCCGATGCAACGCATCATGATACGTGCCCCTGCCAGCAGATCGTCTGCACGCTCCACCATAAGCCGGTGATCACAGGTTAAAAACGGTTCGCACTCAGCACCGTTGATTAACAGACTGTCAACCGGCGAACGGGGACTGATGTTGATGTGGGTCGGAAAGGCGGCTCCTCCCATTCCAACAAGTCCTGCTTCGCGTATAATGGCTCGGAGTTCCTCCTGTGAAAGGCTTTCCGGATCTCTTTCCATTTGAGGCTTAAACGCATGATCTTCGCCTTCGGTTCGAATTTTGATACATACCCGGTCATCCACTTCGTAGCTGGGGAATACATCAATGGCCTCCACTACACCATTGACACTGGCATGGATCGGCGCATTCCAGAAATTGTCCACATCGCCGATTTTCTGGCCCACTGTTACCCGGTCCCCCACCTGTACCAATGGTTCATTGGGCTCACCGCCATGCATTAATAAAGGAATCACCACTTCAGGAGGTACCTTCATCGGCTCTATGGCACATTTTTCCGTGTACTCCTTATAATGGGGTATGTGTGTTCCCCCTTTAAAAGACCTGACTTCCATGGGTTCACCTCCTGTCATTTACTGGGCCTGTTGTCGGAAACGGAGTTCGCTCCCCCAGAACCAATCATCGCATCCTTAAAACCTTTCGTCTTTCTGTAGTTGCT
>SKMO01000010.1 GCA_007121025.1 Bacillota bacterium | reverse complement strand
TGACTCTGATTGAAGCGGCGGACAGTGGTCTTCCGGTGGTGGCCACAGAAAATGGCGGGCCCACGGAGATTTTGGAAAACTGCCAGAACGGTCTTTTGGTGGATCCGTTGGACAGTGAGGTCATCGGAAAGGTGCTGCTGGACGCCCTGTCCGATCGGAAACGCTGGGAGGAGTGGGCCCGACGCGGCATCCAAGGGGCCTACAAACACTACGCCTGGTCCGGTCATGTCAACAGTTATCTGGAGCTGGCCGGACAGAAGTTCACCTGGAAGCAAAAGACCTGGGAAAATGCCCGCAAAACAAAAGGCCAACTTCCGACAATGGACCGGCTGATCATCAGTGACATTGACAATACCCTTCTGGGGGATCAGGAAGGTTTGGAAGAACTGCTCCAACAGATCGACCAGGTTTCCGGGGACATCAAAATGGGATTTGGGATTGCCACGGGCCGCCATCTGGAAAGTGCCCTGGCTGTGCTTGAGGAATGGAACGTGCCCATACCGGACATACTGATCACGGCTGTGGGCAGTGAGATTTACTACGGGCGGGCGCTGACCCCGGACCGCAGCTGGCGCCGGCATATCGGATTTCGCTGGCAGCCGGAGCGTTTGCGGGACTTTTTCCGGGATATCCCCGGCCTGACGCTGCAGCCGGACGACGAACAACGGGAGTTTAAGATCAGCTTCTACGTGGACCCGGACGGGTTTCCGGGGATCCGGGAACTGAAACGCCGGCTGCGCAAGAAGAATCTGCGGGCCCAACTGATCTACTCCCACGAAGAATTTCTGGACGTTCTGCCCATCCGGTCCTCGAAAGGCGAGGCAGTCCGGTTCATCAGCCTGAAATGGGGGATCCCCATCTGGCGGATCCTGACGGCCGGTGATTCCGGGAACGACCGGGGAATGCTGGAAGGTGAAGCCCTCAGTGTTGTTGTGGGAAACCGCAGTCCGGAATTGGAGACCCTGGAGGAAGAACACCCGCGGATCTATTTTGCCAAAGGGGAACACGCCCGGGGCATTCTGGAAGGGATCGAACATTACAATTTCCTGGGAAAACTGCGTATTCCCGGAGAATATGACGGAGAGGACAGTGATGCATATGAAGAAACTTGATACAGCTATGGAAGTCAACAAGGATGGTTTGTATCTGCTTCTGCGCCATTACATTGGGTTGGAGCGGACATTTTTGCTGCAGTCGGATCTATGGGATGAATATGAATCCTTCATGGCATCAGTCGACGGGGACACGGCGGATATCGTCAGGCCCCTGGGCAAAACGGTCGGGATGATCCAGGAGGCTGTCTTGGACACCCCCTGGGTTTATGTCGCCATGCGTCCGGCCATTGGCCGCTGGGAGTATTACCGGTTCCATATCGAAACACTGCAGTTCAGTGAGGTGGACATCCAGCATTTTTTGATGTTCAAGGAGCGGATGGCCCAGGGAAAAGAAGAGCTCTGGACGCTTGAACTGGATATGGAACCGTTTAATCAGGGGTTTCCCCGGTTGCAGGAGGCCCGGTCGATCGGCAACGGGATGAAATTTCTCAACCGCCGGTTGTCCAGCCAGATCATTCTGGACAGTGACGAGGGAAGCAACAGTCTGCTGCGGTTTTTACGGATGCACCAGGTCCAGGGGATGCAGCTTCTGATCAACAAGGGGATCAAAGAAGTGTCCGAGCTGCGCCGAAAGCTTCAGCAGGCGGTGGAATTTCTGTCGGGACACCGGCCGGAGGAAGAGTGGGATGACGTGGAGCGCTACCTGCGGTATCTGGGGTTTGAACCGGGATGGGGGCGGACAGTCAGGCAGATGAGAGAGACCATGGATCTTCTGCTTGACATTCTGGAAGCCCCGGAACCGGAAGCCCTGGAAAAATTCATCGGGAAGATCCCGATGATCTTCAGTGTGGTCATCCTGTCTCCCCACGGGTATTTCGGTCAGGCCAACGTCTTGGGAATGCCGGATACCGGGGGCCAGGTGGTCTACATTCTGGACCAGGTGCTGGCTCTGGAAAAGGAGATGCGCCAGCGTCTTGACGAACAGGGACTGGACATTGAACCGCAGATTCTGGTGGTGACCCGGCTGATTCCCGATTCCAGAGGCACCACCTCCGATGAAAAACTCGAACACATTGAGGGAACACAAAACGCCAGGATCCTGAGGGTGCCCTTCCGGAATGAAACGGGCGAGATTATTCCCCACTGGATTTCCAGATTCAAGGTCTGGCCCTATCTGGAAGAGTTTGCAACCGAAGCGGAAGCTCAGGTTCTGGCGGTTCTTGGCTCCCGGCCGGACCTGATCATCGGAAACTACTCAGACGGCAATCTGGTGGCCACCCTGATGGCCAAGAGCCTGAAAGTGACCCAGTGTGCGATTGCCCATGCCCTGGAGAAAACGAAGTATCTCTACTCCGACCTGTTCTGGCAGGACAACGACCCGCAGTACCATTTCTCCTGTCAATTCACGGCGGACCTGATCGCCATGAACACCGCGGATTTCATTGTGACGAGCACCTATCAGGAAATTGCGGGGACCAAAACCGGTGTGGGGCAGTATGAGAGTTACGCAGCGTTTACCATGCCCGGGCTTTACCGGGTGGTCCGGGGGATCGATGTGTTTGATCCCCGGTTCAACATCGTGTCGCCTGGAGCCAACGCCGAAGCGTATT
>SKMO01000076.1 GCA_007121025.1 Bacillota bacterium | reverse complement strand
CCCATCAACTCTTCCTTCCCGCCAAACGTTCCCCCCAGAGTCCGCTGAACGATCCGGCACTGGTTCATGGGCGCCTGCAGGGCGTCTGCCAGGTACCGGCGGGTAAAGAACGGGTTTTGCGCCGAAGCATGGGCCGTCATGACCCCATCCGCCGGATCTTCCAGCACCACGCAGGCTTCCGGTTCAATATACGAATGCTCAATAAACGGAGTCCGGTACTGGCGTTCCAGTATCACCGTGGCGTCTTCAAAGCCTTTGTCCACATCCCCCTTGCGAATCGGGAAATATGATCCGTAAAACACGTTTCCTTCTGTCCCTTTCACCGGTACACCGTCCGCCAGGCCGACTCCCCGGTCTTCACGGATCAGGGGTGCACCAGGGGCCAGCGCCTCTTCAATGGTGTAGACACCGGGAAGCTCATCGTATTCCACCTCGATTGCCTCCAGAGCGTCCTGAACCGCCTCTCTGGTGTCAGCGGCCACGATGGCCACTGTCTCACCCACATATCGAACCCGGTCTTCGGCCAGATACGGATAATCTGCCCAGCTCCGTGCCTTGGGCACGTCGTCTGCCATCAGGACCGCGCGCACACCTTCCAAAGTCCGGGCCCGCGTCACATCCAGCCGGACGATCCGCGCATGGCCATGAGGGCTTCGCAAACAACCGGCCCAGAGCATCCCTGGAAAGGTCATGTCTGCAGCATAGCTTGCCCGGCCGGTCACCTTGTCCACACCATCCAGTCGTGTCGTCCGGTTCCCGAGGTATCTGTATTGTTTGTTTCCGATTTGCGCCATCTGTTCAACGCCTCCTTCCGTTTTTCAAAGAAAAACCCTACTGATAAACTTCGCGTCCAATGGTTTGTTTCCTGCTGTCGTTGGCCCCTACTACGGAAAATCGGTTTGTTTTGACGGCGGTCTTGTTGTTTTTCCAAAGGGCCCCTCCAAGAAGATGCGAAGGCTTCCCCAGTCGGCCCATCTGATAAAGCCAACATGTTGCGAAAAGGACCAAAGAACCAAAAGGGGTTGCATGCATTCCCCTCTGTCCATCAGCAGAACCTTCTTGACTATCTGGAGGGCTTGTCCAGAGGTACTGATGTTCTGGCCGATGCGGCGCTGTCGGCCGACAACATGCTGCCTGGATTTGAAACGATTGACCCAAACCTTGTGGCTGACCACAAGGCCTGTCGGCCGGACCAGTGCTACCACAGCATTGACTGCAGCAAATTGCAGTGCTTCCGGGACATGGAAACACCGCACATCATGCTGCATGAAGCAGCCAGTAACGCCATGGCAGACAATCGGGAAGACATGGCAACCGCAGAACGCCAACTTGCTGAACTGGATGGTTACTCCAATGAGATGTTCCGCTGCCTTGATGAACCCAAACTCTGACAATAAGGTTTTATCGAAAAACTGACGAACAGACGGGACGCATTTTTGCGTCCCGTCTGTTCGTCAGTCCTGTTCTATTGTCTGGCCAAATACCTGTCAATATCAAACGGTCTCTGTTCTCCGGCCGGAACACTGTCCAGGCAGTGTTCCGGGTGTTCCCCATCCGGAACCTCTGTAAAGGTGATCCAGCGGGACTCGTACTCCTTTGCCAGTGCAACAATCTCCTCAAGACACGCCATGTAATGGTCCTGTTCCTTGATGTAAGAACCCCAGGCAGCCCAGATCACCGGGTGCTCCTCCTTTTCGCGGATCTCGGCCAGGATATCTCTGATGTGTTTCAGATTTTCCCGGTGCAGATCCCTGTCCCACCCGCCACCGGTCCCATTGGCCTGTTTTTCCATTCTTCGTGGATACACGTTCATCATGATCCAGCTGTCAAACCCATTGGTGAAGGCCATTTGCTCGACGTTCAGGATGCTGTCGTCGATCGACGCCGGCGTGGAGACTCCCGGGGACATTCCCAGGCAGAGCAAATGCTTCTTGCCTCGGGTTCCGAGATAATACCGGGCGGACTGAACATCATTGTTTGCATAATACCAACCCATGCTGCACCTCTTTTCCTGTTGTTTAACCCTGTGTGAGCTTTCGGATCCCAGTCTGCCGCTGCCCCGTCCAGCGTGTGGACCGTTTCCGGTTTCATCCATCGCCCTTCGAAATACAGGCAACAACGGGTGACTGCCCGGAGTCAGACCGACCCTGAACATGTGCAGGATCAATACAAATGTACCATATTCATGACGAAACGTCACGAAAAATTGTCCCCGTTGACTTCCGGAGACGGTTCTTCGCGGATCTTCCGGATCCAGAGCATCCAAGGCTGTTTCTCCGGGTTGCAGTTTGCATCCGGGACACTCCCATTTTCTGCCAAAAGACCCGCCCGGGAGCCGGCGGGTACAAAAAACTTCCCGTCCCTTTCCAGAACAGCCACTGCGACTTCAACCGTGTCCACGATCTGTTCCTCCACTCTTTTTCATCAACAGTAGCCCCGGTTTCCTGAACTCCAGTCAGCACCCGCCGCAGGAATGATCGCATCCCGCCGTTTGAGAAAACACGTTCTCTGCCAGCCGTTGGCCCGTTGGTGTGATGGCCAGTCCTCCCCGTGCGGTTTCCTTCAGGTTCGGGTGCATGGCCCGTCCCACCCGCTGCATGGTCTCCACGACTTCATCAAAGGGAATCAGGCTGGTGATTCCGCTGCAGGCCAGATCAGCACTGATCAT
>SKMO01000100.1 GCA_007121025.1 Bacillota bacterium | reverse complement strand
CTTCGTTTGTCCGGGAGGCCGTGATGGAAAAAATCGAGGATGAGTATGATTTGACGCTGTTCCATCAAATATGGGAACAGGATGAGCGTCAGAAACGGTTCAGTCATGAAGAACTGAAAAGAGAGTTGGGCCTATGACGTACAGGGTGGAATAGATCCGGACGGCAGTCAGGCAAATCAGAAAGATGAATCGACAGATTGTTGCTTTCATCCTGACATTGATTGAGGACAGGTTGGTTGGCTGTGAGGATCCAAGATTGTATGGGAAGCCATTGCAGGGTAATCTCGGAGACAAGTCGCGGTACAGGGTTGGGGATTATCGAATTCTGGCGAAGATTCAGGAAGAATCAGTGGTCATCACTGTTGTGGAGGTGGGCCACCGAAAAAAATTTACGAGATGGAGAAATCCGGGTTCTGGCCCGGGTAATTTTTTTGCATGTTCAGGGGAATGGCTGCAGGGAACTTAACAGTTGCTGCCTGCATCTGTGTATTGTATTCGTGTGTGCTTACTCAATCTGTATCCATTGGGATCGGGCCTATGCAGTTTTGGAAGGCAGAAGATGGCCCAAGAGATGTTTCCGGTTCCCGGAAGGAGGCGTTCAGGGGATAGACCATCCTGGCCGATCTGCTACATCCGGGCAGGGAATTAAAAAACCGCCGGACAGAGTGCCGGCGGTCGGGGTTTTCTGGTTGGCCCTCTGAGCATAAGGCGGATCAGTGGTTTACGGTTTGATGTTCCCGGTCTTCAGTCAACGATTTCAAAGTCTTTGCGCACCACCCGCAAGGGGAAGACGACCGGATTAAACCGCAGTTTCGTCAGGCAGATGGGCTGGTCGTTGTTGTCGTAAATGATTTCATCCCAGGTGTTGATGGCCGAGGGATCAGGCAGTCCGAAAAGATCCAGCATTTCTGCAGAGGCGATTTCTGGAACGAATTCCACGATGGAATGCAGGGCTATGATCCGGTAGGAGGCAAAAAAATCGAACAGACTCATGCCCGGTGCCCTGTCAATGAGTCTGTCAGTGGGCAAAACGGCTGCCGGAATATAGATCTGGTGGTGGGTGGCCGGGGTGTCATCCGCATAGAGGACCTCATTGTAGACGTAGTATGATTGGTGGTCCATGACGCCCAGATCCAGGGTAGCCTTCCGAAAGTCTGTCAACTCCAGACGGGTCTGATAGCCGGCCTCTCCCAGCAGTTGGAAGAAGGTGGTGTTCGCGTCAATGCGAAAAGGGGTGTTCACCACCGAATGCATGATCCGGTTGCCGATGCCGTGGCGTTTGGAAATGAACGACAGAGAGTTCAGGGCGGTCAGGGCTTCCCGGACCGTGTGTTTGCTGACACTCATCGATTCGGACAGCTGGCCTTCCGACGGAAGAGTGCCCCCGGGATACAGGCCGGCACGGATCTGACGGAGGATTTCCGCGGCGATTCGTTTATAAAGGGGGATGCTGCGCATGACTGCCATGGGTATGACCTCCGTGAAAGCGAAACGGTGTTGTTGCCGTTTCGTGACTTTTCAGAATGAACGCCAATCCGGCGCTACTATCGATTATATCCGTCTGCGGGTCCTTGCGCAAGGGGACTCGCCGGGACTGGGAACAGGCCCGTGCTTACCGAGTGGGCTGAAGTTGTTCAGCCCGGGATGAGTCCGGATCCGTTCGAGTTGGAAAAAGTCTGTGGTGCATTGGGGCCATGCCGGAGAGTTTCCCGGAGTCCTGACTGTGCTAAAACCCCAAAGTCCCTTGTGCATTGGTTGGGATGGGTGTACAATCGGAGCGTAAGAGAGATCCAGTCATCCAAAGAGTTAGGGATTAACGTTGTTTCTGGGAGGTGTTTTCATGATACTGTCACTGGACGTGGGCACCACGGTGGCCAAGGCGGTCCTGTTTGACGACCAGGGCCGGGAGGTTTTGGTCAGTGAGCGGATCTGTCCGCTGCAGCATCCGGAGCCTGGAGCTGTGGAACAGGATCCCCGGGACATTCGCAGGGCGGTCGTGGGAGTCCTGAAGGATTCATTTCGGACGCCGCACGGGGAACAGATCCGGGCGCTGGTGCTGTCCACCCAGGGGGGGTCCATGATTCCCGTTCGTCGAGACGGCACCCCGACCCATCCGCTGATCACCTGGATGGACACCCGGGCAGCGCCGGTGGTGGAGCAGTGGTCCCGTAACGGGGCCAGTCGGCAGATCCGGGAACAAAGCGGCTGGTGGGTGGAAGCCGGGCTGCCTCTGGCGACCATTGAATGGCTCCGGCGCAGCCGGCCGCGGATTCATGAACGGACTGAGGTCTTCCTGTCTCTCAACGATTATCTGGCTTTCCTGCTGACCGGTTTCTTCGTGACCAACCCCTCTTGTGCCGGTGAAATGCTCCTGATGGACCGGCAGACCGGGCAGTGGAACCCGGAGCTGTGCAGTCTGGTGGGCATTTCCCCGGAGCAGTTGTCGATGATCCGCCCGGCGGAAGCGGTGATCGGCCCCTTGGCCGGGGAGATTGCAAAAATCCTTGGCGTGCAGCGGGAGATCCCGGTGATCAACGGGGGACAGGACCACACACTGGAAGCCCTGGCGGTGGGTCTGACCGAAGAAGGAAAGGCCCTGCTGGCCTGCGGGACGGCCTGGGTGGTCAACGGGGTCAGCCGTTCAGGAGCGCTGGCGGACATTCCCGAAGGCATGGGAATCAATCCCCACGTGCCGCCCGGTCAGTGGATCGCCTCTCAGTACCTTGGTTGTTTCGGGGCGGTCATGGAGTGGTGGACCGGAACACTCTGGTCAGGACTGAACGATCAGGCAGACCGTGAAGAACTCTATGCAGCGGTCAACGACCGGATGGCCCAAGCGTCCTGGGATCTCCGGGAACTGCTGTACCTCCCTTACAGCGGAGGAAAACAGCTGGACGTGAACCGTGGAGGGGGGGCCTTTCTGGGGATGACCCCGACCCACAGCAAAGAACACCTGACCATGGCCCTGATGGAAGGCACTTGTTTTGAGGTCCGCTGGGCTCTGGAGAACCTGATGGACCGGGGGACGACCATCCGGGAGCTCTGGATGATCGGCGGGGCGACCCGCAGCCGGGTGTGGCCGCAGATCATGGCAGACACCCTGGGCATCCCCATCCTGACCAGCAATTATTCCCATGGTCCGGCCCTTGGGGCAGCGATGGTGGCCACTGTTTCGCTTGGGGACCATCCGGATTACGAAGCAGCCCGCCGGGTCTTCCGGGTAGACCATGGCGTTCGGAAACCGGACCAGCGGCGTCACCAGGTGCTCACAAAGCGGTTCCAACGATTCCGGAAGGCATCGGAGATTTTGCGAAAAGGCGGACTGGATGCTTAGCCTTAAAACGGATGTGAAGTGCAACGGTTTCAAAAGCGACAGCAAATAAACAAAATGCAAAGGAGAATGAACATGGTAACGAGAAGACTGCGAAAAATTTTCAAAGATGACGGCAAAGCGTTTGTGGTGGCCTGCGATCATTCGGCCATATACGGTCCGATTCCAGGGATGGACGACATTGAGTCGACTCTCCGGCAGGTGATCGATGCCGGAGTGGACGGGATCATGGCGGCCTACGGAACGGTCCGCAGCTATCCGGAACTGTTTGCAAAGACCAATCTGGTTCTGCGGATTGACGGGGCAGCCAGTGTGATTTCCAAAAAACCCAGCAGCGGAGCGGCGTTCTATTCGGTGGAGGACGCCCTGCGACTGGGGGCGGAAGCCATGTGTGTGACCAGTTTCCCGGGAACAGACACGGAAGAGGACGGCTGGCATACCCTGGCCAACATCATCCGGGCCGGACATGAGTGGGGGATTCCCATCATGGCGGAAGTGATGCCCGGAGGTTTTCTGGCCGGACCGGAGTACCGCAACAAGGAGGTCACCAAGGTGGCCGCCCGGGTGGCTGCCGATCTGGGGGCCGACTGGGTGAAAATTCCCTATGTGGACGGCTATGAGGAAGTGGTGGCCACCTGTCCGGTGCCGGTGGTGGTGCTGGGAGGTCCGACGGCAGATGACCCGGCGGTCACTCTGGAGATGGTGGCCAATGGACTGGCGTCCGGCTGTGCCGGGGCAACCATCGGCCGCAACGTCTGGCAGAGCAGGGACACTTTCCGGATGGCCAGTGCCATCCGGGGGATGATCCACGATGGTTTGTCACTGGAGGACGCCATCGCCATGATGAAGTAGCCGGTCGGGCAGACTGGACTGAAGGAGGAGTGGAGTTCATGAACAAGTCAGTGATTGTGACCGGTGCAGGCAGTGGTATCGGGGCCGCAACGGCCCGGGTGTTTGCGGAGGACGGCTACCAGGTGGGCGTGCTGGACATCAATCAGGAGGCGGCCGAGCGGACGGCTGGGGACATTGCAGACAGCGGGGGAAGCGCCCTGGCGATCCGCTGTGATGTGGCTGTCCGGAAAGACGTGGAAGAGGCCATCGGGCAGGTCACCGGGGCCTTCGGGCTTCCAACCACCCTGGTGAACAATGCGGGGGTGGGAGGCTACTTTCACCGGATCCACGAGGTGACCGACGAGGAGTGGGACTGGATCGTCAACACGAATCTGCGCAGTGTGTTTCTGTTCTGCCGGGACCTGCTGCCGAAGATGCGGGATGCCGGCTATGGACGGATTGTCAACGTCTCATCGATCCAGGGGCTCTTTGGATCCCCCCGGTCGTCCACCTACGTGGCCACCAAGCACGCAATCATCGGTTACACCAAGACGATTGCCGCGGAGTGGGGCGAATACAACATCACCTGCAATGCCTTGTGTCCGGGGTACGTGAAGACGTCCATGGGGGTGCACGAAGAGGAGTACGGCGGGTTTACCGACCAGATCATGAAACTGACGCCCTCCAAACGGATTGCCACTCCGGAAGAGACCGGCCAGATGATCCGCTTCATGGTCAGCGACAAGGCCCGGTATCTCAACGGGGCGGCCATTACCTATGACGGAGGGATCACCTCGTACACAGGTGTGACGGATTTCTAGGAAGGGAGTGGACTCATGGGCAGTCTTTACCGGCTGGCGTTTCCGGAGGAACTCCGGATGACCCGTATTTTTGAGAACACCGCACTTCTGGAGGAATTTCGCGGGCGCAGCCCGGAAGGACAGACGCCTCCGGAAATCAGTCGTGTTTACGGGGGTGAAACCCTCTTTCCAGGGCCATACGGAGACAGACCATACACCTATTGCAGTCTGGTCTGCTCCCTGGATGGCCGGATTGCGTTTGAGGACGATCCGGTCAGTCCCCTGCTGGCCCGGAACAACCGGCTGGACCCGGAGGGGGGCATTCTGAATTTCTGGTCCCTGATGATGCAAAGGACCCATGCGGACGCCTGTCTGACGGCCGCCCGGACCCTGGCCGCTGAGCCGGAGGCCACCTTGCACATCTGCGATGACAAACTGATCCGCCAGCGGATGGACCACCTGGGCAAGGAACTGGAACACCCCCTGAACATCGTGGTGACCCGAAGTGCCCGGGAGGTTCCTCTTGACCACAAGATTTTTCACAGCCTGGAGGAAGGCCTCCATGTGCTGCTGGTTACCTCACAGGCGGGGCGCCGGCGGCTGGAAGAACGAGACGGCCGGCGGTTCCGCTTCATCGAGATTGCCTCCAGGGACGACGAACACCGCATCCCTGAGCTCCGGCAGGCGTACATGTTTCCCGAAGACAATGCCTGTCCGGTGCTGGTGGTGGGAACGCTGGACGAGAACATTGACACCGGGTTGTTTCTGTGGATTTTGCGCCGGGCGGGTATCGGGCGGTTGTTCGTGGAAGCCCCACAGTACATGTACCACCTGATCGAAGAAAGTCTGCTGGATGAATTCTTTGTGGACTTTTCCCTGCTCTTTGCGGGTGGCGGAATCATTGCGGGGATGGGCCACGCTTTTGGCAGCAAAGACCATCCTCACTCGGAACTGATCAGCGTGGCCGTCCACCGGCAGAATTTTCTGTATACCCGGCACCGGATGGTGTACGACGCGACCACTTCCCCGTGATTCAAGTCAATCAAATCAGAAAACGCGCCATGGACCCCGGCCCATGGCGCGTTTTCCGATTGAGAGGTCGACAGAGCAGAAGGGGTTCAGAGGTTTCCGAGACTGATCACTTCTCCGGCCCGGACCTGGACGTTCTGCCGGAGAATGCCACCGGCCATGTTGCCCAGTTCATAGGTGCCCGGACTGAGGGGAATCACGAATGACCCGTCCGGAGCCACGATCCCAAGGACCAGGTTGTCATAGTCCGGAGATCCACCCCGGACCGGGGAGAACGTGATCTGTGCTCCAGCCCGGCCGGGCCAGGTGCCCCGCAGCACCCCGCGGGCAAAGTCCAGAGTGGCCGGGACACCGTGGGTCAGCCGGACGCCCTGGGTCAACCACTGCAGTGAGTCGGCCCGCAGAAAGCTGTGGGAGTTCTGGTAGGTGTGGACCAGACCGAAGGCGGACCGGTTCAGGGGGACGTTGACCACGTCCACGTCGTAGGTGCCCGCAGGAAGAATGCCCATGTAACGGCCATCGGAGGTCTGCACATGGTAACTGCCGCTTCCCCCTCTGGGGTTGAAGATCAGGACACCTTCGGATACCGGGTCTCCGGTAAACGGGTGCCGAACAATCCCTTCCACTGGGGTGGCCTGGCTGGTGACCACCAGGCTGAAGGTCTGCTCAAAGTGCCGGTCTCCGGCACTGGCGGTGAACATGAAGCCGATGTGCTGGCGGTCGTCTGCCCCGGTGGTCGTGAAGGTGGTCCGGAACTGTCCGGTGCCATCGGTCTGTCCTTCGGCCGGGGAAAGCTGTCCCTTCAGGTCTGTTCCCCGTTCTTGATTGTTGGCAAACACACTGACAGGAGTATTCTCCAGCGGCAGGCCGTCCTGGTCCCGAACCGTCAGGGTGAACACCAGCTGCTGTCCGCCGCCTCCGGGAACAAAGGAGCGGTTGGTCTGCAGCTCCAGGGACACATTTTCGACGATCCGGTCGATCCGTCCGTCCGCCAGCAGGGTTTTGACCGTCATGACAGCGGCTTCCGCCCGGGTGGCGGTGCCCGTGGGCTTGAAGGTGTTGTCCGGATAACCGGAGATGATGCCTGCCCCGTAGGCTCCGGTCACGTATGGAGTGTATCCGGCTGAAATGGTCCCGGTGTCCGTGAAGGGCAGGGTCCCACCGGTGTCCGGGGGATCGGCCAGTGCCCGGGTGACCATCATGGCGATTTCCTGGCGGGTGATGGGCCCGTTTGCATCATAGCCATCCGGATACAGTGCCAGATCGATGACCCCGGTACCGGCCAGCGCTTCGATCCAGCCTTTGCCCCAGTGGGTTTCCGGGATCACCGGGACCTCATCTCCATCGGCTTCTTCAATGCCGTAGGATTTGGCCAGAACCACACTGAATTCGGCCCGGGTGATCTGGTTGTTCGGTTTGAACGTTCCGTCGGGATAGCCGGAAATAGCGCCAATGCCGGTCAGCGTTCTGATCCAGGACGCCCCCCAGTGGTTGTCCACGTCCGACAGGGCCAGGGCTGCCGGAGCAGCGGCCACCAGGCTGATGGCCAGAGCGGCGATCAAGAGCACAAGAATTCGGTTTTTTTTCATGACATCCTCCTTTGCGGAACAGCCATCAGGCGCTGTTTCTGTCACTCGTTTACAGGGCAGACGGACGGGCGGCCGGCCAGGACGGCAGGAAAAACACAGTGGCCGGCTTGGGGATCATCGGAAGCTTCGCAGATGAGGTTTTGTTCTGTTATACTCTTTCTACAGCAGATGTTTGAGTCCTGCACAGTGATGCCGGAAAAAGCCGAAAAACGCCGGATCATGGCTTTGACCCGGCGTACAAGCTGCTTAGGGAACAAAGCGGTTGTCTGCAACGTCAGAAATGCAGGAATGAGAAGAGTGAAACCATGGAGGGGACACATTATGCAACGAAACGCAAGAGCCAGACAGCGGGCGGTCAGGGGTCTGATGCTGGGGCTGGTCATTCTTCTGATGGTGGGAGCAGCACCGGCGGCCGCCCTGGCCAATGCGGCCGAACCCCCGTCTGTGATCATTCTGGTGGAGAACCCTCCGGAGGATTTGGTGATCCGGATGACCGGAAGCCAGGGGGTTGTCGAGGCCCAGACCACCGAGAAGATGATGGAGACCGTGTACGCTTTTTACCGCTGGGACCTGCAGGGGTCTCCGGACGATCATGTGGTGGTGGAAACCGCAGGCCGGACAATGGTTGTCGACCTGCCGGAAGAACTGAACATGTACAACAATCTGTTTACTCTGGATCTGGAAGAGGAAACCCTGAACCCGGGGAAACGTCCGGGACGAACGGCCCGCCTGGTGGGACTGCGGATGGGAATCACGCTTCTTCTGGAGGGTGCAGTCTTCTGGCTGATGGGGTTTCGGCACAAGCGGTCCTGGATGGCCTTTGGCGTGATCAATCTGATCACCCAGGGAGCGCTCAATCTGTGGCTGAACAGCCTGTCTCCGCTGGCGCCCTACCTGGTGATGAACTTGGTGTTCGCGGAGGTCCTTGTGCTGGTTGCCGAACTGGTGGGCTTTCAGATGGCCGTTCGGGAGAAGAGCAGGGGCTGGGTTGTGTTTTACGTGGTGATCGCCAATCTGGTGAGCCTGATGGCCGGGGGCTGGCTGATTACCCGGCTGCCGATCTGAGGAAACCGGACAAGGGGATGACAGACAACAAATGGGCAAAGGTCGGCCAAATGGGCTGGCCTTTCTTTCTGTGGGAATGGTAAGATAACAGGTAGAGGAACTGGACGGGTCCGGAAAAAGGGGTGAGCGGCATGCCAAACCAGAGGGACACAGGCGAAGAGTACCGGAAAAACAGGGTGTTCCTGCCGATGATTTCGTTGGCCTATATTGCGGTATTTGCCAATATTCAGGGGTTTCAGGCGCTCCTTCCCCTTGTGCAGGCGGAGTTTACCCTGAGCCGGGCCCAGGCGGGGCTCTACACCAGCTTCTATTTTTTAAGTGGGGCTCTGATTGCCATCTTCAGCGGGAAAATTGTGGACGGACTGGGGACCCGCCGGGGATTGATTCTGGGGGTGGGGATCCTCGGGTTCATGATGATCCTTCACGCACTGTCACCTCTGTTTGGGCTGATCCTGCTGTTTGCGTTCATTACGGGATTTGCGTTCAGTGTGATCACGCCGTCGGTCAACAAAGGGGTGCTTGAACTGTCGGAGCCCTCCCGGAGGAGCACCAACATGGGCATGGTGCACGGGCTCGGTGGCCTGGGCGGCTTTCTGGGGGCCTTTATCCTTCCGTTTGCCGGAGAACTGGTTGGCTGGCGGATGGCCCTGGTGTTCAGCAGCATGCTTGCCCTGGGCGTGGCCGCTTTTCTGGCCCGGTTTTTCCGGCCGGTAACCGCCCGGCCGGTCTGGTCGGAGGCGTCAATGACCGATCTCATCAGTTCCCTGCGGAAAGATCTGGCTGGCATTATGAGTGATCGGTATCTTCTCTGGGTCTGTGCCATGGGGATTGTGTTTGGCATCAGTGTGTCGTCAGTTTCCGGTCATTATGCGATTTTCCTGAACCGGGATCTTCTGTTTTCACCGACGGCCGCCGGTCTGGGGTTGGGGATTTTTCAAATCGGAGGCATGCTGGGACAGCCTTTCTGGGGGTATGCCAATCAGCGTTGGATGGGGGCAGACCGCCGCAGGGGGCTGTACACCCTGGGCTTTGTAATTGCCGCCCTTTGCCTGTTTTTCGGACTGGTGGTCAGCCGGGGCCTGTTTTCCCTGGCGGGGATTCTGGTGGTGTCTTTTCTGCTTGGCTTTTGCATCATCGGGCTGGTGGCTGTTTATTTTACGGCCATCGGGGAACTGGCCCCTCCGGGGCGCATCGGGATTGTCACCGGACTGGCCCTGACCTATGCCCGGCTGAGCATGGTGGTGGCCCCTCCGCTGTTCGGGCTCGTGGCAGACCGGACCACCGGGACATACACGCTGAGCTGGGTGCTTCTGGGGGGAGCGGTCTTTGGGATGACACTGGCCTTTTGGCTGTTTGGTAAACCTGATGCCAGCCGGCAGCACATGCGTTCCTGACCGCGTTGCCAGAAAAAGCGGGGTTCCCCAACGCCCGGCCCGAGATCAGTGGATCTGATCTTCGAGAGATGGTGTTCTGTTTGCAAGCGCAACCACCATTTATCCGGTGGCTGAAGGTAACGGGGCGAAGCGGTTCGATGACCGCTAAAAGGTTTTTAGCCTCAAATCAACCACCATGGCCTATACTGAACAATGTTAAGCAGGGTCTGTTGGAGAAATCCCAGAAAAAGGGCAGGAAAAGTGTCAGTGATCCAGCAAAGGAATGCCTGAACCGAACGGAATTT
>SKMO01000182.1 GCA_007121025.1 Bacillota bacterium | reverse complement strand
TCTGCCGGCTGTGCTCGGTTTCACTGGGATGACTGTCCACGCGGATGTCTTCGATCCTCACAGGAAGTCCCGCAAAACGCAGGGGAATGTCCCGGATGATGCCCCGCCGGGGCTGGGTGAAATTGACAGCGATTGTTTCCCTGATGTGGATCCGGGTGTCGTCTTCAACCTGGATGTCCACGTGATAGCGGTCGATGACAAAGGCTTCAGCCAGGGCTGCTCCCGGCAACAGCAGCAGAAGCGCCAGCCCGAGAACAATCCCGGTCAGCGGCCTAGAAGCGTACCTGAACATTGTCCCGTTCTCCTGTTTCGATTTCAAAATAGGTTGCCCTGGAAAAGCCCAGGGACCCGGCGACCAAAGAAATGGGGAACAGCTGGATTCTGGTGTTGAAATCTTTGACGATGGCATTGTAGTATTTTCTCGACTGGGCAATGTCTTCTTCGATTTTCTGCAGCTGACGCTGCAGGTCCAGAAAGCCGGTGTTGGCTTTCAGGTCTGGGTAGTTTTCCGCCAGGGCAAACAGGGATTTGAGGGTTCCCGTCAGGGCGTTTTCTCCGGCCTGACGCTCTTCGACGGTCCCCGCATTCATGGCCCGGCTTCGGGCTTCAACCACCTGTTGCAGGGTTTCCTTTTCGTGGGAGGCATATCCTTTGACCGTTTCCACAAGATTGGGAACCAGATCGTAACGCTTTTTCAGATACACATCCATGGTGGCGAACGCTTCGTCCTTGAGATTGCGCAGTTTGATCAGGCCATTGTAGGTGCCAATGACCCAAAGAACCAGAAGCACCGCAACGCCTAATAGTATGTAGGGCATGGTTGTTCCTCCTTTTCAATCTTCTCTTCAGTCTTAGGATACACCTCCCGGGCCCGGAGGGGAAGGTTTTTCAGCCTCCGGACGGTCGGTTGTCGTGGCAACAGCAGTCGCTTTGTAGTATCATTAATCTGTTATCAAAAGGAAAGGCGTCATGGTGGACAGGGATGAAAAAAAACATAGGGAAAATTCTGGGGACCGGACTGCTGGTTGTGCTCCTGTTTTCCGGTTGCGAGCAGGTGGACCAGGAACCACTGCCCCAGGAAGAACCGGTGGAACCGGCATACAGCCTGTCGACACCGGTGGAACTGACCGGACTTCGGCTGGACGGACGGGGCCTTTTGATCCGTACGGACAATGCCGAGTACGGGAATCAGCTGTTCCCGGTGGAATTGCTGGACCTGCTGGACCACGGGCATCAGCCGGAGGAAATCCGGGAAACCCCTGAGGGGTTGGTCCGGTTCGTCTGGAAAGGGCACCCGGTGGAGCTGGAACCGGGAACAGGGTGGTACGCTCTGGATGAAGAGCTGCGGGAGGCTCCTGGGCCGTCGTTTTGGACCGGGGGGCAGCTGGTGCTCCACGGGGAACTGCTGGCAGCACTGGATGAGCACCTGGACTGGGTTGACGGTGGTCTGCTTCTGAGAACACCGGTGCCGCCTCAGGCAAGGCCGCAGGAGATCACTGCCCTGGCGTTTTGGGAGCAGCCGGGAATACAGATGCTGATCAACCGGGACCATCCCATTCCGGCAGAGCTGGACGGGATTGAACTGATCAACCTGAACCGGACCTATCCGGACATGCGCTACCTGCGTGAGAGCATGCTTCTGAACGAGGAAGCCGCCACAGATCTGGCCGCCATGGTCCGGGAGGCAGAAAACAGTCCCGGGGTGGACCGGATGCTCTTGGTCAGCACCTACCGCAGCTACAATTACCAGCGGGAGGTTCTGAACCGCCGGATTGCCCGGTTCATGAATGAGCAGGGGTATGACCGGGAGCGGGCAACCGCAGAAGCCCGGCGGATCGTGGCGGTTCCAGGAACCAGTGAACACCAAAGCGGGCTGGCGGTGGACTTTACAAGCTATGAGCTGACAGGCCGGGGGCAAACCCTGACCGGGGCGTTTTACGATACACCGGAAGGGGCCTGGCTTCTGGAGAACAGCTGGCGCTATGGATACATTCTGCGTTATCCGGCTGATACAGAAGAGATCACCGGAATCGTCGAGGAGGCCTGGCACTACCGCTATGTGGGCAGGCCGCACGCCGGGATCATCACCCGGGAGAGCCTGGTTCTTGAAACCTACATGGCGAAGCTGCAGGAGCAGCAGGTCCTTTGGACTGAGGAAGACGACGGCAGCCGGTATCTGGTCATGTATCTTGATGAGGAGCTGGCGTCGAAGACCATGCTGGATCCGGAACGGGTGGGCGTGTCCGATTCCAATGAGGGGGGATTGATCCTCACAATGGTCTGGGCGGACGGCCGGGAATCATGACGGAAATGGGGATGAACAAAACAATGGATATTCGAAGAGCATACGTGGAAAAGGGGTCCGGGTTTGATGGGGAAGCCCGGAGCCTCTTCCAGGAATTGAAGGACAACAACATTGCACCAGATCTGCAGGGACTGCGGATTCTGAACCGCTACGATGTACAGGGACTCAATCCGGACCAATGGGCGCAGGCCGTGCGCTATGTGCTGGCGGAACCCAATCAGGACCGGGTCATGCAGGAGCCGTTCGACGTGCCCCCTGGTGCTGCAGTCATCGGCGTGGAGTATCTTCCCGGCCAGTTTGATCAGCGGGCAGATTCCGCTGCGCAGTGCATCGGGATACTCACAGGGGGTGTGCGTCCGCTGGTCCGGTGCGCGAAAATCTATGTTCTGGAAGGGCTCCTGCCCGGCCAGCTGACGTCTGTCCGCCAGGAGCTGATCAACCCGGTGGATTCCAGACAGGCTTCTCTGGATCTGCCGGACAGCCTGGAGGACGTGTGTCAGGAGCCTGAACCGGTCGCTGTGGTGCCCGGATTTCTGGCCATGTCTGACCATCAGCTGGATCAGCTGAGAAGGCAGGAATCCATGGCCATGAGCGCCCTTGATCTGGCCTTCTGCCAGACCTATTTCCGGGGGGAGGGCCGGGAGCCCACGGTGACGGAACTGAAGGTCATCGATACCTACTGGTCGGACCACTGCCGGCACACCACGTTCATGACGGTTTTGGATGAGGTGCGTTTTGCCGATGAGCAATCCCGCCAGCTGGTGGAACCGGCGTACCGGCGTTATCTGCAGATCCGCCAAACACTGTACGGACAGCAGCCCAAAGACCTTTGCCTGATGGACATGGCCGTGATTGGGGCCAAAGAAATGCGCCGTCGGGGCCTGCTGGACAATCTGGACGTATCGGAGGAGATCAACGCCTGTTCCATTGAGATAGAAGCGGATATTGACGGGCGCAAGGAACCCTGGCTGCTGATGTTCAAGAACGAAACGCACAACCATCCGACGGAAATTGAACCGTTTGGCGGGGCGGCTACCTGTCTGGGGGGCGCCATCCGGGATCCCCTCAGCGGCCGATCCTACGTCTACGGTGCGCTGCGGGTCACTGGAAGCGGAGATCCCCGCCAGCCCGTGGACCAGACCCTTCCGGGGAAACTTCCCCAGCGCCGGATCACCAGGGAAGCAGCCCACGGGTATTCGTCCTATGGCAATCAGATCGGCCTGGCCACCGGGCAGGTGGCCGAGCATTACCATCCGGGCTTTGTGGCCAAGCGGATGGAAGTCGGTGCAGTGGTGGGTGCAGCTCCCAAATCCCATGTGCGCAGAGAGTCACCGGTTCCCGGGGATCAGGTGATTCTGGTGGGCGGCAGGACCGGCCGGGACGGTTGTGGCGGAGCCACCGGTTCGTCCCGGGAGCATGATGAAACGTCCATTTTGACCTGCGGGGCGGAAGTTCAGAAAGGCAATCCGCCAACAGAACGCAAGATTCAGCGGTTGATGCGCAACCCCCAGTGTTCCCGGCTGATCAAAAAGTGTAACGATTTTGGTGCCGGTGGTGTCTGTGTGGCGGTGGGTGAGCTGACTGAAGGCCTGGACATCTGGCTGGACCGGGTGCCCCGGAAGTATGACGGACTGGACGGCACAGAACTGGCCATTTCGGAATCCCAGGAACGGATGGCCGTGGTGGTCGGCCCTGACGATGTGGACCGGTTCATGGCCCTGGCCGCTGCAGAAAACCTTGAGGCGTCGGTGGTTGCCCGGGTGACGGACCGCAAACGCCTGACCATGGAATGGAACGGCCAGATGATCGTGGACATTGACCGGGCGTTTCTGGACACCCATGGTGTGACCCCGCATGCCCGGGCCAGAATCCGGGGCGGGGCCTTTGCGCCCTACCGGGAGAAAAATCCCCGCATGCGTTTGGAAAACTGGAAAGAACAGTGGTTGAACATGCTGGGGGATCTGAATGTGTGCTCCCAGAAAGGACTTGGCGAGCGTTTCGACGGAAGCATTGGAAGCGCGACGGTGCTGATGCCCTATGGTGGCAAGTACCAGGCCACGCCCACCGAGGGTTTGGCCATGTGTCTTCCCCTGGAGGAAGGGACAACGGAGACCGCTTCCGTGATGACCTACGGTTACGATCCGGATCTGGCGGAGGCATCACCGTACCTGGGGGCCATGCACGCCGTGGTTCTGTCCGTGGTCAGGGCGGTCTGTCTGGGGGCGGACTACCGGGATCTTCGCCTGTCCTTTCAGGAATACTTTGGGAAACCCGGGGAGGACCCCGACCGCTGGGGAGAACCTGCAGGAGCTCTGTTGGGTGCGCTGGAAGCCCAGCTTGGTCTGGGACTGGCGGCCATCGGTGGCAAGGATTCCATGAGCGGAACCTACAAGGACATGGACGTTCCGCCCACACTGATCTCCTTTGCCTGCGGACCGGCCCGGGCGGGGGAACTGCTGTCACCGGAATTCAAAAAGGTGGGAAGCCGAATCCAGGCGGTGGACTGTCCCCGGCTGGACAATGGAAGCGTGGACTTTGCCCGGCTCAGACAACAGCTGGACCAGGTCCGGGAGGCCATCCGGTCCGGTCGGGTGCTGTCGGCCTGCGCCATCGGGGGCGGGGGGATGGTCGAAGCCCTGAGCAAGATGGCTTTTGGCAATCGTCTCGGATTTGAACTGGAGAGTCTTCCTGAACACAGCACGGCTCCGGATCCCGGAGGCATGATTCTTGAAGTGGACGGTCCGGCCGATGATCTGCCTGGGCAGACCCTGGGACGGGTTCTGGAATATCAGGTGATTCGGGTGAACGGGGAGGAGCTGTTCCTTGGGGAGGCGTATCGTCAGTGGATGCGCACACTGGACGGGGTGTTTCCTCTGTTGCCCCGGGAACACCCCGAACCGCCGGTGCAGGTCAGCTGGAACCGGCCGGCCGATGTTCGGCCGGCTGCAGGCGTGTCCCGGCCCCGGGTTTGCATCCCGGTGTTCCCGGGAACAAATTGCGAAGTGGACTCAGCGAGAGCTTTTCGGCAGGCGGGGGGAGAACCACAGGTTCTGGTGTTCCGGAATGAAACGGCAGAGGATTTGGAAGACAGTGTCCGTCAGCTGGCAGAGCAGATCCGGCAGAGTCAGATCTTGATGATCCCCGGCGGGTTTTCCGCTGGAGATGAACCGGACGGCAGTGGGAAATTCATTGCGGCGGTGCTGCGAAGCCCCTGGATCCGTGAAGCCATTGCCGATCTTCTGGACAACAGAGACGGGTTGATCCTGGGCATCTGCAACGGGTTTCAGGCGTTGGTCAAAGTGGGGCTTCTGCCCGGCGGGGAGATCCGTGACCTGGACAGCGGGGATCCTGCGCTGACCTTTAATACCGTGGGCCGGCATATTTCCGGATACGTCGATACCCGGGTGTCGTCTGTCTTGTCGCCCTGGCTGCAGGAAGTCAAACTGGGGGATCGTCACAGGATCGCCATTTCCCACGGTGAAGGGCGGTTTGTGGCTTCAGAAGAGATCATCCAGTCCCTGATGGCGTCCGGGCAGATCGCCACCCAGTATGTCGATCAAACAGGCATGGCCAGCAACCGGTCACCGTACAATCCCAACGGGTCGGTGATGGCCGTGGAAGGGATCACCAGCCGCGACGGCCGGATTTTTGGCAAGATGGGTCACTCCGAACGGGTCGGAAGCCATGTGGCCCGCAACATTCCGGGAGACAAGGATCAAAAGATCTTCCGCTCGGGGATTCGCTATTTCGCCCTTTAAGAAGGAAAGAGGGCTCCCCTTCCCGAATTAGAGTATGCAGAGGCACAGACAAAGGAGGAATTGTAATGATTTTTTGGCTTTTCGGACTGCTGCTGGCGCTGGTGGTTGCGATTTTTGCCAGCCACAATCCGATGCTGATGGATATCAGTTTTTTTGGACTGGTGATCTACCGGGTGTCCCTGTCTGTGGTGATTCTTGTCTCGGCTTTTCTGGGGGCACTGGTCAGCTTTTTCTTCAGTGGCATCAAGCAACTGGGAATGGGGCGGGAAATCCGCAAAACCAAAAAAGCGCTGGATGAAACGTCTCAGCGGGAACTGAAACATTTGGAGGAAATCAAGGTGCTGCAGCTGGCCAAAGAACAGGCCATGATTGAGGCAGAACGAAACGCCACAGGGGACATCCGGCAGTTTCGGGATGAACTCAAGGAAAAAGAACTGGAGATTGCCCGGCTGCGGCAGCAGCTGGAGACATCTCCGGCTGAGACGCCGGCCCAACCAGAAGAGGAGCAGTCAAAACCGGGCGTGCAGACGCCGGACGCCGTTGCGTCTGATCCGGAAACCCCGGAGCAAGCGGACGGAGAAGACCCTTCCGAAAAGAAAGACTAATGGTGTACAATTGAGGCAGTAAGCGGGAGAATAACCGGCCGGTTGTTCTCCCGCTTTGTGCAGGAGGTCCGGTTGTGGAGATACAATATTTCGGCTTCAATGCCTTTCGGATTGTTTCCGGGGACAAGGTGCTGGCGATTGATCCGGGCGGAGATCTGTGGGCCCGGCACTGGCTTCAAAGTCTTCTGCCCAGGGAGCAGTGGAAAGCGGTGACCCATGTGTTTGTGACCCATGGCGATCCGGATCACTATTGGCATGCGGACCGGGTGGCCGAAGCGTCGGGAGCTTCCACCGTCTGCAGCCGGGAGATGATCCGGGTGAAGGGATCAGAGGAGAGAATGCTGTCCCCCCGGAAAAGAGGCTTGCGGTTTTCCAACCCGGCAACCCGGGTGCACCGGGTTTCTCCAGGTGAAACCATACAGCTCGATGGGATGGACATCACCGGGATTCCGGTCCGTCACGGGGTTGTCCCGCTCAGACTGGGCCCGATACGGGTGACGGTCCGGCCGGGCCCGGGGAAACGGGTGGGCTGGGGAGCCGTCGGCTTTGCCATCGGTCTGAATGGCCGGACCATTGTGAATCTGGGGGACACGCTGCTGCTGGAAGAAATCTGGCAGGAACTGCCGGGCCCGGACATTCTGATGGTCCCCATCGGAGGGGCAGGCAATGTCATGGATGTAAAAGAGGCTGTTCGTGCGGTCAGGGCGATCCGCCCCCGGCGGGTGATCCCCTGTCACTATGATTGTGCTGCGTTCTTCTCGGAAAATGCAAATCCTGCGGATGCCCGGTTGTTTGAACGTGAGGTGCAGGCACTTGGTGTGGACTGCAGTATTCTGACAGCAGGGCAGACGTTGATCGATGGTGCGAAGTAGAGTCAAACAGTCAGAAGCGGAGTGTGGCAGATGGAAAAACTGCGGGCCGTTGTGGACCGGATAATTTTTGAAAATGGCGAAAGTGGCTTCACCGTGCTGAAGATGCATCGGGAAGACACCGATGAGACGTTTGTGGCTACCGGCGTGTTCCCTCCGGTCACCCCGGGTGCTGAATTTGAGCTGGACGGGGAATTCGTCCGGACGGGTTACGGCATGCAGTTCAAGGTGCAGTCCATGGTCGAGCAGGTGCCGGCCACAACGAAAGGCATTGAAAAATACCTGGGGAGCGGACTCATCGAAGGCATAGGGAAAGTGTCTGCGGCAAGGATTGTTGATTGTTTCGGGCTGGACACCATTCGGATGATCGAAGAGGATCCAAAACGGCTTCTGGAGGTCGAAGGCATCGGGCATAAGAAGCTCGATGGGATTGTCCGTGCCTGGAATGCACAGAGGGAAATCAAGAATGTGATGATTTTCCTGCAGGGATACGGTGTGTCTCCGGCGTACGGTGTGAAAATCTTCAGGACCTATGGGAATGACAGCATTCGAATCGTCAAACACAATCCCTACCGGTTGATTGAAGACGTCTGGGGCATCGGGTTTGTACTGGCAGATGCACTGGCCCGCAACATGGGGCTGGAAGAGCATGACCCGGCGCGGATCCGGGCCGGGATCAAGTTTGTGCTGGAGGAGATGACCCGTTCAGGCCATTGCTATGGGACGTTTGACGAACTGGTGGGCAGTGCGGCCCGCGTACTGAATCTGGCCGGGGAACTGGTCGAGTCGGAAATTCGGGCCCTGGCCAGGGAAGGGGGCATCGTGGAGGACGAAGGGGACATTTTCTACAGTCCCTGGCTCTATCACTGCGAGGTGGGGATTCGGGTCCGGATCGAAGCCATGGCGGCCACCGAGCCCGAGCGGGCGCCCTTTGATGAAATGGCGATTGTGGACCGGATTCACCGGACTGCGGGTATCCAGTATGATGACATTCAGCTGGCGGCCATCCGGATGAGTCTGTCCAGCCGGCTGATGGTCCTGACCGGAGGTCCGGGGACAGGAAAGACGACCACCGTCATGGGCATTCTGCGGGCACTGGAATCGCAGAACCGGGGCGTTCTGCTGGCGGCACCCACCGGACGGGCAGCCAAACGGATGACAGAAACCACCGGCCGTCCGGCGGCCACCATTCACCGGCTGTTGGAGTATTCGCCGGCGGATGGATTCAAGCGAAACGATGAATCCCCTCTGGACTGTGACACCCTTATCCTGGATGAGGCGTCCATGATCGACCTGCCCCTGATGTACAGTGTGCTCAGAGCACTGCCGGATACCGGATCGCTGATTTTGGTGGGGGACGTGGACCAGCTTCCCTCGGTCGGTCCGGGAAGTGTGCTGCAGGATTTCATCCAGTCTGAGATGGTTGATGTGGTCCGCCTGGACCGGATTTTCCGGCAGGCACAGGAAAGCCGCATTGTGGTCAACGCGCACCGGATCAACAGCGGAGAACTGCCGCTGCCGGACCGGGACCGGGAATCCGATTTTTTTTTCATTGAGGAGAAAGACAACATGAAGGTGCAGGAGCTGATCCGTGATCTGGTGACCCGCCGGCTGCCCAACCGCTATGACCTTGATCCCAGTCAGGACATTCAGGTGCTGTCTCCCATGCAAAAGGGTGAGCTGGGGGCCCGCAAACTGAACACCCTTCTGCAGGAAGCGCTTAATCCGCACGGCCGGAAGCTGGTGTTTGGCCAGACGGAATTCAGACAGGGTGACCGGGTCATGCAGATCCGCAACAATTATGACAAGAAAGTGTTCAACGGGGATGTGGGCCAGGTCAGCGACGTGGATCCGGATACCCGGCAGCTGCTGGTGAACTTTGACGGCGCAGAACTGGTTTATGATATCGGGGACATGGATGAGCTTGTGCTGGCCTACGCGGCCACTGTGCACAAAAGCCAGGGGAGCGAATACCCTGTGGTCATCGCTCCCCTGTCCATGAGTCATTATATGATGCTCCAGAAGAATCTCCTGTATACCTGTGTCACCAGAGCGCGCAAACTGATGATCCTTGTGGGGGAAACCCGGGCATTGCGCCGGGCCGTTTCCATCACGGGCATGCAGAAACGGAACACCCGCCTGGCCAGCCGTTTGCGGGACATGGCTCAGTAATCGTCCTGCCGGTCAACCCGCTGTTTCATCAGCAACAGGAAAAAGACCGTGATGCAGGTGCGGGGCAGGGTGATGGCCATGAAGTGAAACAGCAAAGAGCGGTCGTTTTCCCCGGCCCGCTCCACCAGCTCCGGAAGCATGTTCCGCAGGGTGGGCCGGTCTTCGTCCTTCTTGGAACGGAGCCGTTCCCAAAGGACATCCAGAAGCTCCGGTTTGTCCCCCAGGGGGTGATTGGACAGCAGTGTCCGGTATTTGGCCAGCACACTGCGGATCAATTTGTCCGGAGTGTAGAATTCCAGCCGCTCCACTTCCAGCTGGCGGGCGGTGATTTCCAGGGCGGCGACGATCAGGGCGCCGCTTTTTCCGTATTTTTCCACCGATGCTCCGGTGGTTTTTTGTTCGAGATCTTTGCGCAGTTTGCGCAGCGCCCAGCGACCATCCCAGCGGATCAGGGGCGTGCGGTTCAGTGCTTCGATGAGGAAGGAGACTTCTTCGGCCGAAAAAGGTTTCAACAGGGGCGTTTCCGGTTCCGGGCGGATGTAGTAGGTCCGGCCCAGACAGTCACCAAAGGCACGGGCGGCATCCAGATACCCCATGCGCATGTTTCTTCGGACGGTGCTGCGGTCGAAACTCAGGATGGGGCCCAGATCCTCGCTGTTCTTGATGTGGACCACCGGAACGGTGGCGTCCCGGACCGATTTCAGGGGAGCGAACCCTGACAGGTCAACAGCGATGATCCGCTGGTGGCCCCGGTCAATCAGCGGCTTGACCGGGACATTGTCATGGAACGCCCCGTCGATGAACGAATCATCGCCGATCTGGGTCGGTTTGAAGATGGGCAGGGAGCAGCTGGCCAGGATGTAATCAAACAGTTGTCCCTCCGGGATGTCATCCAGCCAGGCGACAACAGGCTTGAAGGTGGACAGATTGACCGTGACGATGCCCAGTCTGACTCCGGAAGCCCGGACGGCCTCCTCGGAAAGGGTGTTTTGGAGCATGTCCCGCAGCGGTTCGAGGGACAGGCCACCCTTTTCCTTTGCCGCCTGGGCCAGAGCCGGGATGTCCTTGAACATGCCCCGGAAAAACGGATGTTTCTGATTTTGCTGGGCAAGTTCTTCTTCGGACATTTCCAGCAGAGTGTGCAGTCCCATGGTGAACCAGGCCTCCCGGGCGGCCAAATAATCTCCCTGGGCCATGTAGGCGGCGTTAATGGAGCCGATCGACGTTCCGACCAGCGTATCATAGGGGATGTTGTGGTTCAGTAGGTAGCGCCAGACCCCCAGCTCATAACTGCCCCGGGTGCCTCCGCCCCCCAGGGCGATGCCATACGGTTCCATCACGGGCAGACCTGCTTTCTTTCATTGATTTAGGTGTGGCCCTGTGTCAATTATATCATGTCCAGGCAGTGAATGGGCATGGAGAATCCGTTGGAGAGCACGGGTGAAAATGGTAGAATGGAATGAATGCAACGGAAAGGAATGAGACCATGAGACGAAACAGACGGAGGCTATGGGCCGTTTTGCTGGTGACCCTGATTGTGGGCATGTGGGCACTTCCCGCCCAGGCCGGGCTGGACGACACTGGACCGGGAAATCTGAACGGGGAAGATGCACACCAGGACATGGGTCTGACAGAGGGCCTGACCGAAGTGGTGACCAAAGGCCGGATCCTCCGGATCCTGGATGTGATCGAAGAGGATCTGCCCAATTACACCCTGATCCGGGAAGAGATGGCCGTGGAAGTGATCAGAGGCCCCTTCAAAGGAGAACGGTTCATTACGGAAAATGTTCACGACCCCACCATGCCCTACCGGATTGACGTGGGTGAAGGGGATGCGGTGGTCCTCTTTCTTCTGGTGGATGAGGACGGAACCATTCAGGAGGGATACATCTCAGAACGGGCCCGGGACCGCTCCCTGGTTGTGTTGCTGGTGTTTTTTGCAGGTCTGATGATTCTGGTTGGGGGGCTCAAGGGTCTGCGTGCCCTGGTGGCACTGGCCATCACCATGGGGTCGATTGTCTGGATTCTGCTTCCGGGGATTCTGGCCGGCTACAGTCCGGTCCTTTTGACGATCGGGATTGCCATTCCGGTGATTCTGGTCACGATTCCCCTGATCAGCGGGTGGAACCCCAAAGCCCTGGCAGCGATTGCCGGAACCCTGGGCGGGGTGATGGCGGCGGGCCTTCTGGCCTGGATTGTCTCGGTGACCGCCGGGCTGACCGGCCTGAGCTTGGAAGAGGCTTCAATGCTCACCTATATTCCCCAGGCCGTGGATCTGGATTTCCGGGGTCTTCTGTTTGCCACCAACATCCTGGGCGCCCTGGGTGCGGTGATGGACGTCTCGGTATCGGTCTCATCGTCCATGTGGGAACTCAAACAGCACAACCCCCGGATCCGTCCGGGCAAGCTGCTTGAATCCGGTTTCAATGTGGGGCGAGATATCATTGGCACGATGGCCAATACGCTGATTCTCGCGTACACGGGAAGCAGTCTGTATCTGTTTCTTCTGTTTCAGGCGTATGAGATGTCTCTGTTTGAGATCGTGAACATTGATGCCATGGCCACAGAGATCGTTCGGGCGCTGGCGGGATCCATCGGACTGGTGCTGACCATTCCCATCACGGCCATGGCTGCTGCGTATGTGTTTGGCCGGGGCGGTTTCCGCGTACGCCGGCGGTCCAGTGGCGTGGAAAGTGGGGAGTAACGTGCTGACGCTGATTACCGGCCGGGCGGGAAGCGGAAAGACCGCCCGGATCATGGAAGAGGTCCGCAACCGGCTGGCCGAGGGGCGGGGGGACCCGCTGTTTTTTCTGGTTCCGGAGCAGTACACCCTGCAGTGCGAGCGGGACCTGATCGGGACACTGGACCTTGCAGGAACGTTGGACGTTCAGGTCCTTTCCCTGGAGCGGCTTGCGCTGCGGGTGTTTGCCGAAACCGGCGGCCGAACCCGGGTGTTTCTGGATGACCAGGGCCGGGCCATGCTGGTTCGCCGGGTGCTCCGGGACCTGGAAAACGAATTGTCCGTGTACAGGGGGGCCCGGCCCGGGTTTGTCAGCCAGGCCTGCCGTCTTCTGGAAGACTTGCGCAGAAACCGGATTTCTCCAGGAGAGCTGGAGGAGATCATCGGTGAGGTGGATCAGCCGTTTTTGGCGGCAAAACTCAAGGATCTGTACAGGATCGCTCTGGGCTACGAACAGGAATTGGCCGGACGGTTTCTTGATGCCGATGAAGCCATGCGGCGGCTGCTGGATCAGTTGGACGGGTGTCCGTCCCTGCAGGGGAAGGATTTTTTTGCCGACGGATTTTCCCAGCTGACCCCCCAGTCCCTGGAGGTGTTCCGCCGGATTCTGGGCGTGGGCCGATCCCTGACGCTTGCCCTGCCCTATGACGGACGTCCGGAAGACGGAAGCCTGTTTGGGCGGGCACAGACCATCGTCCGGACCCTGGAGGGCCAGGCCGCCGACTGGGGAATCGACGTCCGGCGGATTCATCTGGGACCCAAAGGGAAGGCTCCGGAAATCCGGTATCTGGAAGACAACCTGTTCCGGTTCCCCTTCCGACACTGGACGCAACCGGTGGAACGGATCGTTCTGACGGAAGCCGGAACCCGGGAAGCGGAAGTCCGGGAGGTGCTTGACGAGATCACCCGGCTGGCGGCGGCGGGGGTGCGCTACAGAGACATCACGGTGGTCTGTCCCTGCCTGGAAGAGTATGAAGGGATCATGGCCCGGCAGTTTGCGCAACGGGACGTTCCGGTGTTTGTGGATCTGCCGCAGACACTGCGGGGAAACCGGTATATCGATTATGTTCTCCTGGTGCTGGAGTCTGTGCGCCGGGGGTTTCCGGCTGCCCTGGTCCAGGCGATGGTGGGGACCGGGTTTTCTCCGCTGACACCGGGCGAAGCCGAGGTGTTTGAAAACTACTGTCTGAGACACGGGGTCGACCGCTGGCGGTTCATGGAGCCGTTTCGGTGGGAGGATGAGGAAACATCCGAGATGGAACGGTGCCGCCGGGTGCTGATGGAGCCGTTGCAGGCACTGGCCAACGATCTGGAAGCGGCCCGCACCCTGCGGGAATACTGCAGGTGTCTTTACCGGTTTTTGGCGGATGGCGGATCGTTTGGCGTGCTCAGTCAACTGCAGGAGGAGCTGGAGGATGCCCGGGAATTTCATGTCGGGGACCGGTACCGGCAGGTGTGGAACATTCTGCTGGACCTGCTGGACCAGATGGTGGAGATCATGGGGGATGATGAAAGCGATGTGGAGGGGTTCTGTCAGATTCTGGAAGCCGGGATGGACGAACGTCCCCTGGCCCAGATCCCTTCGGGGATCGACCAGGTTCTGGTGGGGTCGCTGGACCGGACAAAGACACACAACATTGGGGTGCTCTTCGTTCTGGGCTTTAATGATGGACAGATTCCCCGTTCTCCCGGAGATCAGGGACTCCTGTCTTTCCGGGAAGCACTGGTCCTCCAGGATGCAGGACTGTCGTTTCCAAAGGACAGCGCGTCCATGGCCCGGGAAGAGAAACTCAGCCTCTACCTGGCCCTGGGCAAACCGTCGGAGCGCCTTTACCTGAGCTACGCCATGGCTGGGCGGCAGGGGGAAAGCCTGCGGCCTTCGGGGCTGTTGAACCGGATTGCCCGGATCTTTCCGGGGCTGGCGCTGCGCCGGGCCGGGGAACACCCGGAGGGCGACATCGGCAGTGGTTCTCTTGAAGAAGCGGCCCTATGGCTGGCCGAAGCGGCCAGTGGATTGATGCCGGACGGGAACAGGCTGGACACGTTGCGCAGGATGTGGCAGGGCGGCCGGCGTCCGCACCTTGAAAGGCTGATGGACCTTGCGTTTGGGCCACAGGGTTCTCCTGCACTGCGTCCGGAGACATCCCGGGACCTGTTTGGGCGGGACATGACTGTCAGTATTTCCAGGCTGGAGACGATGGCCGCCTGTCCGTTTGCCCATTTTGTCCGCTACGGCCTCAAGCCCCGGAAACGGGAACGGCTCAGCATTGAACCGGCAGACATCGGGACGGTTTATCACGACACCCTGTACCGCTTCGCACAAAAGGCCCGTGAAGAAGGAAGGGACTGGACCAGCTATTCCAGTGAAGAAATCCGTTCGGAGCTGGAAGAACGCATGGAAGAGGCCCTTTCGCCCCAGACCCGGGAAGCGCTTCAGGCAGACGGCAGCAGCATGTTTACGGGCGTCCGGATGAAAGAGCAGATCCGGACCTCCCTGGAAGCCATGGTGGAGCACCTGAGAAACGGACTGTTCCAACCGTCTCTGTTTGAGGTGAAATTTGGACCGGGAGAACTGCTCCCCCCTCTGGTGCTCACGCTGGAGGATGGCGGGGAAGTTGTTCTGCAGGGGACCATCGACCGGGCGGACTTCTACCGTCGGGACGGGGATCTTTTGGTCAAGCTGATGGATTACAAGACCGGGGCCAGGGACTTCGATTTTGCCATGTTTTACCATGGACTGATGCTGCAGCTGATGGTCTATCTCCAGGCCATGGAGGAGGCTGCAGCAGTGCTGCAGGCCCAACGGGTGATCAGTGCAGGTGCGTTCTACTTCCGGATAGGTGACCCGGCGGTGACCCTCAGCCGGTTCGACGACGACAAGCGTGAAGAAAAGATCCGGGAGAAATTTCAGATGAAAGGCATTCTGGTGGACCGGGTGGACGTCCTTGCTGCCCTGGACCGGGAGGCCGGAGAGAAATCGCTGATTGTTCCGGCGGGTCTCAAAAAAAACGGGACCCTCAAATCCATGCAGTCGGTGGTCAGCGAGGAGCAACTGGAACAAATGAAGCGGCACACCATGGACGTGGCGACCCGTCTGAGCCGGGAGATCGCAGCGGGGCGGGTGGACGTCAGTCCTTACCGGCTGGGGCGCAACCGTTCGGCGTGCACGTGGTGTGACTACAAAGACATCTGTTTTGTTCAGCCGGACCACCCGGATGCGTCAATCCGGGTGCTGCCGGTTTACCGGAAAGGCGAAGTGCTGGATCTGCTGAAAGGAGGGGACAACCATGACCCTGTGGACTGAAGAACAGAGCACGGCCATCGGGGACCGTGGGAATACCCTTCTGGTTGCCGCCGGGGCAGGATCGGGCAAAACGGCCGTTCTGGTGGAGCGGATTGTCAAGCTGGTTCTTCAGGACGGGGTGGACGTGGACCGGCTCCTGGTGATGACCTTTACCAAGGCTGCCGCCGGGGAACTGCGTCAACGGGTGGCCGGGCGGTTGGAAGAGGCTCTGGAAGCAGCACAGGACCGGGAGGCCGTTATCCGGCAGCTGGACCGGCTGGAAGGCGCCCAGATATCGACGATGCATGCGTTTTGTGCCAGTCTGATCCGGCGGTATTTCAACCGGCTGGACATCGATCCGGGATATCGACTGCTGGATGATGAGGAACGGGCTCTGTTGGAGGAAGAGGTCCTCCATGAGGTGTTTGAGTCGTTCTACCAGCGGCATGGCTGCTGGTTTGAGGACCTGATCCGGCATTTCCCATCCGGCACGGGCGATGAAGGGCTGCGCCGCTGCGTTCGGGATCTGGACCGGTTTTTGCTGGGCTGCCCTGACCCGGATGAATGGATGGCCGAGCAGCTGGCTCAGTGGGAGCAACAGTCCCGTGCATTTGCCCGGAGCCAGGCCGGACGCACCCTGCTGGACAGGATGCGCAAGGAGATCCTGCAGGCGGAGGAGTTCTTTTTCCTGGCGCAGAAACTGGCCCATGAAGAGTTAACGTTCTATAAGTCGGTGGTGGACCAGGACCGGGAGCTTCTCTTCCAACTGCGGCAGTCAGCAGACGACGGTCTCAGCGCTTTGTTTACAGCTCTTGACCGGATGTCCTTTGCCCGTTTGTCCGGAAAACCCCGACAGTTTGACGGGGATCCGGAAGCACTGGACGCGTTTAAACTGTACCGGGAAGAAATGAAGGGTATCCTGAACAGCCTGAAGGACTATCAGGTGGGAACGCTTCGGCAGATGGAAGAAATGGCCGGGACAATCCACCGGATGCTCACCGGACTGCAGCGGGTCAGAGAACGGTTCCGCAGGGAACTCAACCTCCGGATGCGCAGGGACAACGTGCTGACCTTTGACGATCTGGAGCGGCTGGCCCTGGAGCTTCTTCTCGATGAAGAGATGCAAAAGGAGGTCCGGGATCACTATCTGCATGTGCTGGTGGACGAGTACCAGGACACCTCACTGGTCCAGGAGGCCATTGTGCAGCGGGTGTCCGGACCGGACAACCTGTTCATGGTCGGGGACATGAAACAGAGCATTTACCGGTTCCGGCAGGCCGCTCCGGAGGTGTTCCGGGACAAGAAACAACGGTTTCTGGAAGACGGGGATTCTCCGGAAAAGCTGATCAGCCTGAACAGGAATTTCCGCTGTTCTGAGCCGATCATCCGGACGGTAAACCACCTGTTTTCACGGCTGATGAGCCCTGAACTGGGGGAGATTGAATACGATCAGCATGAGGAGCTCAACTATGGAAACGGGCTTGATGATGAGAAAACGCCGGTCAGTTTCATCTTTCTGGACCGGGATGAGGCAGAAGATGAGGATGCTCTCTATGCTGATCTGGATTACATGGAGCGCGAAGCACTGGCGGCGGCCCGGATTCTGAAGGATCAGCTGGGAACGACCTTTTATGATCACAAACAGGGGCGTACCCGGACCCTGTCCTGGAAAGACATGGTGGTGATTCTGCGGACACCCAAAAACTGGGGGGACAAGTACCTGGAGATGTTCCGGCGTGAAGGGATTCCGGCGTACAAGGATTTGCCTCTGGGGTATTTTGAGGTTACGGAAATCGGCGTTCTGCTGAACATGCTGCGGCTGGCGGACAACAGCCGACAGGATGAAGCCTGGCTCAGTTTGCTGCGGTGCCCGGCGGTGGGCCTGACCGATGAACAGCTGGCCCGTATCCGGGCGGCCAGCCCGGAGGGCTCTTACAGGGAAGCCATGACCGCCTATGCAGGGGATCACCCGGGGGACACGGGAACAACACGGGTGAACAGGGCGATGGCGCTGGTCAGTGCCTGGCAACAGGCAGCCCGGTATCTCACCCTGGAAGAGCTGATCAACCGGGTGCTCAAAACCACTGACTGGTATGCGCTGGTCGGGGCCATGCCCGGGGGTGAGGGCCGCCAGGCCAACATCCGGCTGTTCCTGGAACGGGCACGGGACTACGGAAAAACCCATCCGGGAGGGCTCAAGGGGTTTCTTTACTGGACGGAAGGCCGGCGGGAACGGGACTTTGATCCCGGAGTGGCCTCAACGGTTGGCGAAAACGCTGATGTCGTGCGGATCATGAGCGCCCACCGGTCAAAGGGTCTGGAATACCCGCTGGTTTTGATCGGGGCCATGGGCAAGCAGTTCAACCTGACGGATGCAGCAGATCCCATGTTGATGCACAAGTCTCTGGGTCTGGGTCCCCGGTACGTGAATCCGGAGTTGGGTGTGTCTGTCCCGACGGTCAGCCGGCTGCTGATCCGGGACGCCGTTTTGACGGAAAGCAAATCAGAGGAACTGCGCATTTTGTACGTGGCCGCCACCCGGGCCCGCAACCGTCTGGTTTTCGTCGGTGGAATCCGTCAGGCCCAGTGGGACAAACTGCGTTTCCGGATGCCTGAAGGCATGATCCGGGGACGGAGCTGGGGAGACTGGCTGGTCCCCCTCCTGCATGGGAAACTGCCGTCCTGCATGACGGTGGGACTCTGGACCGGTGAGATGGACAGATCTCTGATCCGGCGCCGGTCCGACCGGCGCACCGCCTGGCGGGAGGCTCTGGTCCGTCAGATGGAAGAGCCTGTTGCCGGTGCGGTTCAGATGACCGGTTCCGGATGGCCGCAGGCCAGCCGGTTGCCGTCGAAACTGGCGGTCACGGATCTTTACCGGATCCAGTCCGGTGCCGGCCTGGAGGAGCCCCCGCAAAAAGTGGTGCTCAGGGAAAAACCCCGCTTTCTTGAAGGGACCCGGGCTCCGACAGGGCTGGAACGGGGTTTGGCCCTCCATCAGGTGATGCAGCAGCTTGACCTGACGGGGGACCTGTCGGAAGGTGGCATCCGGGAACAGCTCGAAGGGATGGTCCGCAGGGAACTCCTGTCCGGGGAAGAAGCCGGGTGGGTGCAACCGGAAACGCTGGCCGGATTTTTCCAGTCCCAACCGGGGCAGCGACTGCTCCGGGCCCGCTGGGTCCGCCGGGAAGTGCCGTTTAACCTGACCATGGGGGCTGGCCGCGTCTTTCCCGAACTGTCAGGATCTGATGAACAGATCCTGGTCCAGGGGGTCATCGATTTGGTGTTTGCGGAAGAACATGGACTGGTCCTGATGGATTATAAGACTGATGCGCCGGAAAACATCCGGCAAAACCTGGACCGGTACCGACAGCAACTGTCGGTCTACCGGGAGGCCCTGGAACGGATTCTGAATGAACCGGTCCGGGAGGTGATGTTGTACCTGTTTTCCACACAGGACGTCATCAGACTGGAGGAATAGAATGGAGAATCTGATGGAATGGTTGCTGGCCGGTGCGGTTGGCCTGATGCTTGGTGTGCTGATCGACCGGCTGACTCTTCGCGACAGGCTGGCGGACGCACGCCGGCTGAGCCGTTGTGAACAGGAACTCCGGGAAGAACGGGAAACGTCTGCCCGGGCGGGAGCCCGGGCAGCGGGCCTGCAGGCCTCTTTGGACAGTCAGCAGGAACGGATCCGGGATCAGGAGCGGTTTCACCGGGAGACCATGGGCGAACTGGAACAGCGGTTCAAAGCGCTTTCCCATGACGCGTTGCAGCAAAACAGCCGGAATTTTCTGGAAGTGGCCACCCAGGTTCTGGAAAAACAGACCGTTTCATCGGCTCATCTGCTTGACGAAAAGGAAAAGAACATCGGTACAATGCTGGGGCCTGTCAGGGAACAGCTCGGGGAAGTGGCCCGGCGGATGCAGGAAGTCGAAAAAGGGCATGCCGACGCCTACGGGGCGGTGACGGCCCGGATCACCGATATGCTGCAGTCCCAGGGGGAACTGCGGCAGGAAACGGCCAATCTGGTCAAAGCCCTGCGGGCGCCCCAGACCCGCGGGCGCTGGGGGGAAATCCAGCTGCGCCGGGTGGTCGAGATGGCCGGCATGGTGGAGCACTGTGATTTCACCCAGCAGGTGTCGGTGACCGACGGGGAGGGACAGATCCTGCGGCCGGATATGCTGGTCCGGCTGCCCGGAGAAAAGTCCATTGTGGTGGACGCCAAGACCCCGCTTTACGCCTATCTGGAGGCGCTGGAGGCCCGGGATGAAGAGACCCGGGTCTCCCGGCTCAAAGAGCACGCCCGGCAGGTGAAAACCCACATTGGGCAGTTGGGTGCCAAGTCCTATTGGGCGCAGTTCGATGAAGCACCGGATTTTGTGGTGCTGTTTCTCCCCGGAGATGCATTCTACAGTGCCGCCATGGAACAGGATCCGGAGCTGTTGGAATACGGGGTGTCGCGCAATGTCATCCTGGCCACCCCCACCACGCTGATCGCCCTTCTGCGGGCGGTGGCTTACGGCTGGCAGCAGGCATCCCTGGCCCGGGATGCCCGGGAGATCAGTCGGCTGGGGCGTGAACTCTATGAGCGGCTGGGCGTCCTGACGGGTCATTTTGCTGAACTGAGAAAAGGCCTGCAGCGAAGCGTCGAAGCCTATAACCGGGCGGTGCGTTCCTATGACAGCCGGGTGCTGGTGACCGCCCGGAAATTTGAAGAGCTGGGGTTGAGCCGGGGGGAGACAATGGATCCTCCGGAGACCGTGGCCGGGCTGCCCCGGGAAGCCCCCGGAGAGGAGTGAGCCTCTTTTTTAAAACTTTGCATAACAAAACATTTGCGCGGGGCCACGAATGCGGTAGAATAATGAGTATGGAGGTGGTCAATCATGGTAAGAATCATTGCAGACAGTTCAAACGATGTGCCAAAGGACATGCAGGAGAAGTACCGCGTTAAAATCGTGCCCCTGAAAGTGAACATTGGGGACGAGAGCTACCGGGACTGGGTGGACATCACGCCGGACGTGTTGTATCAGCGGATTGAAACAGAAGAAATCACTCCGACGACATCCCAGCCAACGCCGAAGGACTTTCTGGATGTGTTTGAAGAGTGCAAAGCCAACGGAGAGACGGACGTTCTGGTGGTGACCATCGCAGAACCCCTGTCCGGAACGTACCAGAGCGCAGTGATGGCCCGGGAAGAGATCTCGGACATGAACATTGAAATCATTTCTTCTCATACGGCGTCCATTGGGGTCACCCTCCTGATTTCGCAGATCGGAGACATGGTTCTTGAAGGGGCATCCCTGGAAGATGTGGCGGCCCGCTACCGGGAACTGGACAGCCGGATCAACACCTATCTTGTGGTCGGCAACATGACCATGCTCAAGCGGGGCGGCCGGGTCAGCGGCTCTGCAGCCATGATCGGAACCATGCTGAACATCAAGCCGGTCCTGTATGTGAACAAAGAGGCCAAACTGGAGGCCTTCGACAAGGTGCGGGGCTTCAAGAAGGCTCACGCCCGGTTGGTGTCTGTGTATAAGGACCTGGCCGATCCTGCGCTGCCGTTTGCAGTGGTCAACGCCAAGAACCCTGAAGAGGCCGCAAACCTGCTCAAGGCGCTGCGTGACGCCGGAGCCACCGGTGACGTGATCGAAGGCCAGGTGGGTGCGGTGATCGGAAGCCATGTGGGCCCGGGAACCGTGGCCGTGGCGTTTTTAAGCAGATAACCCTGGTGTGATTCGTTTTGAATGATGAAACCAAACAACCGGACTGAGGGATTCTTCCCCGGTCCGGTTGTTGTTTTTGCGGTCGAAATCAGCAGTGGATCAGGGTTTGGATGGCGCATCCGGTGCCTTCCCGTCCCTGGAGAAAATCCAGTTCAATCAGGAAAAGCGCTTTCTCGAGGGTGGCTCCGGCGGAGGCCACCAGTTTTTCGCAGGCTTTCAGTGTGCCGCCGGTGGCCAGCACATCATCGATAAACGCCACTTTGGCGCCCTTGGGAAGATCATCGATGTGCATCTGGAGTTCATCGGTCCCATACTCCAGTCCGTAGGTCTCACTGAACACGTTCCGGGGCAGTTTTCCCGGCTTGCGCAGGGGAATGAATCCCGCCTTACGGCTCATGCAGGCAGCGGCGGTGCCAAAGATAAACCCCCGGGCTTCCGGAGAGATCACGTAATCGATGTCCTCGAGTGCATCGGCCATCCACTGGATGGTAGCGTGCAGAGCGTCGTGATCGGCCAACAGCGGTGTGATGTCCTTGAACAGAATGCCGGTTTCCGGAAAATCCGGCACGTCAACGATTTTTGCAGCAATGCGCTTGAGCAGTTCCTCCTGGTTCAGTGGGTTCATGGGTACCTCCTTGATAAAACGCAGGGCAGAGCGATGGGCGTGCTTCTCTTTTAGAATAACCGCTTTCGTCCCGGTTGGAAAGAAGAACATTGTTGCCGGGACCCTTAGCTCTGTTATAATGGAGGCGATGCGAAATGGACACAGAAGTGAGAGGTCAGAATGAATGGAACAGAAATTGCCGGGAACAACGGCACCCCCGAAACACCGGATGCGGGTCGATCTGGGAACGGACAGCATTCCCAGACTGCTCTATAAACTGGGGCTTCCGGCCACGGTGGGGATGCTGGTCAATGCGTTGTACAATGTGGTCGATACGATCTTTCTGGGTCAGGGGGTGGGATCCCTGGCCATTTCGGCGCTGACAGTGGCCCTTCCCATCCAGACCATGATCCTGGGGGTGGGGATGATGGCGGGCATCGGTGCGGCGTCTCTGATTTCCCGGTCTCTGGGGGAAGGAAAGGCCGAACAGGCTGATGCAGTGGCCGGAAATGCGTTTCTGTCCATTTTTTTGCTGGGGACCCTGATGATGCTGGCTGGCCAGCTCTTCATGGACCCGATTCTCAGACTGTTTGGGGCGTCACCAACGGTCCTGCCGTATGCACGGGAATACATGCGGATCATCATGCTGGGCTGGCTGTGGTTTCCCCTGGTGATCACGGGAAACAACATTGCCCGTTCTGAGGGCGCCGCCCGGGCAGCCATGTTCACCATGGTCATTGGGACCGGACTGAACATCGTGCTGGATCCGATTTTTATTTTCCTGCTGGACATGGGCATTGCGGGGGCCGCCTGGGCCACGATCATCTCCCAGATGGCCTCGCTTCTGTTTCTTCTGCGCTATTATCTGCGGGGAGGCAGTATGATCCGGCTGGGGTTGCGGTATCTGGTGCCCCAGAAGAACATCCTCAGGGAAATCTATGGGGTGGGCGCATCGGTGTTTGCCAGTCAGTTGTCGGCGTCTCTGGTGGGAATCGTCATGAATCAGTCCCTGGTGTTGTATGGGGGAGACCTGGCCCTGGCGGCGTTCGGGGTGGTTTACCGGGTACACATGTTTATTTTCATGCCTCTGTTTGGCACGGTTCAGGCTTTTCAGCCGATTGCAGGCTACAATTACGGGGCCCGGAACTATGAGCGGCTCAAAGAGTCTGTCCGGGACTCGCTGATCGTGCTGACCCTGATTGCGTCGGCGGGCACACTGGTGTTGCAGCTGTTTCCGGGAGCCGTCATGCGGGTGTTCACACCGGAGGCCGACCTGATTGCTCTGGGTAGTCAGGCCCTGAGAATCATGAGCATTCTGGTACCGATCATTGGCGTACAGGTGCTGGGCGGTGTGCTGTACCAGGCCATCGGGAAACCCGGTCCGGCCATGTTTCTGGCGTTGCTGCGACAGGTGATCCTGACGCTTCCCCTGGTGGTGATTCTCCCCCGGGTCTGGGGACTGGCCGGGGTTTTCCTGGTCTTCCCGGTGGCGGACCTGTTGTCCGTGGTGATTACCGGCTGGATGATCAACCGTGAACTGTCGGTGCTCAGAAGGGAGCTGGCTGCATGAAGACCATCACCAACTGGCCTCTGGCCATGGCCATTCTGTCATTGTCCATCTCCACGTTTGTGACCGGCGCGGCGGTGGCACCGGCCCTGGGAAAGATTGCCAACGCCTTTCCGGGAGCGTCCCCGCTGGCCATTCAAATGGTGATCAGCCTGCCGGCCATTGCCATTATTCCCGCCAGTCTGGGATCGGGCAGATTGGCCCGGTTGCTGGGGAAGCGTCGCCTGACGCTGTTGGGGATGCTTGTGTACATCGCCGGAGGAACCGGTGCTGCACTGGCGCCCAGCATGACGGTGCTCTTGGCTTTTCGCATGATTCTGGGTCTGGGGGCCGGGGTGCTCCTGCCCCTGTCCATCGCCCTGATCGCCGACTTTTACACCGGACCGGCCAGAACCCGCCTCACCGGCTATTCGGGTGGGGTGGCCGGTCTGGGGGGAACGGTCATCACGCTGCTGGCCGGCTGGCTGGGCAACTGGGGGTGGCGCCAGGTGTTTGGGGTCTACCTGGTCATGGCTGTTCCCCTTGTGCTGTGCATTCTGTTTCTCAAAGAACCAGAAGCTCCGGCGGAGGAAGACACCATTACAAAGGCCGGGGGGATTCTGGCCCTCTGGCTGAACCCCCAGGTGATCAAAGCCTCCGGGCTTATGTTTTTCATCACGGTGATGGTTTTTGCGGTCCCGTTGTATATGGCCATTTACATGCAGGACATGGGGACCGGGGGGCCGCTGGAAGCATCCTGGATCATGGTGATGCCCAATCTGGCCGGGATCTTCAGTGGCCTGGTGTTTTCGGACTTCAAACGGGTGTTCCGGAAACAGGCGTACCCGGCCGGTTTCCTGCTGTTGGCCGGCGGGTTTTTCATTCTGGGAATGGCGGCAAGGCTGCCGTTTCTGATCGCCGGAGCGTTTGTGTTCGGGGCCGGACTGGGGCTGTTAAACCCCCTCAATTACCTGCGGGTGGTGAACGCGGTTCCGCTGGAAGGGGCTCCCCTGAGTCTGGCGGTGGCCAACTCGTTTATGTTTCTGGCCCAGTTTACGGCCCCACTGGTGTACAGTGTGCTGATGGCCTCAAGCCTGATCACCACCATGGGATCAGTCTATCTGCTGAACGCCGTTGTCAGCGTTTCTGTGGCCCTCTTTCTGGGAGTCCGGGGTTGGGTCCAGGACAAACAACCTGTCTGACAACCTGGGAGCCGAATTGACCCCAGGGGCCATATCTGATAATATTTTTTTGTGCCACAGGAGGAGACCGGATGATTGCAAAATTCGGAACGGCCAGGAAAGTGACGCTGATCTGACATGCATCAATCAACCAAACGATGTCTCGTTTGGTTGGCGTGGTCGGTTGCCTGAAGGCCAAATAGGAGAGACGTGCATATCTCAGACCCAGGTTCCCGGAACCTGGGTGCTGTTTTTTCAAAAGGAGGTTGACAAATGATATTACGTTATACGCTGAAGGACATGGGGGCCATCTGGACGGATGAGGCGAAGTTTCGCAACTGGCTCAGAGTGGAAGTTCTGGCTTGTGAAGCCCAGGCCAAACTGGGTCTGATTCCCCGGGACGCATTGAAGGAGATCGTTGAGCGGTCTGACTTTGACATGGAACGGATCACAGAGATTGAAGATGAAGTCAAGCATGATGTGATTGCCTTCCTGACGGCAGTGGGTGAAAAGGTCGGAGACGCGTCCAAGTACATCCATATGGGCATGACGTCTTCGGATATTCTGGACACCGGCCTGTCGATGCAGATGGTCCAGTCCAGTGACCTTCTGCTGGACAAAATGCGAAGACTGCGGAAGGTCCTGGCCGCCAAAGCGGTACAGTACAAGTACACCCTGCAACCCGGACGGTCTCACGGGGTTCATGCCGAACCGATTACATTCGGGCTGAAGATGGCCCTTTGGACCACTGAGATGGACCGCAACATTGCCCGTATGGAGGATGCCCGGGACACGGTGGCCGTGGGGCAGGTTTCCGGTGCCGTTGGCACAATGGCCAACATCGATCTTTCCGTGGAGGAGTACGTCTGCAAACACCTGGGACTCAAACCGGCCCTGATTTCCACGCAGATCATTCAGCGCGACAGACACGCACACTTCATGAACACGCTGGCGGTGGTCGGGTCTTCCCTGGATAAGTTTGCCACGGAGATCCGGAATCTGCAGAAGACCGAGACTCTGGAAGTGGAGGAATTTTTTTCCAAAGGACAGAAGGGATCTTCGGCCATGCCCCACAAGAAAAACCCGATCACAGCGGAACGGGTGGCCGGTCTGGCCCGGGTTCTGCGGGGAAATGCCCTGGCGGCCATGGAAAACGTGGCACTCTGGCATGAACGGGACATCACGCACTCGTCAGTGGAACGGGTGATCATTCCGGACTCCTGTATTCTGCTGGATTATATGCTGGAAAAATCCATCGGGCTGATGGACAATTTGGTGGTCCACGAAGACCGGATGCGTGAAAACCTGGACATCACCTATGGACTGATGTTTTCTCAGAAAGTGATGCTGGCCCTGGTGAACAAAGGTGTGCTGCGGGAAACCGCCTACGGCTGGGTGCAGAAAAACGCCATGGAAGCCTGGGACAGCCGCACACCCTTCAAGGAACTGGTGCTCCGGGACATGGACATCATGGACCGCCTTTCAGAAGAGGACGTGAACGAGCTGTTTGATTACAACAGCTTTCTGGTGAACATTGACAAACTGTTCAGCCGGGCAAAGCTTTAAGGAGGAAACGATGGAGAGGAAAGAACTGTTGTACGAGGGGAAAGCAAAACAGGTTTTCCGGACGGACGATCCGGGGATCTACTGGATCCGCTACAAAGATGACGCCACGGCGTTTGACGGGAAAAAGCGGGGGTCCATTGAAGCGAAGGGACGTTACAACAACCAGATCTCTGCCATTCTGTTTCGTTTTCTTGAGACAAAGGGCATTGAAACACACATGGTTGAGCTTTTGGGAGACAGAGAGATGCTGGTCAGGGCGCTGGACATCATTCCGGTGGAGGTGATCGTCCGCAACGTGGTGGCCGGATCCCTGGCGAAGCGGCTGGGCCTGGAAGAGGGAACGACTCTGGACCGTCCGGTCCTTGAGTTCTGCTATAAGTCTGATGAGCTGGGAGATCCCATGATCAATGAGTATCATATTGCCGCCATGGACTGGGCTTCAGAGGCAGAAATGGCCAGCATCAAGAAGCAGGCCCTGCAGATCAACGGACTGTTGGTGGCCTATTTCAGAGACCGGGACATGACGCTGGTGGATTTCAAACTGGAGTTTGGCCGGCTTGAAGGACGGGTCATTCTCGGAGATGAAATATCCCCGGACACCTGCCGCTTCTGGGATGCAAAAACCGGTGAGAAACTGGACAAAGACCGTTTTCGCCGGGATCTGGGAAAAATTGAGGAAGCCTACCGGGAAGTGTACCGGCGGCTGAAGGAATCGGGTGAACAGCAATGACATTGTTTCCGGAAGATAAACCACGGGATGAATGCGGGGTGTTCGGCATTTACGGACACGATCTCGATGTTTCCCGTTATACGTACTACGGTCTGATCGGTCTGCAGCACAGAGGACAGGAAAGCGCGGGGATTGCCGTGTCTGATGGGGAATCCATTGAACTGTACAAGAACCTGGGGCTGGTCAGCGAAGTGTTCCAAAAGGGCATTCTCAAAGGACTCAAGGGGCACATTGCCGTGGGGCATGTGCGCTATTCGACCACCGGGTCCAATTCGGTGGTCAATGCCCAGCCGCTGATGTTTAACTATCTGAAAGGAACCCTGGCCATTGCGCACAATGGCAACCTGACCAATGCCGAACGGCTGCGCAATCTGTTGTCGCTCAACGGCTCGGTGTTTCAGTCTTCATCGGATACGGAGATTTTTGTCAACCTGATTGCCCGGTATGGGCAGGACGAGCTGGAAGACGCCCTCAAAAAGTGCATGATTGACATCAAGGGCGCGTACAGTCTGGTGATCATGGCCAAGGATAAGCTGATCGGTGTCCGGGATCCCTTCGGGGTGCGGCCGCTTTGTATTGGCCGGTTGGGAGACGGTTGGGTGCTCTCTTCGGAATCCTGTGCGCTGGACAACATTGGGGCCACCTTCCTGCGGGATGTGGAGCCCGGGGAGATCGTGATCATTGATGAAAACGGCCTGACCTCCCACCGTCCGATGAACGTTGGCCGAAGGGCGTTGTGTATTTTTGAGCTGGTGTATCTCGCCCGCCCGGACAGTGTGATTGACGGCTATTCGGTGAACAAAACCCGCCGGGAAATGGGAAAGCAGCTGTTCCGCGAACATCCCATTGACGGGGACTGTGTGATTCCGGTGCCGGACTCCGGTCTGGCGGCGGCTCTGGGCTACGCCCAGGAGTCGGGCATCCCCTATAAGTTTGGGCTGATGAAAAACCGCTATGTCAACCGGACATTTATTCAGCCGACCCAGGAAATGCGGGACATTGCGGTCAGTCTGAAAATCAATCCGATCCGTGAAGTGCTGGAAGGAAAAAAAGTGATCCTGGTGGACGATTCCATCGTTCGGGGGACCACCTCCCGGAAAATTGTCAAAATGTTGCGCAAATCCGGGGTCAGGGAGATCCATCTGGTGGTCAGTTCCCCGGAGATTCATTTTCCGTGCTATTATGGAATCGATACATCAAATCAGGAGGAACTGATTGCCCGGAGAATGGATGTGGACGGCATCCGGGAACACATCGGGGTGGACTCATTGCATTTCCTTTCGCTTGAAGGAATGCTGGCCGCCGCGGGCCAGGAACCCGAAAATTTTTGCAATGCCTGTTTTTCCGGGGATTATCCGGTGGAAGTGACCGATCAGAATCTCTCCAAGGGCATACTTGAGAAAGGGGTGTCCCGATGAGCAGCCACATGACCTACCGGGACGCTGGCGTTGACATTGACGCGGGCAATCAGGCGGTGGAGAGAATCCGGGAGCATGTGGCGGGGACCCGCCGGCCGGAATGCCTCGGGGAGCTGGGGGGCTTTGGGGGAGCGTTTGCCCTGGATACGACCCGGTACCGTCAGCCCGTTCTGGTGTCAGGCACCGATGGGGTGGGCACAAAACTGCGCATTGCCTTTGAGATGAACCGCCATGACAGCATCGGGATTGATGTGGTGGCCATGTGCGTCAATGATATTCTGGTTCAGGGAGCAGAGCCTCTCTTCTTTCTGGATTATCTGGCGGTGGGACGCCTGGAACCGGCCCAGGTGGAGCAGATCGTGGCCGGTGTGGCCCGGGGTTGCCGCCAGGCAGGG
>SKMO01000066.1 GCA_007121025.1 Bacillota bacterium | reverse complement strand
CAGCCCGGTTCATCAGATCCGGGCTGCCTTTGGTCTCTTCACTCATTTGCCTTCTCCGGAATCAGCCAGAGGATCCAGTGCCTTGGCCGTCAGTTCACCGTCTTTTTCCTCGATCCGCAATCCCGACGCCTTGCGGACCTGCCGCTCAAGCTCTTCGGCCATATCCGGGTTCTCCAGGAGGAACTGCTTCACATTTTCCCGGCCCTGTCCCAGCCGTTCCTCTTCATAGGAGTACCAGGCGCCGCTTTTCTTGATAATCCCCAAGTCTGCTGCCAAATCAATGATACAGCCTTCCTGGGAAATCCCTTCCCCATACATAATGTCGAATTCCGCCAGCTTAAACGGCGGGGCCACCTTATTCTTCACAATCTTGGCCCGGGTCCTCGAACCGATCATCTCCTGTCCCTGCTTCAGGGTCTCAATCCGCCGGACATCCACCCGAACCGATGCATAAAACTTCAGAGCCCGGCCACCCGTGGTGGTTTCCGGACTGCCAAACATTACCCCAACCTTTTCCCGCAGCTGGTTGATGAAAATGATCATGCAGTTCGATTTGCTGACCGCACCGGCAATCTTCCGAAGGGCCTGAGACATCAGACGGGCCTGCAGCCCGATAAACGAATCCCCCATTTCCCCTTCGATTTCCGCCCGGGGAACCAGTGCTGCGACAGAGTCCACCACAATGATGTCCACCGCCCCGCTTCGAACCAGGGCCTCTGCGATCTCCAGGCCCTGCTCTCCGGTATCCGGCTGTGACAGCAGAAGGTTTTCCACATCCACACCCAGTTTCCCGGCATAGGAGGGGTCCAGAGCGTGTTCAGCATCGATAAAGGCCGCTGTCCCTCCCCGTTTCTGGGATTCGGCCACGGCATGCAGTGCAACCGTGGTCTTTCCTGAGGATTCCGGACCGTAGATCTCAATGATCCGTCCTTTGGGGAATCCTCCGATCCCCAGGGCAATGTCCAGAGACAGGGCGCCTGATGGGATAATCGGAATCTCACGAAGCAGTGCTCCCGAACCCAGCTTCATAATCGAACCCTTTCCAAACTGCTTTTCAATCTGGTTCATGGCAATTTCAAGTGCCTTGTCGCGGTCGTTTGTAGGCATGTCATCCTCCTTAGAACATTTGTTCTGTTTTGATTATACGTGTTCTCCGCCGAAGTGTCAATTGCATCCGGCTGTTTTCATTATCCCTGTTTTGGCTGCTTCTGCAAAGGGCGACTGTGCTCTTTTATGGATTTGTCACGAAAAATTGATGAACACCGGGACAGACCCCGGTGCACATCAGTCCAGATCCTGCATGGTCATCCGGCTCAGTTCCTCTTCCCGGACGGACCGGCTCCTGCGCTCCCGGACCTTCTCCCGGCAGAGTCTGTACACCCCAAAGCCCACCAGGGACGGAATCGAGGCCAGCACAAACAGCCACAGCCCCATCAGGGCCATGCCACCACCAAGTTCGACACTGTACAGGACCCGGGCCACAGTGACCGATGCCGCGGCCAGCAGCCCCAGGACCGGCAGCACCAGACCGGGCCATGGGGCCTTCTGCATGGACAGAAACACCTGCAGCACCAGCAAGCCTCCGGCCAGCAACAGAAAAAACAGCAACAGCATCACCGCGTTAACCATATTGGCATCATTCATCGGTCTCAGTCTCCTTTAACGTCTCTTTGTATGCATTGATCAGAAGGCGGGCCGTGTCCAGCTCCATTTTTTCATCCATCGCCAACCGCTTGACCAGCGCGATGTAGGGGTCCTGTCCCCGGTCCTCCGCCAGCCGGATCCGGCCGATCAACCGGTCCAGGCGCAGACGGACCGTGGGATAGGTCACCCCATACAGCCGGGCCACCTCCTTCAGGGATCCGGAGGAAAGAAGGAATTTTTTGATGAACACCAGATCCTCGTCATCGAGGTTGTCCATCCATTCAGGTAGCGAAGTCATGGTGTCTCCTTTCATTTTAGTAATAAAAATTGTTATATTTGTTTTAATAATATTCATTATAACTTGATTTTTATAAAAATAAAGGGTCTTCTTCAAAAAAAACCGGCAGCCAGGCTGCCGGTGTACGCTGTTCAGATGACGATCGTCTTCACCCCGTCCATCGACAGGTAGTCCACACTGCTGTACATGTTGGTGATGCTTCCCACACGAAGCTGGTTCTTCTTTTCAAAGAAGTCCAGGCAGGTCCCACAGACCAGCACCTCTGTCCCTCTGCCCTGCAGGGTCATCAGGGTTTCCAGGACTTCCGACCCTTCCAGGGCCAGGAAAATGCCACCGTTCATCAGGATCACCGCTTTGATGTCCTTATCCAGTTCCGTCAGTGTGTACAGAAACGAACGCATCAGGATCCGCCCCAGGTCATCGTCTCCTGAACCGAAAACACCGGACTTGACCAACACCACCAGGGGCATGTTGTCACTGCCGCTGAAAATGCCCTCCACACCGCTGGTCAGCATACTGCTCTTCGTAATGGTCACAGCGTAGCCACCGGCACGTTTTTCTGCGTTTGCCCTGTGGCCTCCCGAGTTTGCAAGTTTCAGCACATTGTCCCGGCTTACTTCGTTGTCCACCAGCACTTCCAGTTCCCCTTCCTTCATGCTCTCGAGCATTTTTTTGGTCTCGAGCACCGGCCCCGGACAGGCCAGACCCCTTGCATCGACGGTTTGCATTGGTTCCCCCTCCTAATAGTGTTTAAACGACTCCTGCCGGTTCTCGGCAATCAGGCGGCCCCGGCGGAAGACATACCGCCGGTTGGCTCTTCCCAGAACAGCTTCCGCTGCAGAGGATCCGTTCAACAACACCAGATCCGCCCAACAGCCGGGCTCCACGCCGTAACCCACAAGTCCCATGGCCGCTGCCGGATGATAAGTTCCCATCCGATAGACTTTCTCCAGATCGGTAAACGTTCCCATCTGGGCCACCTGGGCCGTCAGCAGCATTTCCTCCAGGATGTCCCCGTTGCCGAATGGACGGAACGGATCCCGGATGTTATCGGACGCCAGACAGACGTTTACTCCGGCGTCATAGAGTTCCCGAATCCGGGTCGTCCCCCGGCGGATCAACCCCCGGTCTCCCCGACCCATCAGATAGAGATTGCACGATGGCAGTGTAACCACATGCATCCCGGATTCCCGGATCAATCCAATGGTCCCCCGGGCCTTGTCCTCATCCACGGCAGACAGCGCGCACAGATGTCCTGCGGTACACTTTCCCATCATCCCGGTTTCCATGATTTTGCGGGCATAATAGTCGATCGTCCGAACATCCGGACTGTCGTGTTCATCAGCATGCAGATCGACGATTTTGTCGTGTTTCAGGGCCAGTTCAAACATCGCATCGATCTGGCCAAACGGATCTTTGCTAAGAGCCGGAGCTGAACCGAAACCATCGATGTTCAGATGTCCCAGACTGTCCATGGCCCGGTATGCCGTGTCGGTCAGCTCAAGACCGGACAACATCACGATGATTTGAAGGTCAACCAGATCCCGGTACTGCTCTTTCATCTCCAGCAGTGTTTCCACCGCCATGGTGCCCAAAACATCATCCACCGAAACATGGGTCCGCATGGCCAGTGTTCCGTGGGCCACTGCATTTTCCAGCACCAGCCCCACCCGGGACCGGATATCCTCCGGACCGATAGTCGTCTCGCAGTAATGGCTGAAACTGTCAATGGCATCTATCAGCCCGGGGCACTCCTGGTCCCCAATGGTCAGCGCCTTTTCCAGGTGCATGTGCAAATCCACAAAACCCGGAGACAGAAAACCTTCTTCCCCATCGAGCACCTGATGCCCCTGGCCGGTCAGTTCACGGCCCACTTCCCGGATTTTCCCCTCGTCCAACAGTACATCGAACAGACCCTCCCGGCCATACACATGTGTCCTTTTGATCAGCAATCCCATATGCTTTTATTCTCCTCATGTCGTTTTTTCTTATCTGAACCGTCCGATAAACAAGCCTCCGGACAACACCGCCATGCCCAAAAGAATCAGCACCACGCCAATCAGCACGGACAGAAAACCCGCCACCGCCTGGGGGTATACAAAGAGAACCAACCCGAACAGGAAGGACATGCCCCCACCGAACGTGGTAAACCCCATGGACACCTGCCGCACGCTGGCGCTGATAAAACGGAACAGTCCAACCAGTATGGCCCACAGACCCAGCACCCGTGTGAAAAACAGTATGGAGGCCGGACTGGCCAGCAACAGCCCGGCCAGCAACACATACACCAGGCCTTCCAATGCCTGCATCCACCAACGGGGGACCAGCTGGCGCATGGAAAAAGCGCCACTGACGGAGACTGCGCCAAACACCAACAGACCCAGTGCAAACAAACGGCTCAGAGTAAACACCGCCAAATCCGGTCGGACAAAACAATAGATGCCAAACGACAGCATCATCAGTCCGGTCACGATCTGTGCAAAACTTCTTGTCTGCAGATTCATTCACATGTCCCCTAACATTTCAATTCATCGGTGACTCCGGCGAGACCATCCAGCCAGCTGATCAGTTCCCGCCCGTCCAAAACCGGGATAATTTTATCAGATTTTTCCTTGCCTGGCAAAGAAAGCCAGGAGGGAACCGGGTCCCTTCCCAACAGCATCTGGTTGCCTGCCAGAACGCTTTCCTGTTCCAGCCCGCTTCCTGTCGGATCCCACACAAACACCAGCTTGTCCATGCGCAGTGTGTAATCCACGGTGAAAATCGTCCCACTGCCCAGATCGGTTTCAATCACAAAAACGGCCCGTCCCAGGACTCCCTGAAGCCGGTCCCTGAGAATCAGACTGGTTCCGGTGACTTCCGCTGAGGGAATGCTCTCACTGAGCAAAAAGCCCCCTTTGTCGATCATCAGCTCGGCCAGTAGCATGTTCTGGGGAGGATAGGGGGTGCGGCCCAGCCCGTTTCCCAGGATCGCACCGGTCAGGCCTCCGGCCTGAAGAGACGCCAGGTGCCCGAACGTATCACACCCCAGTGCCAGTCCGGAAATATTGATCCAACCCCTTCGGGCCAGCTCACCGGCCGCCCAGAGGGCGGTCGCCGGTGCAAAGACCTCTTCAGGAGTCCGTGTTCCCACAATGCAAAGGGACCGGTCCAGCTGTTCTTCATCAGGCATGGTTCCCCGGTAAAAAAGCATCGGCGGTGGGGCATCCGACGTTCGGAGCCGCTGCGGATAACCGATTTCCTCATAGGTCAGCATCCCGATGTCATACTCTCCACAAAGGATCAGTTCCTCCTGCGCTTTGTCTTCCAACCGCCGCCACCGGTCTTCATCGCTGATCCATTCCGTCAGCAACTGCCGCTGTGCTTCGCTGAACTGATCATCAAACAACACTCTGAGCTTGGCCGGGGCCAGACCGGGCAGAAACAGCCCTGCCTGCATGGACCGGGCGAACAGGCGGCAAAACCCCTGGCGCAGAACAAGAGGATCCAGCCGGGGATCATCCGCTTCTTCCAGCTCCCCGTAAAAGATGGAAAGCTGCATGGATTGTGTCAGAGAATACATGGTCGTTCCCACCTTTCCTGGCTTCTATACTTCCCTTATTCGCACCAGAGGCCCAAAGTCCTCTTTTGGTACAGACGATCACCGCCTGGCCTAGACGTATTGATCCACCCGGCAGAACACATACCCCCGCGTCCTGAGAACTGGAATGGCCAAATCAAGAGCATCAGGGACCACAGGCACCGCGTCATGCATCACCGGGACCATCCAGGGACAGGCCTTCTCCAGGAGCCGGTCAGCCAGCTGACGGCCGTCCACGGCCTCCCAGTCCCGGACGCTGATGTTCCAGCAGATCACTTCATACCCCAGGTCCATCAGCATCCGGGCCTGATCCTGCCGGAGCCGGCCCCAGGGAGGACGGATGATCAAGGGCCGCTGCCCCACCGCCCGGTAGATCTTTTCCTCACACAGCAACACCTCCGCCCTGGTTTCTTCCAGACTCATGGGGAGCATGATCTCATGACTGTACGTGTGATTTCCCAGACCGTGTCCTTCTGCTGCAATTCTTTTCAGGAGAGCCTCCGCTCCGGGAATCCGGTGCCCTTCAACGAAGAATGTGGCTTTTACCCCGTGCCGGTCCAGCACTTCCAGGACCTGTTCGGTGTGCGGGGAATCCGGCGCCCCGTCAAACGTCAGAAAACAATGCATGATTGACCTCCCTGCCGCAACCAGACCAGCGGCTTCTCCTTCCATTCTACCCGAAGAGTCCGTTGCACCGCCACCCAAAAAAGCTGCCGGCAGTTGCCGGCAGCTCCATCATTCAGTCTGTACGCCCTCACTACACGTCCGACCTACAGATAATCGGCCAGGTTCACCGGATCGTAAACGACCCGCTCCAGACCCTTGCTTTCCTCGTCCAGCGTGGCGTCAATGCCCATCTTGGTCTGCACACCCCGGTTGTCTGAGGTGGGGTCCAGTTCATGGCCCTGAGAGTTGGGCACATAGAAAATATCCTTTGCTGGAACCACCCGGTTGGAAAACGCCCAGAGAATGTCCGCCGGATTGTAAATGTCCACATCTTCGTCCACAACAATCACGTTTTTGATGTTCACGTAACTGATCATGGCCGCCATGGCCACGTTTTTCGGTTCCCCGGGATTGGATTTCTTAAGCTTCACAATGGCCAGAAACCCACTTCCATAGGGAGCCAGATGCACGTCCTTCACTCCTTTGGAGACATAACGGCAGTTCTTCATGACCAGCGGTTCCCGGGGCACCACGCCCCCCAGGTTGATGTGCTCAAAGGACGCCCCTGCAATGGTCTGATAGATGGGGTTGTTCCGGTGGGTGATGGCCTTCACCGTCATGACCGGTGATGGCCAGGGGTCACTGTAATGTCCGGTAAATTCACCCAGCGGCCCTTCCTCTTCCCGGATATCCGGGATGATCTCCGCCTCAATCACGTATTCTGCCGTGGCCGGCACGTAAATATCACTGTTCACCGATTTGACCACCGCAACGGGTTCTCCCCGGATGGCTCCGGCCACTTCCATTTCATCCCCGTCATGCCGCAGGCCTGCACCGATGTAAATCACCGGGTCCGCCCCGATCACAATGGACACCGGAAGGGGTTTTCCCTGGGCTTCCGCCGCATCGTAAAAATCCTTCAGATGACGCCACTCGTTGATCATGATGCTCAGTTTGTTTTTGCCTTTGACCTGCATCCGCTGGAAGGACAGATTGTGCCGGGTCCCGTCCAGTTCTTTGGACACGATGACCCCGCCTGTAATGAATGGGCCGCCGTCTTTGGGGGCATGAATGGGAATGGGCACCTTGGACAGGTCCACATCATCCCCTTCGATAATGTTTTCCTGGCAGGGGGCGGACTCCACTTTCACTGTGCCCACCGGACACTCCAGAGCGGCCATCAGTTTCTCAATGATCTGCTCTTTGCTGCACTCCATCGCCAGGGCGATCCGGTCCATACTGGACAGAATGCCCCCAATCAGTGTCCTCTCGGTTCCGGCAACCTTTTCAAAATACGGGGCCCCGGTTCCTGCATTTTCACAGGCACGGATGACATTGCCAATCTCATGGTCCAGGGAAACCTCTTTCTTGATCCGGGCCAGCTGCCCATTTTCTTCCAATAAGTCCATAAATGTTCTCAGGTCTTTGATTCGACTCATAGTGTGCACCTCGCTTATCGTTTGAGTACCGCTTCGAAAATCGGAATCAGGTCTTCCGGTTTCGGTTTGCGGGGGTTGTTTTTCATCAGAAACATATCACAGGCCGACTGGGCAAACTTGGGAATGTCCTCGTCGGTTCCAAAATAATCGTAAAGCCCTTCGGGAATCTCCAGATCCGCCAGGAACTGAACCACTGCGTCCACCGCCAGTCCGGCTGCCTCCCGGCGGCTCAGACCAGAAGTGTCCATCCCAAACAGTTCTGCCAGCATTACATGTTTGTCCAAAGCGGCAATCAGATTGTAGCTGACGGCATAGGGCAGAAAAACAGCGTTCGATAATCCGTGGGGAACATCATAATAACTGGCAACGGGACCCGAACAGCTGTGAATAACGCCCAGCCCTGCCTGATCCATGGCCACACCGGCCAGAACAGCCGCCAGGGCCACGTTTTCTCTGGCTTCCATATCCTGCCCATTGACATAGGCCCGGGGAAGATACTCAATCAGAAGGCCCATGGCTTCCAGGGCCCAGGCGTCTGTCACCGGATTGGCGCCCAGTCCCACATACGCCTCATAGGCATGGGTAAATGCATCGATTCCTGTCGTCGACGTAATGTGCGGGGGCATGGACACCATCAAGGCCGGATCAACGATCGCCACCATGGCAAACAGATCGTCACGCTTGATCCCCTTTTTGGTGTTCCGGCTGATAATCACTGCGGTCGCCGTCACTTCACTGCCGGTTCCCGCAGTGGTTGGAATATTGATCAGCTTGGCCATTGGCGCATCCGTCGGACGGTTGTCCCACTGGTATTCTTCCAGTTTCCCGGGATTGGTCAGCAAAAACGCCACCATCTTTCCCACGTCCAGCGGAGAGCCACCGCCAAGAGCAATCACACTGTTGCAACCCGCTTTTTTGGCTTGTGTCACGGCCTTTTCCACGACCTCTTCATGAGGGTTGGGGGGCACGTCACTGAACACCGTGCACTTGGCGCCGATGTCTGACAGCAGATCCATCACTTTCCGTGCTACACCGATGCCGACCAGCGTTTTATCCGTCACCAGGCAAACATGGTCCTGATTCCCGACAAACTCCTTCAACCGGCTCAGGCTTCCTTCACCGTGTACAATTCGCGTAGGCATGTAAAACTGTTTCATTGGTTTTCCCCCTCCTGCGTTTCACCCATCTGGGTGGACGTCCTGGCAGACAGACTGACAGGCAAAATGGTTTGCATGGGTTCCAAAGACCCGTGTTCCAGACGCCGGATCATCAGCTTCGCCGCTTCCATCCCGAGATGAAACGGCGAAAACTTCAGCGTTGTCAGGGAAGGAACAGTGTACTTGCTGACCAGGGAATCGTCCAGTCCGCAGACCCTGATGTCTCCGGGCACAGAGATCCCCGCTTCATCCAGAGCCTTCAGGCCTCCAAATGCCATAAAATCCGAAGCATACACCAGCGCATCCGGCCGTGGCGTCCGGCGAAAGGCTTTTTGCGTCTCCCGGTAGCCATAATACGGCGTCCAGTTGGCGTACATCACGTCCTGCATGCCCATATCCAGCCCCTGGTCCCGGGCCAATGTGCAGAACAGTTCTCCCTGGGCACGGGTGCTGTTTTCCTCTTTGCCCTGGATCAGGACAGGCCGGCGGCAGCCGTTTTCCCGGAGATGGCTGATGATCGTGCCAAACCCCTGGCGATAGTCAATGGACACGAAATCCGCCTGGTATCCACTGGGCTCGTCCCCAATGCAAACCACCGGTTTTTTTTGGGAAATCAGTGCAATGTCCTCTGACGCTGAACCATAACAGTTGATCAGTCCGTCCACCAACTGGTGGGACAATGGCTTGATCACACTGGCTTCCCGTCCGTAGTTTTCCGATGAGTCCAGTGTGATAATGGAATAGTCTTTTTTGTTCATCACACTCATCACGCCCCGGATGATCTGGCTGATGTGAATGGACTCGATGTTGGGCACCACCACAGCAACGATCCCCGTACGGGAAACAGACAGCGCCTTGGCCAGTGGATTGGGTGCATACCCCAGTCGCCGGGCCACCTCGTTCACCCGGTCCCGGGTCTTTTCTGACACGGATTCTCCCGGCGTAAACGCCCGGGACACCGTGGATTTTGCCACACCGGCTTCCCGGGCCACATCATTGATGGTTACCTTCTTCAACAGCCACTCCCCCTTTTTGGAACCGGTTCTATTATAGCATGAGATCCGGTTTATTTTCAATGGCCGCCAACAGATTGCCCAGCCGGAAAAAAATGACCTCCTCGTCATCCAGAACCCCGGCCAGCCGGCGCAGTATCTCCACCGGCCGGTGACAAAGAACCAAAAAGCGATCCATTTCTGCAAGGGAGGCCAGATGATCATCCATCAGTCCGATCAGATCCTCCACCACTTCGCGGTGACAGGACTCGGCCTGATCACGCTTATCGGCACTGTCATTCTGCAGACACCGTAAAATCTGCAACAGTTCCAGACGAAGTGGACGCCCCTGAACTTTCCAGTGCTCCGTCAATTCCCGGGCCATCGTCTGGAGTTCCTGGACGGGAAGATAGGGATTCAATGCCAGAATGTGCTGCAGTTCATCCAAGGAACGCCGTCGCTGCCCCCGGCTTGTCTGCCCGAACACTGCCGCCTGGTGAAGCCAGCGCCGTACGCAGATCACCGGGGGTTGCCCTTTGTCCCAGGGTCCGGGCACAGTGGTGCCAAAT
>SKMO01000160.1 GCA_007121025.1 Bacillota bacterium | reverse complement strand
TTTGTCAGAGCGCGGTCCGGGTGACCCTGGGACGTGGCAACACGGAACACGATGTGGAGGAGATGCTCCGCCGGTTTCCGGAGATCATCGGCCGTCTGCGTGCCCTGTCACCGCTCTATCAGGACGCCCTGGAACGGGAACACCGCTTGGAGGATGAATGATGAGGACGGACACCAAAAACATTTTCATTGCCATGAGCGGCGGAGTGGACAGCTCCGCTGTTGCTGCTTTACTGAAGGAAGAAGGCCACCGATTGGCCGGGGGCATCATGCGACTTCTGCCTGAGGAACTGGAAAGTGACAGCACTTTTGAAAGCGCCCTGGCCGATGCCCGGCGGATTGCCGACATGCTGGACATCCCGTTTTACGTGTTGGATCTGCGGGAAGCCTTCCGGGAGCAGGTCATCGATGTCTTTCTCCATGAATATGGGGCGGGAAGAACCCCCAATCCCTGTGTCATGTGCAACCGGTTCATGAAGTTCGGACTGCTGCTGGGGTTTGCCCGGGAAAAGGGGTACCAGCGGATCGCCACCGGTCACTATGCAAAGGCCTCCTGGTCAGAAACGTATGGAAAAACCGTTCTGCGCAAGGGTGATGATCTCCGCAAGGATCAATCCTATTTCATGTACCGTCTGACCACCGAGCAGCTGGAGGCCTGCGAGTTTCCCCTGGGAATCTACACAAAAGACCGGATTCTGGAAAAAGCCACTCAGCTTGGTTTCAATGTGAAACAGAAGGGTGAAAGCCAGGAAATCTGCTTTATTCCGGATGACGATTACCGCTCATTTTTGCGCCGTTACGGACGGGAAGGAATGACGGAAGGGGCCTTTGTGGATCTGCAGGGAAACCCCATCGGGACGCACCAGGGTATCGGCTTTTATACCGTGGGGCAACGAAAAGGGCTGGGACTGGCCCTGGGCTATCCCGCTTATGTCTGCCGGATTGATCCGGCAGCGAACACCATAATGGTGGGTCCCCGCGAATCCCTTGAACAAACCACATTCCAGGTGGGGGACGTGGTTCTGTCGGCTCTGGACAGCCTGTCAGAGCCCCTGGAGACCACGGTGAAGGTCCGTTATCGCAGCAGACCGCTGAAGGCCATCGTCTATCCGGAAAAGAATGGCGACTGCCGGGTGGAGCTGCAGGAGCCGGAAGCCGCCATAACGCCCGGGCAGTCCGCTGTCTTTTACGATGAGGACATTGTTCTTGGAGGCGGATTCATCCTGGCAACAGATTAATCAAACCGACCATGGGACGCGTCTGAAGGGGGAGACCGGTCTGAGAGCGAGGTCTTCAGAAAGAGATGCCGGAATAACATTTTTGAAACTTGACATAATATATATTATCGGACATAAGAAACAACACAGCACAACAGGAGGTGTTCCCTTTGAAAACCATACTGCGACTCCCGATGCAGTTTCTTTTGATCATGGCCATCTGGCAGGTCGGTGAATTATTGACGGCTCTCTTTCTTCTGCCGGTTCCCGGATCGATTTTAGGGATGCTGATTCTGTTGGTGCTCCTGCAGACCGGGCTTCTGCGGGAATCACTCATCGGTGACGCCGGTGATCTGTTTCTGCGCTTCCTGCCCTTCTTCTTCATTCCGGCCGGGGTCAGCATCCTGGCGTACCTGGATGTTCTGGAAGGTCTCTGGCTTCGCCTGATCCTGGTTCTGGTGATCAGTGGGATTCTGGTGATGCTGGTGACCGGTTGGACCGTTCAGGCAGTCATCCGCATGAAAGAAACGAAACGGGGTGATTCCCCTGAGTAATGTGATCATAATCCTTGCCGGCGTTGGTGTGACGATCTTCTTATACTGGATCGGCGCAAAGGTTTACCGACTCTCCGGACACGCGTCTTTTCTTCATCCGAACATTTTTTCGATGGTCGTTCTGGTCGCCCTTTTAGTGCTTTTCCGACTTCCCTATGAGACGACGTATCGACCGGCCGGTGACGCGATCAGCTTCTTCCTGAGGCCCGCGGTCGTCGTCTTGGCGATTCCCCTCTACCGCAACCTCCGTCACCTTCTGGGCAACAAGACAGCGATCCTCAGCGGTGTTGTTGCCGGTATGATGATGTCGGCCTTGTCGGTCACCACATTGTCCCTGGTTTTCGGACTCGAGTACATGCTGGCTCTGTCCCTGCTGCCCAAGTCCATCACCACTCCGATGGCCATTGAAACGAGCACGGCCATCGGTGGGGTTGTGCCGGTCACGGTCATCTCGGTCATTCTGACCGGTGTTCTGGGGGCGTTGCTGGCCCGGAGGCTTTACCCGCTTTTCGGGATTCATCACCCAGTGGCCAAAGGCATTGCCATTGGGACCGCCTCTCATGCACTTGGGACCTCCAAAGCTCTGGAACTGGGCCCCACGGAAGGGGCGATGTCCGGCTTGGCCCTGGCCCTTTGCGGACTGATGACGGTCTTTTTCCTGCCTCTGTTTGTGATTGTAATGCGGATTTTCTTCTGCTATTTCTGAACCATTCCGGCCTGTTGGCCTTACTGCTGGATGCAGTAACCCATTGTATGCCCCCTGCACAAGAAAAAACCCAAAAACGTCCAAAAACTCCCCGGTAATGGCGGGTTTTTATCCAATTGATGGATTCGTTTTCATTTTCGGTATCTCCGCCTCCCTCTGTTCCAGCACGATTTCTGCATAAGCAAACAGACAGGGCCTGTCAATTGACAGGCCCTGTCTGTTTG
>SKMO01000167.1 GCA_007121025.1 Bacillota bacterium | reverse complement strand
TCGGGAACAGGCCGATCAGGTGGACCAGCGCGATGCCGCCGAGCACGCTCGCGGACTGGTAGGTGAAGGCGAGCAGGGCCGCACGCGACGGCGCCAGCGTCGTGATGTACTGGCTGAGCACGCCATCCAGGCTCTGGACGAGGCCGACCAGGCCAGCGGCGACCGCGAACCAGCGGGCCACCGGCAGCTGTGGTCGCCGGCGATGCACGAGGGCCGCGGCCGCGACGAAGAGCGCGGTACCGGCTACCCACGGCAGCTCCTTGAGCGCCCGGCCGTCGACCACAGCCATCGGCACCGTGACCGCGAGCGAGGCTCCTCCCACGATGAGGAGGAGGCTGGCGGTTCGCGAGGAGGGCAGCACCGGCCAATCATGCCCGAGCACGCGGCCGCAGGGGAGGAGGGAAACCGCCGGACGCCGGTGGGGGTAGCCACAACGAGCAGGGCAGCCAACCCGGTGTCCGGCTTCGAGTGCCCTCCGTAGCGTCGCCACCGGACCGCATCCCCCGTGTGGCCACGAGCCGAGGAGCAGCACCGTGAGCCGGACCGCCGAGAGACCCCGACCGTCCACCACGATCGTGCCGACCGACCAAGGCGGTGACCGGCTGGTGGCCGGAGCCCTGCTGGTCGCCGCCGGGGTGCTGGTCGTCTACCAGCTGCTCGCTGGCCACGTGATCCCACCGCTCGCGATCTTCGCCGTGCTCACCACGGTGATCGCCGGCGCGCTGCTCCGCCGCCGGCCGCGCTGGCTGCTGGGCCTCGCCGCCGCCGTCGCCGTCCTCTACCTCGGCGGCAGCGTGCCCTTCGTCCTCACCAACCTCGCCCACCCGGAGTCACCGGTGAGCTTCCTCGCGGAGGTGCTCCTCGTCCTCGCGTTCGTCACGGCCATCGTCGGGGTCGTCCTGCGGTGGCGGGACGCCGGGGACGGCGCCCGCCGGCGGCTGGTGGCCGGTGCGGTCGGCATCGGGCTGCTGGCCACCGCCGTCTCTCTGGTGGCCGCCGCGAACGTGGACAGCGCGGCTCTCCAGGACGGCGACGTCCCGCTGGTCACCGACCGCAGCGTCTGGCCCGAGGAGGTGGCGGTCACCGCCGGCGGCGTGCTCTGGGTCGACAACCGCGACCCGTTCCACCACACGTTCGTCATCGATGACGCCGAGGTGCACGAGGTCCTGGCCGCGAGCAGCGCCGTGCGCATCCCGATCGAGCTCGTCCCCGGCAGCTACCGCTACTGGTGTGACGTGCCCGGCCACGAGTCGATGGAGGGGACCCTCCATGTCCGCTGACCCCGCCGCCTACCGTGCTGCGGAGGCCGCCTTCTGGGCGTCGATCGGCCAGGAGCCGACCACCGAGCACCAGGTCCGCCTTCCGACCACCGGCACGGCGGTACGCGTGCAGGAGGTGGGAGAGGGCCCCCCGGTCCTGTTCCTCAACGGGGGACCCAACACCGGATCGACCTGGCTGCCGATGCTCGAGCACCTCCACGGCTGGCGCTGTCTGCTGGTCGATCGACCCGGCACGGGACTGAGCGCGCCGTACCCGGTGACCGCCTCCAACCTGCCGCGGATCGGCGCCAGCTTCGTGCCCGATGTGCTCGACGGCCTCGGTCTCGCCCGCGCCCACGTCGTCGCGTCATCGTTCGGCGGCCACCTCGCGCTGCGATCCGCGGCCGCTCACCCCGATCGGTTCGATCGGATGGTGCAGATGGCCGCCCCGGCGATGATCCCGGGTGACCAGCTGCCACCCTTCCTGCGGCTGATGGCCCGGAGCTGGGTCCGCCGGATCATGGGGGTCCTTCCCCCGAACGAGCCGGCGAACCGGGCGATCCTGCGCCAGATCGGGCACGGCCGCTCCCTCGACGCCGGTCGGATCCCGCCGGCGTTCACCGACTGGTACCTGGCGATGCAGCGGCACACCGACACCATGCGCAACGACGGCGAGATGATCGGCAGCGCCATCTCGAGCATCGAGTCGATCCGACTGACCGACGCGCTCCTCGCGCAGGTCCACGTGCCCACGCTGTTCTGGTGGGGCGCGGACGACACGTTCGGCGGGGAGGCGGTCGCCCGCCACCTCGTGGAGGTGCTGCCTGGCGCGACGCTGACGATGGTCCCGGACGCCGGCCACCTCCCGTGGCTGGACGACCCGGCGGCAGCCGCGACCGCCACCTCGACGTTCCTGCAGGCCGCGATGGCCCGCCGCTGACCGAAGGAGGGATGACGATGGTGCACCATCGGATCTACGACGCGTTCTATCGCTGGTGGGCCCCTTGGGACGCCGTCGGTGTACGAGCGGAGCTGCTCCGGTTGCTCGCCGACGGCGAGGTGGCCCCAGCCACCCACCCGCGGGCCATCGACCTCGGCTGCGGCACCGGCGCGAACGTCGTGGAGTTGGCGCGCCGAGGGTTCGACGCGACCGGCGTGGACTTCTCCCCGGTCGCGCTCGACAAGGCCCGGGCCCGCGCTCGGGAGGCCGGCGTCGCCGATCGGTGCCGCTTCCTCGAGGTGGACCTGACCGCCGACACGCTGCCGGCCGCGGTCGACGGGCCGTACGACCTGCTCCTCGACTTCGGCACCCTCGACGACCTCCGCGGCGCCGGCCGGGTGCAGATGGCGGCGCACATGGCCCGCCTGGCCCGGCCGGGCGCGCTGGCCCTGTGCTGGTGCTTCTATGGTGACCGTCGCGATCTGCCCCTCGTGAGCCTCCACGG
>SKMO01000017.1 GCA_007121025.1 Bacillota bacterium | reverse complement strand
TGGACCGATTCCCCACAGCAGGATGAGAACGCCCAGAACAACCATGCCTCTGGACAACCCGAATCTTGTCACCAGGCCGTCTGCAAGCGGCGCAATGACCAGCGCCGAAAGGCCGAATCCGCCCACCACCAGTCCGGTGACCGTTCCTTTGCGCCTTGGCGGAAACCATTTCATCACTGCGGGTATCATGCACGCATAGCCCGTGCCGATTCCTGCCGCCGCCACAACGCCATATGCCAGCGTCAGGGTGACCGGTTGCCTGGCCAGCCCGGACAACACCAAACCCAAGCCCGCAAGAAGAACTCCAGCCACCACCACTTTCTCCGGACCGATCCGGTCCTGCAGCCGTCCGCTGACGATCAGGGCCATTGTGAAGACAGCAATGCCCAGTCCATAAGGAATGGACGCAGCACTGTGACTCCATCCCCAGGAATAGACCAGTTCTTTTTGGAACACGCTCCAGGCATACAGAATGCCCAGTCCCAGGTTGACCATGACCGCACTCACAAGCACACTCCATGGACCCGTTCCCACATTTTTTCTTCGCATGTTGTTCACCTCATCCTGTCATAAGAAAAGGACACACAGACCAAGTCTGCATCCCCTTATCATTCTAGCAGAGATGGCTTCGTTTTGGCAGGTCATTCGCAAGAGCTCAACCCTGATCCAGACCAAACCATGCGTCATACCAGAACCAGACCGATCTGTCTCACGGAATCCACGGCCGTCCTGCAGTTGAGACCAAAACTGCCCCGGTGTCTGTTTCCGGTCATGTTGCCGGGACGCGTTGAGAAACAAAAAACCCGGACAGCCGTGGTACAGCGCGTCCAGGTTCAGGTGTCTCTTCAATGTTTTACTCGGCTTTCGCCGTGAGCATCTCCGCAAAAACGGGCTCAGCCGAAGGCACTCGATCTGCTGTTCGCTGTTTGCTCAGCTGATGCTGGTAATCAAAGGCATTGATGGCCAGCCCGGTGAGCACAATTCCGGACGCACTGACAAGCAGTGCTAAGGCGCCATTGAATCCCATCAGAAACAGTCCCGTCATTCCACCAATCACATGACCTGAAAATTTCACTGAAAAATAGCGGGCCTTCGTCCAGTCTCCCTGGGCTATGGCTAAACCGATATCTGTGATGTCTCCGGTGACATGTGTCGTCCTCCCAATTTTACATTGTGAGGTAGCACCGTTCTGCCAGCCCATGCCCAACGGCAACAAGATTGCAAACAAGTGGTTTCCGCCCCCTGCCAGCAGCGGATGATTGGTCAGCAGCAACAGAACTGACAGAAACACCGGAAGGGTGGATAGCATCAGGTTGATTGTCACCTTAAATGTTCTCGCCATGACGGCTGCCATATAGGCACCGAACACAAACGAAATGAGGATCAGTCCCATGAAGAGGGCCATCTGAATGTCTGACCCCAGGAAACGGGACAGATCAGACGTCGGTCCTGTCATGTGAGAAACCCGGGAAAAAAGAATGGAAAATGAAGCAATCATATTGATGCTTCCTGCCCAGAATGAAATCGTCCAACCGGAAAAAGATAACAGTTCTGGGCGGCAAAGACTGTCTGGCTCGTATGTTTTTAGCATTCAGTTATCCTCCCTGCTGTAACCAATCAGTGTCGAATGTTCAAGCGGTAAAGGCATATGCCCCGGTCGGCAGGCACGCATTGGGCCCTGCCGGCCGGGACTTGACATCTGAACAATGACGCGGATGCCCGATCAGTTTACTCGCACTCGCATGCCTGCGCTTCGCAGGGAGTCAACAGGATTCCACTGGGAACCTCTGCTTCTCTGGGATCTGTAGCTGTCTCTGGCCGTTTGGTGGTCAGGGCCAGCACAACAGAAACTGCTGACAGTCCGGCGGCCAGGTAGAATGATGTCTGCAGATTGAACGCCGTTCCGATCCAGCCACCGACGATGGCCGCGGCTCCCCAGCCAAGATAAATGATCCCGTAGTTTCCGCCGTAGTATTTACACCCGTAAAAGTCGGCCGTCACTGCAGGGAACAGTGCCATGTATCCGCCAAAGCAAAACGTGACAGTGGAAATGGCGATGGCAAACAGAATACCGGAAGAGATGAAATTGAACGAAATCATCGCGATGCCTGTAATGGCCGAAACAACCGCAATGGTGTTCATACGGCCAAGCTTATCTGACGTGGCTCCCCAGAAAATCCGACCGATCCCGTTGAAGATTCCCAGCATACCAACGATGGCAGCCGCTTCTGCGACAGAAAGTCCTGCGATCTGCTGGCCAATGGGTGAGGCTTGCCCGATCATCATCAGACCGGCCGCGCAACCAAGCATAAAAGCGATCCAAATCTTGGGAAATGCCGGGGTTCTCATCATTTCATGCTGGGTGTAGTTGACAACATCTCTCTGTATTCCCGTTGGCTCCCAACCCTCAGGCTTGTATCCTGCGGGAGGAACAACCATCCACTGGGCACCAATGGTGACCAGCGCGAAGAACACAACTCCCAACACACGCATCGTGGCCAGTGGGCCAATCAGGCCGATCAGGGCCTGTCCGATGGGTGTGAACACGATGGTGCCAAGTCCCATACCGGCTACACCGACTCCGGAAATCACACCACGCTTGTCCGGGAACCATTTGTTGCAGGTAGCCAAAGGAACGATGTATGCAAAACCGATCCCAACGCCACTGAGCACTCCGTAGAACATGTACAACCACGTGACGCTGGTGGCAAAACTGGAGAGGATCAATCCCGATCCAAGCAAAGCGCCACCAATGATCGCGACCTTCTTAGGCCCGATCCTATCCTGCAGCATCCCTCCGGGCAATGCACCAATGGCAAAGAACACAATGACCAGCGAAAAGACGAAGTTCAGTGGTGAGGTCAGGCTGGCAGCCGATACCCCCATGTGTCCACTAAGAATCTGCGCCAGTGGATCCCTGTAAATGCTCCACGCGTACACTGCACCACAACTTGGGATGATCATCAGTGTCCCAAGCACCGCCAACCAGCGGTTCATCAACTTTCCTTCTTTCATCAAAGACCCCCGTTAAAAAATTATTTGGATTCTACCTCACAGCAGTTTCCATCACACCAGGAAGATTTCTGGCATTCATAGCAGTCATGTTAAGAATTCCACTTCAGATCCGCAACTAGATGACTAGATGTCAAACAATCCCGGAGAGTGGTCTATCGACTTTCCATCCCTTCGTCGTTAAAGTGATGGGTCCTGTCGGTCTGTGCCAGTGCCCGTTCATAAAAAGCAGTCAACAGATCCGTACAGTCGATGTTCCAAAGAATGTCGACCACTCTTCTATGAGAATTATTGATCGGGTATAATTATAACAGCACCCGTGTAAAAATGCCACAGGAATTTTGGATAAAATGTCAGAAAATTCTCGCGAATAACCCGGTCTGTTTTAGCAAATCAGGTGAACATCACCGTTGCTGAACCTTTGTTTTCATGGGTTTTTTTATACTATTCTACGGTAAAAAAACGGACCCTTATCCGTCAATAGCTTGACGTTCAAAATATTTTTTGTGGGTCACCAAACCGGTGAATGCGATGGTTTGTTTTACGTTGCAATGCATATCTATGCCATGCCGCTTCTTTGCCTCCTCCTGGTAACGGCCCGCCGGGATCAACGGGCGCAAGGGTCAAAGTCCCAGAAGCCGGCTCGGGTTTTTTATCATCAGGAGTTCTATCTGGTCCACAGTCAGTCCGCATTCATGAAGGCACTGGGCAAACACCCGCAAACTCTCGTGTGGCATGGGGTTGTGCCGCTGTCCTGTATCACTCATCACAATGCACCGGTCTGCACCAATCTCTTCGATGGCGTGCGCCACGTCCTGAACGGTGCTGTAATGCCACATGGGCGACACCGTACAGTAACCAAACTCCGCCGTGGCACCCATGGCCGTCAGTGTTTTGAGATCCCCTAGGCACAGAGCAGGTACTTTGAAATATGGATGAGTCACCAATATGTTCCGGATCCCCGCCTTCCTGGCTTCCCGGACCAGGTCGATGATTTCCTGCCGCCCCAGGTGACAGGTGCCCAATATGGCACCGTAACAGGCGATCAGACTGAGAATCTCCCGGACCGATGTCCGCAGTCTGCCCTCCGGATCATGGATAGATAACCCTTTCGGATCCCTGTGCTCCGGTTCCGGAAACGCATCGGAAATCTTCTGTACATCGTACGTTCCCCGTGCGCCATGGACGGCGATGTGGTTGCGGGCATCAATGGTCGGCATCCAGATTTGTCTTGCGCCCAGACGCAGGGCGTCTTCCACAACAGCCGGATCCAGTCCGCCCACATAATCGTTCAGCACAATCCCACCGTACACCCCAATGTCCGGATACTCATCCTGAAGAATCTGGGCCCGTTCGACCGTGCTCTGATGATGGCATTTCAACATGACGCCGGCCATTCCGGCTTTTCGGGCTTCTTCAACCACAGTGCGGTCGTCCGCAATCCGCGGAAACAGACTCGGTGTCGAATGAATATGCAGGTCAAATGCCCCTCTAATGCTAATCTGTTCAGCCATCCGGTACCCTCCTGACTGACCACCGTAAAGGTCATCCCACTCCGCATCAACTGTTAAACTCCGTACCACGGACCATGTTCTTTGTTTTCGCTGCCCAATACACAACTCCTGCCTCCAAAAACATGAAGTCCCCAGTGACCAACCGGCAGAAAGTCCGGTCGGACCCTGGGGAGAATGCAAATCAGATTTTTTGAAACATCACGTTGTTTTCGAGGTGGATGTGACGGAACGTGTTTTCTTCCAGTTCCGCCAGTTTCCGGTAGCTGATCTCAAACGTTCCACAACCGTCCTCCGGGGGGCTGTAACCATCGGTGATCTCCCTTAGTTCTTTGAGAATATCCCCGGCCAGAACGTGTTCGTCTTCGATGTTCCCCATGACCTCAATCAGCTGGTCCCGGTCCGGTCCACCGTCGGCATCGGCTTCGTACAACTGAATCAATGGAAACAGGATGGTTTCTTCCTTGACCAGATGGGCCTCCAGCTCCTTTCGCAGATCGTTGTAAAGCTCATGAACCCGGTAAAGTTCCGGATGCCGGTCACTGTGCACGAGCAGAATCATGAACAGGAGTTCACTGATCCGGCTGAGGTTCTCTTTCAGAAATGCATGGTGGGTCGACACAATGTACTCAGTCAGGCGGGTGGCACTTTGCTGTGACCAGTCCGTCACCCCTGTGTTGTTCACACTCTGCCGCTTCTGCAGACCCTCCAGGGACACCAGAACCTCCCGCACGTTGAGACCCTGCTCATCGGCTGCTTCAGACAATGAGCGGCTCCCCCCGCAGCAAAAATCAATGTTGTACGCCATAAACAGCTTGGCGGCGTCCGGCAGCCGGGTCACAATGTCCCCCACCCGATCGCCTGCCCGAAAATGTTCAGTCATGTCTGTTCACTCCTGTTCGATATCTGGCTTCCAATTCTTCCAACAAATTAATGTATTTATTCTGCACACCGGACTGCTCTGTTTCCTGTTCAAACGCTTCACACTCCGTGTCAATGATCTGGCGTGTGCCGGCAGACAGGTTGTTTTGCGAAAACGGGTAAACCACATTGTCTTCCTTGTCGATGTGGCGGGTCAGCAGATCGGTGTACCCGATGGCGTTGCCGATCACATCAAGCCTTGCTTCATCCTCTCCGGCCTCGACCCGGTCGAGCGCCTCTTCCAACTGCCGGATGAAAAGACGTCCCAGATCGTGTTCCACCAGCATGCCGTGCCTGACCAGCTTTTCCGCCACGGGACCCAGTTCCTCCATCATCCGGTTGAACAGCATCCGCTCTTCCTTTCCGTGATGATGATTGTCCGCATAATTCCGGACAAAATCGATCATCTGATCGAAATCCTTCCGGACAATCGGCTCTCCTTTGAGGACACCATAAGACGCGCTGCGCATGACGTTCAGCATGCGCTTGATGTATGTATGTTCCAGAACCATCAGTTCAATACCATTCATTTCCCTTCCACCTTTCTGAGGACGTGCTCACCACTTTCCTGTCTCTGGTAGACCATCCGGTCACCTGCTCCCTCCAGGAAACCCTGGATCCAGGCATCACGGACCCGGTAATACCAGGACACGTTTCCACCCACTTCATCCCAGTACGGCTGATGAAGGCAGGTGGTGGTCCGCCAGCGAACCTCATTGTCATCACTTTGGATCATTTCATTCACCCGGTCGCAGGGCATCCCTTCGACCAGATAGTCAAACAGCAGATTGAACATTTTCGGAGGTCCGTCAATTTTCTCTCCGGCACCCACTGCCGCTTGGTGGCCAAGAGCCCGGAACGTTTCATCAAGTTGCGCCCCATCCAGTGCTCCCCGTTCCAGAAGCCCGGTGACCACAAACGCCAGGCGCCGTTCCGCCCGGCCGATCCGTTCCTGAAGCCAGCCATGGATGTTCCCCTGGTCCACTTCTCCTTCCAGATCACCGCCCACCGGCTCACCAAACAGACGCACACTTTCCGCCCGCATCTCGTCCACCGGAACACCGCGCTCAGCCGCTGTTTCGAAAAGGGACTCGGTCATCATTTCCTGCAGTTTGATTTTATTGTAGAGCCAATGGTGGATCGGCCCGATGAATGCACTCATATCCGTGTCCTCCCTAGGCGTTTTTCAGGGCGTCGAGCAGCACATTGACGTCCAGCTGATGCACCATGCATGCTTCTTCCAGCGTCTCCGCCTGGGCTGATGGACAACCAACACACCCCATGCCAAAACCGGCCAGAACGCCGATTGCCTCCGGCTTTTCACGAATCAGTTCCCCGATCGTCATGTCTTTATGAATGGTCATGTTCCATTCCTCCTTTTTTCAACTTGTGACTTCAGTATAAGGCCACGGCACCCGCTTTTCTGTAACAACGGTTACCTCTCGTTTGCTGGCTCCTTTTTCAGGACCCCCGGCAGTCTCCTGACAGCCAAAAACCCCCGCAGTCGCTCGTGCGGAGGTCAGTGATTAATGTTGTTCAGAACCGAGCGCCCGGGCCGCCCGACAGGCCGCATCGATCAGTTGCTCTTCATCTCCGTTCACCAGTTTCCCGTCCCAGAGAACCGGGCGGCCATCAACCAGCACAGAGCGTATGTTGCGGGGATCTGACGAATAGACCAGTGTGGCCACCGGATCGTGCATGTACGCCGATTTGGCTGTGGCCCCCGGATCGAAAACGAACAGATCCGCCTTCTTCCCCACTTCCAGGGACCCGATGTCCCGGTCCATTCCCAGTGCCCGGGCTCCGTCGCAGGTTGCCCAGGCCAGGATGTCCATGGCACTGATTGATGCCGGATCCCGGGTATGGGCCTTGGCCAGCAGCACCCCGGCTTTCATGGTCTCCAACAGGTCGTTCGTGTTGTTGCTGGCCGCTCCGTCGGTGCCCAGGGAACAGACCATTCCGGAACGTTTCAGAGCCGGAATGGGTGGGCAGCCGGAGGCCAGGTACATGTTGCTCACCGGATTGTAGGAAAACGCTGCACCCCTGTCTGCCGCCCGGCGAATCTCTTCATCGGTCAGCCGGACACAGTGAACCATCAGGAGCCGGTCGTTTACCAGTCCGGCTGCCTCGCAGACACCGAAATCCGTCCGGCCATGGAGTGCCAGACTACACTGGTTGTCGAAATCCGTTTCCGCCACATGGATGGTCACCAGAAGTCCGTGTTGATGACTGGTCCGGCGGGTCCATTCCAGACATTCCGGGGTGCACATCCAGACCACAGAGGGCGCCAGGGCAATCCGGACCATGCCATCGCCCTGTTGGTGGTGGCGCCGGACCAGATCTTCAATGTCTGCTCCGATGGTCTCCAGGCTTTCCAGCTCCCCGGGATTGGCGCCAAACTGCACCCCTGTGTCCGCATAGCCCCGGCCAAGGACAAGCCGCAACCCCAATTCCCTGTATCCTGCGATGGCCGCATCGTTCATGCCAGGCCTGTACTGGATGTACTGATAATCCAAGACGGTTGTGGTCCCCGAGCGGATGGCCTCCAGTCCGGAGAGAACCGCCCCCAGACGGAGTTGCTCCTTGCTGATCCTGGTGACCACCGGTGTGATCACCCGGGCCAGCCAGTGTTCCAGCTCTGTGTCTGCTTCCAACCCTTTCAGCAGCGTCTGGAAGGAATGAACATGGGTGTTGATCAGTCCGGGAAACACTATCTGCCCGGTCAGATCAACCCGGGGCACGTCAACAGCACAGGTTCGTTCGACCTGTTCTGCCGGGCCCAATTCTGCAATCCGGTCATCCTGTATCAACACTGCCTGATCATAGAGAATGTCCCACTGCGGATTCATTGTCACGACGGTTGCATTGGTCAGAATCAGTTTACCCAAGCGGTCCACCACCTGACGTACCGGCAAACACCTTACGGATGGACAAATCAAGAATATCCAGCGCCCGGTCAATGGAGTCATCGGAGATGATCAGGGGTGGGCCGATCCGGATGACGTTGGTTTTCTGTCCTGACTTGCCCACAATGAGTCCGTTCCTCTTGCATTCTGTCAGAATGGCCAGTGTTTCTTCTGAGGCCGGTTCCCGGCTGTGCCTGTCTCTGACCAGCTCCACCCCCAGAAACAAACCTTCACCCCGAAGATCGCCAATCTGTTCAATGTCCTTTTGCATCTCACGAAGGCCTGCGCGAAACCGCCGGCCCGCCCGCTGTGCCCTTTCCGGTGTCCGGTGTTCTTCCATGTAATGAATCACCGCCAGGGAAGCCGCACTGGCCAGGGGACTTCCCCCGAAAGTGGCAAACGTCGGCGCCTTCAGAGCCTCCCCCACCTCATCCCGGGCAATGTAGGCTCCGGCTGCAAGGCCGTTGCCCATGGCTTTGGCCATGCACAGAATGTCCGGATTCAGTCCGTCGATCTGGCTTGTATAAAACATGGACCCCGTCCGCCCAAAACCGGACTGCACTTCATCGAGGATCAGCAGTCCCCCGTGGTCCCAGGCGATTTGCTGGACCTCTTTCAGGTAGTCCGCCGGCGGGGTGATCACCCCGCCGACACCCTGGATGGGTTCCAGCAGGATCGCTGCAAATCCCCCGGGTCCACAGGACTCGACGGATCTGCGCACAGCCCGGGTGCATTCCAGAGAACAGCCCGGTGTCTGTTCTCCATACGGACAGCGGTAGCAATAGCCGTTCTGACCAAACACAACATGTTGTTCCTCTGCCCGGGGATCCGTCTGTCCGTGAGGTGCAACATTGGTGCAGACAGTCCCCAGCAACGTTCTGCCATGGTAAGCATGGGTCACCGGAACAACCCCGTCTTTCCCCGTATACGCCCTGGCCAGCAGTATGGCGCCATCCACCGCCTCACTTCCCGAGTTGACGAAATAGCTTCTCACGAGTCCTTCCGGGGTAATGCGGGCAAGTTCCTCCGCAAGTTCCAGCATTTGCGGTGTCAAAAAAAAAGTCGATACATGGCACAGTGTGTCCAGTTGTCTGTGGATCGCCTCGTTGATCTCCGGATTGCAGTGCCCCAGACTGACCACCATAATTCCACTGAAACAGTCAATGTATTCTTTTCCGTCTGTATCGTACAGTTTGTCCATCTTTCCATGACTGAGCACCAATGGCTCATCGTACAACTGATGACGGATTTGCGCCATCAGATAGCGGTCCCGGGTCTCCAGGCATTCCTGTTTGTTCATTGTTGCCACCTTCCCCTTTGATTTGCCACAGACACTCATTCGATCGTCTGATGATTAGATGTTTCGACGTATTTCAGCGAGTTCCTCTTTTGCGACCGGAATCCATGCTATAATTACCGTATGGTCATCAGACGATTCAACGTGTGAAAGGAGTCTCCAATGCTCTATGTGAAAAGTGTCCCGCTGTACCGGAAAGTCGGAAAGAAGTTGATCCAGATGATCCACGCAGGCGTCATCATGGACAATGTCCTACCGTCAGAAGAGGCTTTGTCCAAGATGTTCGGCGTCAGTCGAAGCACCATCCGGGAGGCCCTTTCTGAACTGACGTCCCAGGGGATCATCACGAAACGTCAGGGCATCGGCAACATCGTGATGGACAGCGCCGTGAACACCCGGTTCCGGATTGACCTGAAACTGGACTTTGCCGGCATGCTGGCGGAAGGTGGATACCGCCCCCGATTCGTCCAATCTCTGTCCCGCTTCGAAGAACTGTCGGTCGACGACATGCAAGGTGAATTCTTCGTCTACGATGAGCTGCTGTTCGCCGATGACCAGGCGGCCGCAGCATTTCGGATCCATATTTTACGGAACAAATTCGAGACGGAACCTCCCGTGGATTTGCCCAAAAGCAACTTCTTTTCGTTTATTTTCGATTACACCAGCGAGGTCATCAATCATTCTATTGTCCACTTTGAAGCCGCTCTGGCCGATGAGACCACCGGCCGGCGCTTCGGTGTGACGCCGGGGTCCCCTCTGTTGTCCTGGAAGGAAGTCTTCTACACCGTCCGGGATGAGCAGGTCTGTCACAACCGGATTTATTTCAACCCGAACATTTTTACGCCGACGATGCTGCGGGCCAGTTTCGATCCTGAGGAAAGCCCGGACAACCTGGAGTGTGAGGTCACCGCCGATCTGGAGAGCTATCTGTAGTGCCTTGAACTCCCCTCTTATCCTGACGGATTGAAGCGGGAGATTCCCAAGAACACCGCCCTGTCGGGCCGTTTGTGATCAGGCTACCCCCGTCGTCCCTACGGTTAAACGTCTTATGGCTTCATTTTTCAAATTGATGCTTGCGTTAAGAGCGCTGTCATGGAACGAACCGCATGCGGGACCGTTCCACTCCCGGACGGATAAGCTCTCAACGGCTTTGTTTGTGTGCCCACAGGAAGAGCACAGCTGGCTGGAAGCTACGTTTTTGGCGATCACAACGACCTGTTTGCCATACCAGTCGGCTTTGTATTCCAGCATCGTCCTGAACATGCGCCAGGAGACTTCGGAAATCGCCCTGGAACGGTTTGCGTTTTTGAGCAGGTTACCGATCCTCAAATCCTCAATGCCGATGATGTCGTGGTTTTTGACAATCATGGTTGTGGTTTTATGCAGGACAACTGCTCTTGCATTGGCAATTTGTTCATGGACCCGGGCAACCCGGATCCTCTGTTCCTTCCAGTTTGCACTGCCTTTTTCCCGCCCCGACAGGATGCGCTGTTCTTTTGCCAGCTTCGCTTCCAGCGTTCCCAACCATTCCGGGTTCTCATAGACGGTACCATCTGATAAGCCAGCCCAGGTTTTCAGACCAACATCGACGCCACAGGCGCGTCCCGTCCCGGGAAACTTGCAATCTCAGTTTCTGCCAGGATGGACACGAAACAGTTCCCTGCAGGACTCCCTCTGACGGTCGCATTTGGAATTCTGCCTTCAATATCCCGGGATCCGGCACATCTGACCAGACCACGTTTTGGCCGTTTCATCCGATCCCCGACAACAGCACGGTGTCCATTGACGCATTGGGTGGTATACGACTGTACCCGGTTCTTTTTTGAGAACAGTCATCCTGGCACAACAGGCAGAAGATGACAGCCCCTTACCGGTTGTCCCGCAGGCCCCGTTCCACTGGACAGGGAAATGGTTAAAGACGAATCGGCAACAGCCAATCGTCTTTGCAATCCGTTCGCGCTGGCTGCGATTTGAATCGATTCTGCCTTTGTACGCCTTGTGTATCAATGCAGCGATCACCTCCCACGAACAGACATTTGTTCTTATTGCATCATATTCCAGCTCGTTTCGGAAGGCGATATGCAAAACATCGACATCATTCATCCCGCCACCTGTAGAGGTCGGGTATTCTGATGTTTTTCGGATAAAAAATCCTCCGTATCTGTCCAATCCCGCACACAGGGCACAAGCTGTCGCATGACCGACATTCCACCGGGACAGCACTGATTCTTCCGGCAGCCTTATCCACGGAACCTCCATTAACCGGTTGTCACCCCAGTCGAAATCATTTTCACCACTGGTGACGTCGCGTTCTTGAACCGATTGGCGTAGCGAGCAGGGCCTTTCCAGCCCAGGACACCTTCATAACCATGATCGGGGTGCACGCAACTAGGGTACCACGGCCTCCCCGGAAAAACGGATGGCCGGTTGCGAACGATCACATTGACCATGGAGCCATTCGAATTCAGGCATGAGAACGGATTCCGGTTAGCCATTGATGTGCATGGCATCCCTGCAAACATGGGGTGTTCATTATACACACCCCGCAGTGTCAAGAAATGCCCTGTACCCTCAAAACATGGGTCTCAGGACATTTTTTCTTATCTGACTGCAAAGCAGCACGATACCGCTTCGCGCACACTTTATAGCGATGTCAGGATGGCAACTTCCATGCAGGACGGGTTGAAGTAGACCTCAGAGTAGCAGATGGCATGATCCTCGATGTCGTGGTACACCTCCTCCCAGTCCTGGATGATGGTCTCACGGACACCGAATCGCTCAGCGATGTCAGGACGATCACTGGCCCGGATCCAGGAAATGAAATAGGCAAGATCTTTTTTGCAGTGGCTGGCCACGAACTCCTTGACTGAAAACTCTTCGCTGTACTGAGGCTCACGTTGGAAGAAGCGGGCGGGAATCTCCTCCGTTGCGATCACATAGAGTGTGTCGCCGAGATAGTATTCCCAGTCCCACCGATAGACGAGCTCACCTTCGGCCTCCGGCATACGTTGGACCATCTTCTCGGAAGGAGACCCGAGTTGATACGGACTGCTCTTGATGGTCAGAGTCTGATTGGGATCGTCCAGCAATTCGCGGAAATCCGGATCATAGTCGATGCGGTACGGGATCTTGAGCACCGCCGGATGGGCGAAATTGCCCTTGCCATGTCGTTTGGTCACGATTCCTTCAAGAATCATGTCATGCAGTGCCTCGCGAACAGTCGAGCGGCTGACACCCAGCTGACGTGTCAATTCTTCCTCAGATGGAAGCCGGTTTTCACCGGGTTTCATCTTGGCAATACGGCGCGCGAGTTCATCGCGCGCCTGCAGGTAAAGCGGTCTGGCTTTTTTCAATTTCATCAGGGTTCCTCCTTCGGTTTGCTCAGGCCAGAGGACGGACCTGTCCATTGAAGCCCGACAGGTCGCAAAACGTTTCACCACGTGTCACCAGATCCGTGATGATATCCCCGGCGACCGCCGTCATGATCACGCAGCTCTTGAAGCCTGCTGCCACCAAAAGTCCTTCTGGGCCCACAGACCCGAGCACCGGCTCCATGGTGTTCGTGTAGGGTGAGACTGTCGTCCAGGCACGGAGCAGGTTCACGTTCTCCAGGGCAGGAAAACACTCTGACAGCGCCTGGCGCACCGCGAGAAAATGATCGAATGACGTAAGTGGGCTCGCATCGTCCGGAGCCACATCCCCCGGTTTGCTGGTCTCCCCGATCAGCAGATTGCCTGACATCGTCTGCCCCATACACAGAGACATGCCGACACCATCCACATCGTGGGCAGCGGTGAAAAACGAAGCGGCCGAATAATAATTGTTCAGGAAGGGGCGGATTTTTTCGGTCACGAACCCTTCGGCTCGGACATATTCGATCGGCACCTCGATGTTGGCCGTCCGGCAAAGTTCTCTGGTCCAGGCACCGGCAGCCACCACCACCCGGTCAGCCCGGATGATTTCGCCATCCCCGAGCACAACGCCGCGCACCGCGCCTGCTTCCATGAAAAGACTGGCGACACGGGTGCTCTCGCGCACTTCAAGGCCATGTTCCCGTCCCTGTCGCACAAAACCGTACAACAGCTTAAACGGATTGAGCCTGCCCTGCCGGTAGTAGGTAGCCCCGAGAAATGCCTCCACACGCATGTTGGGTTCTGCTTCATGCAGTTGTTCCGGTCCGTAAAGATGGATGTCCAGTCCTGCCTCTTTCTTGCCGCGGTACAGCGATTCAAGCTCTTCCATTTCTGCTTCATTGGTCGCACCGATCAGGGACCCCAGTGAGGTCAGCTCCAGATCCGTGTCCAGTTCCTCCTCATAGCGCATCACACGCTTAAAACTGCGCATGGTCAGTTCGAGACTCAATCCGAGACTGGCATCCTGCACCTGGATGCAGCCGAAGTTTCCGCCCGAGGCTCCGGCTGAAATCTCACTTTTTTCGAGCAGCAGTGTATCCACACCCGCCTTGCTCAGATGATAGGCGATCGAGCAGCCCGGATACCCTGCGCCCACGACAATAGCCTGATAATGTTTCATGGAGTAGTCCTCACCTCTGTTCCGTTTCTTCGTCGGGGATGCTTCCTATGCAAACCGGAACCACCGGCGTCCGTGGCGTATCGATGTCAATTTCGGCCGGCAGGCGCACGTCCCTTTCCACCAGGATCCGCCCGATCAGCTTGGCGCATGTACGCCCCTGGCAGGCGCCCATGCCGGCCCGCGTCTGCCGCTTGATGCCCGACAGCGTCGTCCGGCCGTCCGCGATCGCTTCTTCGATCTCTGCCCGCGTCACTTCCTCGCAGCGGCATAACATTTCCTCTTGTCTGTCCAACTTATTCACCTGCCTCAATTTTCTGGATGAAACGCACCTCGTCCACCCGCTCCCGCGGGACGCGGATCGTCACCAGCCGCGTCCGGTTCATCTTCTTTGCATCCATCACCTTGATCACCTCGGCCTCGCAGACCGGCTCACCGGCACGGTCGACCGCCATCACCCGCATGCCCTTCTCGGGCAGTGGCAGGTACTCATAGGGGAAGGTCACGAACCCATCCTCCCCGCTTCGGTCCACCGTGAAGATAGCCTGGCCGGGACAGACCGCGATGCACAACCCGCATCCCGTGCACTTGTCCTCGTGTAGGCGGGGCCGCTCGGTCAGGCCATCGAGCTCAATGGCCCCGTATGGACAAGCGTCCCGGCAGGGATCACAGGGAATGTCCTGCAGGCACTCAATGATGGCCACCGGACCTCGTTTAAACCGATCCGCGCTCGGATAGTTCATATCGTTTTTGAGATCTTCGACTTCGATGTAACCCCGTTCAATCAGACTTTTATTCATCACCAGCTCCACTCCCTTATGATGCGCTCCTTACAGGCCAGACGTTTTTCTCCGAACGCACCCATGCGCAACGCGCACAATCCTTCGCTCAGTTCATTTTTGACCTGATCCGTGGTGACATCCCCATACCCCAGGGACTGGGCCGCCGCGGTGCCCGCCAGGCGCCCCTCATCGAGTGCCGTGTTGGCTTCCTCCACCCCGGCAATGTCTCCGCAAACGTAAATGTCTTTCCGGCTGCTCTGCATGTCCGCGTTATGATAAGGCATGTGGCCACCTAGCGCCTGTTCCATCGTCAGCCGGCATCCGGCCATTCGGGCAAGCTCCACCTTGGGCGTCAGGCCGACCGCCAGCAGGATGGTGTCCACCGTGAGCACGCGTTCCGTCCCTGAAATGGGGGCAAACCGCTCATCCACCTGCGCGATCACGGCTTCCTCCACCCGTGTCCCGCCCCTGGCTTCGATCACCGTATGCGACGTCCAGATGGGGACGCCAGACCGCTTAATCTTGCCGGCATGCACGCCGTATCCCGACACCCGGGGCACCACATCCACCAGCCCCCGGATGCTGGCCCCGGCCTGCATGAGCTGGTAGGAGACGATAAGCCCCACGTTACCGGTACCAACCATGAGGATATTGCGGCCGACCAATGTGTCGTGGACATTGCTGAAGGTCTGGGCCGCACCGGCGGTCATGACGCCAGGCAGTGTCCATCCGGGAAAGCTGATTGCATTCTCCCGGGCGCCGGTTGCCAGAATAATTTTTTTCGCGCTGATGCGCTCAAGCACCCCGGACCGCATAATCGCGACCGAACCGTCATCAAGCATGCCAACCGCACGCGCATCCAGCAGAACCTCCACGCCCAGTGCCTCTGTCTGCTCCAGCAATTCCTCTCCGATTTGAAAGCCACGCACACCGGCGTAGTGCTTGGCACTCCCAAAAAATTTGTGGATCTGCTTGAACAGCTGACCACCTGCCGTATCGTTTTCATCAAGCAACACCACCTGGGCCCCAAGCCGCGCCGACTCAATGGCGGCGCCGAGTCCCGCGGGTCCTGCCCCGATCACCAGTATTTCCGTCGTTTTCATCGGATGTCACCGACCTTCCCCAGGCCCTCCTGAGTCCGGATGTCCATGCCTTCTTCCAGCGGTGTCACACAAGTCCGGACATTGGGAATTCCGTTGACCTCCATGACGCAGTCGTTGCACTGCCCGATGCCACAGAACAGGCCCCTGGGGCTCTTCTTCTTCTCGGTGATCCTGAAGACATCGATGCCCGCCTCGATGAGCGCAGCGGCGATGGGTTTCCCGCGACTGGCCATCAGAGGTTTTCCGTCGACTATGACGGGCACCTTAACCGCTACTTCAAAATCCACAATGGGGTGACTCTTTTTCATTTCCACAAACAACCCTCCTATCGGTAACACATACCTACGTCTTATGACTTATCCTAGCACACCTCAACCCATCTGTAAACAGTCTGTTGGACCGGATAAACGAATGCAACACCCGTGTCCCCATTGAAAAACCATCTTCATGACCTTTAGAGAAGGGTGAACGATGCTTGACGATGGGAGCAGGAACAACACTTTGATCCATCGTATGCAGATAGCGTACGAAAAGATGCTGAATGAACGCAGCTGACTTGTTGATGTGCGAGCACCCCAGCATCCCCAAAGCACCAGGGTCGATCCCTGGTTGCTGGAATCTTATGATATAGAAAAAGCGGGAGACGTCCAATCGTTACCCACCGCTCCACCTGCGGTTGCTTCCCGATTGGCACTTGCATGTTACATGTTAGTTTCCAAAGCAAAAAGACCGGTTCTTTCGAACCGGCCATTTGGAGCCAACAACCAGATTTGAACTGGTGACCTTCGCCTTACCATGGCGACGCTCTGCCGACTGAGCTATGTTGGCAATCCTTCGTCACATCACTTTCATCATTCTACGGATCTCCGGGGCAATTGTCAACAACTTATCCCTTTTTTTCCAGGCATTTTTCCAGCTTCCGTTTGACCCTTTGCAGAGCATTGTCGATCGACTTCACATGTCTTTCCAGATCCGCTGCAATCTCCAGATAAGACTTGCCCTCCAGATACGAATTCAGCACTTTCCACTCCAATGGGCTGAGCACCTTCGCCATTTTATCCTCAATGCTGTCAAACTCTTCCCGGCTGATGATCAAATCCTCCGGATCGGAGATTTTGGACGCGGCAATCACGTCCAACAGGGTACGGTCGGACTCTTCGTCATAAATCGGCTTGTTCAGAGACACGTAGGAATTCAACGGAATGTGCTTCTGCCGGGTTGCCGTTTTGATGGCTGTAATGATCTGCCTGGTCACACACAATTCAGCAAATGCACGAAAGGATGCCAGTTTCTCATAGCGGAAATCCCGGATGGCCTTGTAGAGGCCGATCATCCCTTCCTGAACAATATCTTCCCGGTCTGCACCGATCAGGAAATACGATCTTGCTTTGACACGCACAAAATTCTTGTACCGGTTGATCAGAAATTCCTGGGCAAAATCATCACCCTCCTGCGATTTCACCACAAGCTCTTCGTCCGTAAGTAAGATATATTCTTCCACTTCGTGTGATAATTCTAAATCCATCAGTATTCCCCCGCAGTGGCCTGCTCTTAACGCAAGCGCGAAAGTAATTATAGCCGAAGTCTCCTCTTTATTCAAGGGCACCCGTTTCTACTCTCTTCGGCGCTTTTCCAGTATCCGCCAAAGTGAGGCATCCAACCTGCGGTCCAGATGACCAGCCTGACCGGTTCGGTCGGTATAGTGCCGTCGTTCATTTTTTTTGCTTTCTTCCAAAAACAGCGCAAATTCTCTGGAGCTGTAGCGAAGCGCGCCTGAACCGAACACGTTTTTTTGTTCTTCATAATCCGACGTCACAACAGTCACCCGGTGATCCCGGATCAGTTCCGGAATGAGCATTTCAATATAACTATCTGCCGTCTGGTTGTCCCGGGTGTAAACCACCTCAACAGACTGGTGCCGCTCCAGGCTTCCTGTTCCACGACCATCAAACACCACAATGATCCGTTTATCCTGGTATGCGGCGAAATTGATCAGCTGATCGAGCATCTGCACCCGGGCGTGTTCCAGATCCACCGGAGACAGTCGTGCCTGTTTCTTCAAAGCGTACAACAGGTTGTATCCGTCGATGACCAGGGCCTCGTTCATTGGCTGCCTGCTTCCTCTTGCTGCCGACGCACAATTTCATACAACACAATGGCCGCCGCCGCCGACGCGTTCAGTGATCCAATCGTCCCGCGCATTGGAATCCGGACCGTAAAATCGCAGTGCTTTTTCAGCAACGGACTGATCCCGTGCCCCTCATTTCCCACGACCACCGCCAGCGCTCCACTGAGTGCCTGACAGGACCCCAGATCGTCACCATCCATATCCGTTGCCGCAATCCAGAGTCCCTGCGCCTTGCACTCTTCCACGGCCTGCACCAGGTTCCCCACTCTGGCCACCGGAATACTCAGCGCCGCCCCAACCGATGCCTTGACCACTGTACCGGTCACCGGAGCTGAGCGCTTCTTGGGAACCACCACGCCATGGGCTCCAAATGCTTCAGCGCTGCGGATGATGGCCCCCAGATTATGTGGGTCTTCGATGTGATCACAGATCACCACCAGAGGAACCTGCCCGCTGGACTTCGCCCTGGCCAACAGATCAGAGACCTCCACATAGGAAAACGGAGAAAGATGAGCCACCACACCCTGGTGCTGTTCGCTTCCGGCTTTCTCACGCAGTACAGGACGGTCCACATACTCCACCGGCACCCCTGCTTTCTTGGCCAGAGCCTCAATGTCTTTATTCCTGCCGCTGTGGGTTGTCCCCTTTGCCAGGAGCACACGGTTGACCGAGGTGCTCCCTTGCAGGGCTTCCCGAACAGGGTTTCGTCCATAAATGATGTCATCCATCAGGAATCCCCCCGTGCAACAAACAACTCATCCGTCAGAACAATTTCGGCCCCTTCCCCTACAGGAAAGGTACGGTCATAGGCGATATCGCCAAACAATACAGGCAACCTCTCCTGGAACAGCAGCAGCAGTGGAATGGCCATCTGTCTGGCCTGAGGGTGGGCCGACACATCACAGCGCAGCGTCAGAAAATGACGCCACTGACGGATATTGTACGTCACCGCGAGTTCCGTTTTCAGGCTGTTGGGCAGGACAGACCGGGCCTCCTGAGGAGTGGATCCGCTTTCAAGAAGGGCAAAATAGGCCCGCTCCGCTGCAAGACACCCTTCTTTCCAGATCTCATAGCGCGTTGTGTCACGATAGAAGTACGGCTCGATCACAGTGATCTCCCGCCCAAATCTGTTCTGGCCGTAATTGCAGTAACGGGTTGACTCCTGAGAATAACTGCCTACCCGGTGACGGACAAATTCATGGGTCACTCCACGGTCCGTAATCATCAGGACTGTTATTTTTTCATGCTCGATCACCGATTCATGTCCCCTGGCAATCACCGAAGCCAGAAATCCGCTTTTCCCGGTAACCATTTTCTCTTCCGATTTATAGCAGATCCGGGCACATCTCTCGAGTCGGGTGAGCATCCCGGGATCCAGTTGATCCTGTGGGACAAGCACCCTGGGCTTGATAATATTCATCGCGTTTCCTTTCCTTCTACAGTCTCATACAGCGTGTCCAACACCCATGAAAGCCTTTCCTGGTTGTCCGTCAGGTGGAGGTACCCCACCAATGCTTCGAAGCCGGTCGCCAGACGATATTCAGTCAGGTCAGCATTGCGCCTGACGTGGCCTGGCTTTGCATTGCGCCCCCGCTTATAAATGGCTTCCTCTTCCCCATTGAGTTGTGATTCAAGGGCGATCATCGCATCCGCCTGTGCAGACGCCCGCACATAACGGACCGTTTTTCTGTGGACCAGATTCATCCTGAAAGAACCGGAAAGCAGGATCCGCTCCCGGACGCTGATTTCCAATACTGCATCGCCCAAATAGGCCAAAGCCAACGGGGGCCACTGCCGGGCCTCGAATGGGGTCAGGCGAACCATCATTGAACTTTCCAACGGGTCCCCTCTTTGGTGTCTTCGAGGTGAACCCCCTTTTCTTTCAAGCGATCACGAATCAAGTCAGCCAAGGACCAGTTCTTGTCTTCCCGTACTTTTGTCCGGATTTCAATGATCAGTTCCATCAGATCCGCTGTCAGTGCGTCGTCTCCAGCCGGGGCCGCTTTTTCTGTCAACACACCCAGTATGTCGACGCCGAAGTCCTGCAATACCTGCTTTGCCGCCTCCAGCTCTTCTTCCGTCAGTCCTCTGGCCAGTCCGGAATTGATTTCCCGGGCAAAATCGAACAACGCGCCCACAGCCAGTGCTGTGTTAAAATCGTCGTCCATGGCTTCTTCAATGTGCAACCGGGCGGCTCGGGCAGCGTCTTCGAGAGACGGTGCACCGACAGCGCCCCTTGTTGGGGTTGCCTCCAACAGATGCTCCCAGGTGTTTTGCAGCTTGCTTAACGCCCGCTCATCTTCAGCCAGTTTCGTATCGCTAAAATCCAGTGGACTCCGGTAGTGGGTCGACAACAGAAAAAAACGGACCACGGCGCCAGAAAACGTCTCCAGAACTTCCCGGACCAGAAAGAAATTCCCCAGAGACTTGCTCATTTTTTCCTCGTTGACTGTGATAAACCCGTTGTGAAGCCAGTAATTGGCAAACGTCTGCCCCGTATAACACTCAGACTGGGCAATTTCATTTTCATGATGGGGAAAGACCAGATCATAACCGCCACCATGAATATCAAAGGTCGGGCCCATGAACTTCATGCTCATGGCTGAACACTCAATATGCCAACCCGGACGGCCCTGTCCCCAGGGACTCTCCCAGGACGGCTCTTCCGGTTTGGCTTTTTTCCACAGCGCAAAGTCCAGGGGATCTTCCTTTAATTCATCCACTTGGACACGGGCACCACTTTTGAGTTCATCAAGATCCCGCCCGGAGAGCTTCCCGTATTCCCTGAAACTGCGCACACGGAAATACACGTCGCCATTGCGCTCATAGGCATGCCCCTTTTCAATGAGTGTCTGAATCATCTCGACAATCTCCGGGATGTTCTCACTGACCTTGGGATGGATGTTCGCCGGTTCCACGCCCAGAGCTGCAGCATCCTTGCTGTATTCCTCAATATACCGGCCAGCCAGCTCCAGCGGGTCTGTTTTTTCTTCACGGGCCTTACGGATGATTTTATCATCAATGTCCGTGTAGTTCTGAACATAGGTTACATCAAAGCCTTTGTACTGCAAGTACTTGCGGATTGCATCAAAAACCACGATCGGGCGTGCGTTACCGATGTGAATATAATTATACGTTGTTGGCCCGCAGACATACATGCTGACCCGGCTTTCAGTTTGGGGAATGAAGGGAACTTTTTTTCGTTCCATCGTATTGTATACTTTGATCATGGTTCCTCCTTCACAATGTCCGTCCAAGATTTTGTTCCATTCTCCGTCGAACCTCATCGACGCCCAGAACAGGAATCAGTTCATGCATCTCCGGACCACTCATCACCCCGGTAACCGCAATCCGCACGGGCATAAACACCTGCTTGCCTTTGAGATCCAGTTCTTTCATGGTTTCCTTGAACGCCTTTTTCACCCCTCCGGGGGTAAGTTTCTCACCGTTATCCAGATGTGTTAAAAACGTTCGAAGCATATCCGGTATATAATCCTGACTCACCATCTCACGGGCCTGCGGATCTTCCAGCGGACGGCTGTGGAAAAACAGCTCTGCCCTGTCCTTCACATCCTCAAGCGCGTCGAGTCCCGATCGAATGACACTCATCATGGCTTCCAGTCTGTCTGCTTCCTGATCCGCCTGCTCTGCGGTCAGAAAGCCCGCCTCCACCAGGTAAGGAACTGCACTTTCCGTCAACCTGGAAAGATCTCCCCGCTGAATGTGTTGGTGATTGATCCACCGCAGTTTTTCAAGATCGAAAACCGCTGGATTTTTCGCCACACGGTCCAGGTCAAACAGACGGATCAACTCGTCCATGGAAAATATTTCTTCTTCACCCTCTGGAGACCATCCCAGGAGAGCCAGGAAATTCACCAGCCCTTCCGGAAGATAACCGGCATTGCGGTAGTTCTCCACAGACGTCGACCCATGGCGCTTGCTCATTTTGCTCCGATCCTTACCCAGAATCAACGAAACGTGCGCAAATGCCGGGGGCTCCCAGTCAAGAGCATCGTAAAGCATGGACTGTCTCGGTGTATTGGACAGATGCTCCTCTCCCCGAATCACATGAGAGATCTCCATGGTATGGTCGTCTACTACAACAGCAAAATTGTACGTAGGAATGCCATCGGATTTGACGATGACATAATCACCAATCCCATCAGATTCAAACACCACACGGCCCCGGACCAGATCATCAATAACGATGCTCTTTCCCTCTGGAACCCTGAAACGGATCACCGGTTTTCGTCCCTCAAATTGAAACATATCTTCCTGCTCGGGTGTCAGATTTCTGCACCGCCCGTCGTATCGGGGCATCTCACTGCGTGCTTTCTGTTCCTCCCGCATGGCCTCCAGTTCATCAGGGGAGCAATAGCAGCGGTAAGCCGACCCTGTTTCCATCAGCCGTTCCACAGCTTTCCCGTACGTCTCCAAGCGCTCTGTCTGCCGGTAAGGACCGACACTGCCCCCCCGGTCGATTCCCTCATTCCAGTCAATTCCCAGCCAGAGGAGGGCGTCTTTGATATTTTCTTCCGATTCCCGGCTGGAACGATCCAAATCAGTGTCTTCAATCCGGACAATGAAATCTCCGTCGTATTTACGAGCATAGAGATAATTGAACAGGGCAGAGCGGGCTCCACCAATGTGCAGTGGCCCCGTCGGACTCGGTGCAAATCTCAATCTGACTTTTTTCATGGTTGTTTCCCCTTTCACGGTCTGCCTTTGATTTTACCACAGACCCCGTTTCATTCAAATGATTCCAGCAGAACCACCGCCTGGGCTGCGATGCCTTTTCCCTCGCCGACAAAACCCAGACGCTCCGTGGTGGTCGCCTTCACGCTGATCCGTTCGACTTCCGTTCCCAGGGCAACGGCCATGTTCCTGCGCATTTCCGGGATATGATCTGCCAGCTTGGGCGACTGCGCCATCACAACCGCATCCACATTGCCGATCCGACAACCGGCTCTGGACATATGCCCGGCCACGGCTTCCAGCATGTCCATACTGGAAGCCCCTTTCCACCGGTCATCCCCATCCGGGAACAACCAGCCGATATCCCCAAGAGCCAACGCTCCCAAGATAGCGTCCATGACAGCGTGAAGCAGGACATCTGCATCCGAATGTCCCAAAAGACCTTTGGACCAGGGAATGGTCACGCCACCAAGAATCAGTTTGCGCCCCTCAACCAGACGATGGACATCCGTTCCTATGCCAACTCTCATTTCCTCTGCTCCTTTAGAAAAACCTCTGCCACCAGCAGATCTTCAACCGTAGTGATTTTGATGTTTCGCAGATCGCCCGGGACAGTCAGCACCGGATGTCCGGCCCGCTCAAAAAGGGTTGCTTCATCGGTCACCGGGTGTCTGCGGGGAGCACGAAGCAGTTCCAGAAGCACCCTCCGGCGAAACAACTGGGGTGTCTGGACGGCCACCATGCATTCTCTCGGAGGGGTCGCCGTGACGTACCCCTCCGGGTCGATTTTTTTCACAGTATCCCGCAAAGGAACAACCGGGATGACACAGTCACACTGTTTTGCCCCTTCAAATACCCGCAGGACCATTTCTTCCGATAAAAGGGGCCGTACACCATCGTGTACGGCCACAAATTCCGCCTGAGCCATAGCTTTTCCCACCCCGGATAAAACCGACTCTGTCCGATCTTTTCCTCCGGGCACGACAGCGTTCAGCCGCTTATATTCTTGTCTCAGTTTTCCTGCCCACAAACCAAGGTCTTCCGGCGGCAACACCAGAATGATCTCTGAGACACCCGGACACCGGTCCCAAAACGAGAGGGTATGCTCAAGAATTGTCTGGCCTGAGATGGTCAGATACTGTTTTGCAATGTCTCCCCCCATTCTCTGGCCGCGGCCTGCTGCCACAATCACCACAGAGATGTCCATTGTCCCTCCTATTTTGGCCTGGCAAAAATCATCCTGCCGGCCGCTGTTTGCAGGATACTGGTCACCATAACTGCAATGGTTTTCCCGACCAGCTTCTTGCCATTCTCCACCACGACCATGGTGCCATCGTCCAGATAGCCAATCCCCTGAGCGGCTTCCTTGCCTTCTTTCAAGACCAGGATTTCGAACTCTTCACCAGGAAGGACCACAGGCTTGACAGCATTGGCCAGCTCATTGATGTTCAATACCTTGACTCCTTGGAGTTGGGCCACTTTGTTCAGGTTGTAATCATTCGTTAAGATGGGCATGTGTTTTTCCATACCCATCCGGACCAGTTTGGCATCCACTTCGGACAAATCCGGATAGTCCGTTTCATCAATACGCACAACGACATCAGGCTCCTGCTGCATTTTACGCAGAATATCAAGTCCCCTGCGTCCCCGGTTGCGTTTAAGAGAGTCGGACGAATCGGAAATTTTCTGCAGTTCCTCCAAAACAAAATTCGGGACCACCAGATCCCCTTCAATAAAGCCGCATTGCCAGATATCAGAAATCCTTCCGTCAATAATCACACTGGTGTCAACCAATTTGCTGGAGCAGGGATTACCCGACGGCGACCGATGCCGTATGTTCTTGAACAGGCTTGAAGGAAACAGCCCAACCAGCTCTTCCCGCCGTTTTACGCCGATCATCCATCCCAGGTAGGCAAAAAAGACCGCCACCAGGACATAAAAATAAGGTCCGACGACCGGAAGCTTGAAGATGGAATTCCCGAGCAAGAGAGCCACCACAAGTCCGATCAGCATGCCCAGAAGCCCGCTGATCATTTCCTGAACAGAAATTTTTTCAATGCTGATCCGGACCACATTGGCCACTTTTAAAAGCAGGAATATCAGCACCTTTGACAACAGAAAACTGAGCAGAATCACCCCGGCAACACTCCCCACAAGGGACGGAATATTCTGATCAATCACGACGTCAAAGTACTGTCGCATGCCAATCCGCAACAACAGATACAGCTGAATGGACACTGCTGCAGTGACAATCAGCGTAATGGTCTTTTTTAGCATAAAAATCCTCCGAGTCTACCAGTAAAAATAAAAAATGATATGAGATAAATAAGAAATAAATAATTATGATTATAAACCATCGCGAATAATAATTATAGTCTTCCTGCAGAAATACAGGACATTCGGTGACGCCGCTGTCCAATTGTCATCCAACCATGAGGGTTTCGCCGAAAACCGGCGTTGAATTCCAGGTTGATCACCAAAAACAAGCTATTCCTGCATACAGGAAAGAAGTTCGCGGCGAACATCGGCACGGTCCATCTCAGAAGACAGTGAAATCTCACTGATCAGTATCTCCAGTGCATTTTCCAGCATCTTTTTTTCACCCGTTGACAGCCCTTTTTCCCGATCCCGAAGATACAAATCCTTGATCACTTCTGCCATATCCTGAATCCGCCCCGTTTTGAGTTTTTCCATATTGGATCGGTACCGGTGATTCCAGTTTTCCGGGAGGACACGGGCACAACCGGCCAACACCACATAGACATCCTTCAGCCGTTCCATCCCGTTTACACAACGCAACCCCAGCTGGTCAGCTTTTTCCACCGGAAGCATCACCTGCATTTCATTGTTCAGCAGACGAATCACATAATACGGACACTCTTTGCCCAGGTATTCCTGTTGTTCTATTTCGATGATCACGCCGGCTCCGTGCATCGGATAGACCACTTTGTTCCCGATTTCAAACATTCTAACGCCTCCATCCATCACTGTAATTAGTATATCACAAAATGGAGAAGGAAGCATTTTATCATATTCTCTGCGCTAAAGCAACTATTTATGAGCCGAAGGTCAAATGCGCTGACTCGGGATCAAAGGAAAAATTCATTTTCAGGACAGTCCCAATTATTTTCCGAGGCAAGTCACAATGGTTTTGTCACTCTCAATGACCTAAACACAGAGAAAATCAATCAATTTTTATGCTGACATTTTTCTGGTCAGCAGCTTCTCCATTTCCACCAGAATGAACACGCCAATGCCTAACCCGATAATATACAACCATTGGACCGGCGCCAGGGGGCTGGTTCCAAACAGCACATTCATAAATGGCATATAGGTGAATGAAAGCTGGAGGGCAAGCATTGTGCCAACCGAGATAAACGTCACTTTGTTTGTAAAAAAGCCCTTGCCCAGTGCTGGTTGATGCAGGCGTCTGCAATTGAACAGGTAGAAGAGCTCCCCAAAGACAATGGCGTTTACCGTAATGGTTCTGGCTGTTTCCAGTGTGTACGACGGGTTCAGTTCCAGTCGTGTGAAAAAAAAGAAAGTAACTCCGCCAATCAAAACAGACACCATCAAAATCCGAAAAACAAGGCGCCCCCCAAGTATTGACGTTTCGGGATCCCGGGGGGGCTTGTTCATCACATTTTCTTCAGCTGGCTCAAAGGCAAGGGAAACAGCCATTGTCACCGCGGAAATCATATTTATCCACAGAATCTGAACCGGTGTCACCGGTAATGTCAGCCCGAGCAATATGGCGACCAGTATGACAAGTGACTCAGCGCCATTGACCGGCAGCAAAAACAACAGCGTCTTACGCAGATTGTCGTATATCCGTCTGCCTTCCTCGGCTGCAGCCATGATGGAAGCAAAGTTGTCGTCAGCCAGCACCATGGCCGCGGCCTCTTTGGTGACCTCTGTTCCCTTTATCCCCATGGCAATGCCGATATCCGCTTTTTTCAGGGCCGGTGCATCGTTCACGCCATCTCCAGTCATGGCGCATATCTCACCGTTCTGTTGCAGTGCCTTTACAAGCCTGAGTTTGTGTTCCGGACTGCTTCTGGCAAAAATATCGCAATCCGCAGCTGCCTGTTCCAGTTCCCGGTCATCCATCTCTTCAATTTCTGCGCCACTGATAACTTTGCCGTCGTCGCTGATTCCCATCTCCCGGGCAACCGCTTTGGCCACCAGTGCATGGTCACCGGTGATCATTTTCACGCGGATACCGGACTGCTTAGCCAGGGATATGGCTTCTATCGCCTCGGGACTTGGGGGATCAATCAGCCCCACTACGCCCAGATAAGTCAGTTTTCCTTCCAGGTCTTCGTGAGTCAGGTCTTGTTCAGCGTCGTCAGACGGGGCCTGGCAATAAGCCAGGCCGATCATTCTGAGGCCCGAAGAAGCGCCGTCCTCGATTTTCTCCTTCCAGAAGTCAGCGTCAAGATCCTCAGTGCTTCCATCAGGTTTCATCTGACTCACAGCCATGTCCAGCAGGCGTTCGGGAGCTCCGCTGACAAAAAGCAACGTCTCCTGATCCAACCGATGTTTCGTTGCGATATACTTATGCTCGGAATCAAAGGGGATGGTAGACAATCTTTCCGCCTCAAGTTTGTCCATGTCTGCCTTCAATGCAAGCGTCATCAATGCGCCATCTGTCGGTGATCCCTCAACCTGCCACTGCCCGTCCTCTTCTGAAATCTGGGCATCATTGCTCAGGTAGGCTGTCTGCAGCAGGCGTGCCAGTTCGGGTCGGTCGTCACTGTCTACAGCTTCATCCTCCTGCATTATCCGGCCCTCTGGTTCATAACCGGTGCCTTCGATTTCATATTGACCTGCAGTCGTATAGATGCTTTTGGCTGTCATTTCATTCTTGGTCAGAGTGCCAGTCTTGTCCGAGCAGATAACCGTCACGGAACCCAGCGTTTCCACAGAAGGCAGGTTCCTGATAATGGCATGCCTGCGCGCCATTTCCTGGACACCGATGGCCAGTGTTATCGTCATTATGGCAGGCAGTCCTTCGGGGATTGCAGCCACTGCCAAGCCAATCACTGCCATTGCGCTTTCCGCCCAGCCAAGCCCCTGTACAAAAGTCCCATATAGCATAACCGCAAGGGAAAAAAGGATAATCACGACTGAAAGCCTTTTGCCCAAACCATTAATTTTGCGGATCAGAGGTGTTGTGACTTCTTTGGTTTCCGACAACATGGCGTTGATCTTGCCCAACTCAGTATCGCCACCAATCGCCACGACGATTCCTGCAGCACTGCCCTGACGAACCGTTGTGCCAGTATAGACCATGGAATACCTGTCACCCAGTACAGTGTCAGAATCGACTGGAACGACCTGTTTGGAGACCGCCTTTGACTCTCCGGTCAGGGGTGCTTCCTCAACGCGCAGATTGTTGACTTCTGTCAGGCGAATATCTGCGGGGACCTTATCCCCCGCCCCTAGCAAAACCAGGTCACCAATGGTTAGTTCTTCTGCCGGGATTTCCCCACGCTTGCCATCCCTGATGACTGACGACTTGAGCGAGAGCAATTGCTTGATGCCCTCCAAAGCTTTCTCGGCCTTACTTTCCTGAATATACCCGATGATGGCGTTAATGATGACCACTGACAGAATAACCCCGGTATCAATCCAATGGCCTAAAATGGCAGTCAACACAGTAGCTGCCAACAATACATAGATCAGGGCATTATTAAACTGCTTGAAGAATTTAACCAGTTCGCTCTCTTTTTTTTGCTTAGGAAGTTGGTTCAAGCCGAATTTAGACTGCCTGTCAGCCGCTTCCTGACTGTCCAAGCCTTCTTCACCTGTATCTAGAATGGACTGGACTTTTTCTGTTTCCAGTGATTCCCACTGCGTCTCTATTAAGTCATCTTGGCTGATTTTCAATGGCATTTCTGCACCTCCGCTCTTGGTAAGCTCGTCCGGAAAGAGTGAACAATACCGACTTGAGCGATCAAGCTACTGCCTGTATCTGTTTGGAAGATCGAAACAAAAATTGCTTTCCAGTTGCGCGTTTGTCCAATGTTTCGTGAACAAATCGTCATGCGCACAAGTCTCTTGAAATAGTCTCAACGGACAACTGTCATACAATAATTCTGTGATAGTTTTATGGGAAAGTCAAGCCCGTCACACTCCCCTGTATGTCCATCTAATCATCGGCTTGAGTGGCCAAGTGGCCGATAG
>SKMO01000097.1 GCA_007121025.1 Bacillota bacterium | reverse complement strand
TGGACTTTCAGGAGTTCATGGTCATGCCTGTGGGTGCAGCCAATTTCGCACAGGGGCTCCGGATGTGTGCAGAAGTGTTCCACAACCTGAAGAAAGTTCTGAAGGAAAAAGGACTGAACACAGCGGTAGGTGACGAGGGTGGCTTCGCACCGGATCTGGGATCCAACGAAGAGGCCCTGGTCTTCATTATGGAAGCCATTGAGGCGGCGGGATACAAGCCCGGTGACGATTTCCGGATTGCCATGGACCCGGCATCCACGGAATTCTATGATGCAGAGAAGAAGGTGTACGTGCTGGCTTCGGAGAACCGTGAGCTGACCAGCAAAGAAATGGTGGAGTATTACGCCGCTCTGCTGGACAAATACCCCATCGTGTCGATCGAAGACGGTCTGAGCGAGGAAGACTGGGAAGGCTTCCAGTACATGACCGAAACGCTTGGCGACCGGCTGCAGATCGTCGGAGATGATCTGTTCGTCACCAACACGGAACGGCTGGCCCGGGGCATTGAAACCAAAGCCGCCAACTCCATTCTGGTGAAAGTCAACCAGATCGGATCCCTGACAGAAACCATGAATGCCATCGAAATGGCTCAAAAGGCGGGATTCACTGCGGTGATCTCCCACCGTTCCGGTGAAACGGAGGACACCACCATTGCGGATATCGCGGTGGCGACCAACGCAGGACAGATCAAAACCGGTGCGCCTTCCCGTTCGGACCGGGTGGCCAAATACAACCAGCTTCTGCGGATCGAAGACGAGCTGGGTGATGTTGCCACGTTTGCCGGGGACAATACATTCTACAATCTGAATCGCTAAACGATGCATCCAACAGAAATCCCCCCGGTGGGGATTTCTGTTTTTTCCCGGAGCGGGAAAACCGGAACCCTCTCTCCGGTGGTCCCGTTCGGGGAAAAAACAGAATGAATGCAACCTTTTGGCAAGTAGTGCGTTAATAAGAGTGAAGAGGCAAACAGCCTGGGATTCGGCGCGCAGGATGCCGGCTGGTTGTCTTCCCGGGAAATCGAGCAATGGATGAGAGAAAGGAATGGACTGATGAGCGGTATCGTGAACAGGGAAGAGGAATTCAGGGAACTCTACGAGCGGATGTGGACGAAAGTCTATCGGTACCTCTATTACCTGGTGCAAAACCGGGAGGAGGCAGAAGAACTGGCCCAGGAAGCATTTGGGAAGGTCTATGTGCCGTTTAAGCAGGGGGCATTGGACCCGTCCCGGGTCGAATCCTATCTGTACCGTTCTGCGAAAAACCTGGTGATCGACCGGTGGCGCCAGAAAGGGCGGAAAACCACGGTCATCCCCATGGAGGACCTCAGTCGTTTTGACGCAGACCGCCAACAGGAACAACGGATCACGGATGCCATGGTGCTGAAAAGGGCCATGAAAAACCTGAAACAGGTGGAAGTCCAGGTGATCACGATGCGGATCATTGAAGGGTACTCGGTCAGAGAGACGGCCGAACGTCTGGGCCGTGCAGAAGGAACGATCAAAAGCATTCAGTTCCGGGCTCTGGCCAAACTCAAAGATCTGCTGAAGGAAGGAGAAGGTTTCCATGACCAGTAAAAAGTTGTCTCAGCAGGAAAAAGAAGAGATGCTTTCCCAATACATTGATGCACTCAATGATGAACGCAGGCCGGATGTTTCCGCCGCGTCAGATGAACAGGACCTTGATGAACTGATGGACCTGTTCGAAACGGTCCGGTCCGTTCGACGGACCCGGCCGGAAACCGGAAAAGGAGTTCGTGAACCGATGAAACAAACGAGAAGAAAGCCGGGCAGAGCCGGAAGCTTTGGCCGCAGACTGGTGGCCATGGCGGCCACGGTTGCCCTTCTGCTGGGAGGGGCGCTTGTGTGGCAGCAGTTGCAGGAGGATCCCCTGGATCCCCGGAACATTGCCTTTGGCATGCTGGAACAGTATGAAAACCTGGAAAGCTTCCAGGGAGAGATTGAGCGGGAAATCGTTGATGAACAGGAAGGGGTCACGTACCTTGAAACCATTGAGGTCCTCTTCCGCCAGCCCAATCATTTTTACGCAGTACACCACTGGCCGGGGGGAACCACAGAGAAGTTGTATACCGGCGGAGACACGCTGACCGAAGTGGACAGAGACGGGCGGCTGACGTTGCGGACGGTGACCGAAGAGATGCTGGCCTATGAGTTGCAGGAGTACCGTATGGATACGGAAATCCGGGAACGGCTCAGCCAGGTGGCGGACGTCCGGCTGGTGGCCGAAGAGCAGGTGGCAGGACGTGATGCCCAGGTCTATCTGTTCACCTATGCAGACAGTGACAGTGAACACCGGGTCTGGGTGGACAAAGCCACGGGGATCTCCCTGCGGGAAGTCTACGACAGTGGCCGGGGCCTGCGGATTGATTCCCGGTTTGTAACCTTCGAGGAGGGCGTTGACGTGACCTTCCCGGAACTGAGCCCGGCCGAAGATGAAGAAATCATCGATGAAAGAATCACAGATGAACAGCGTCAGGAAGAACAAGAGCGGGCCCGCACGCTGGAAGAGCTCCAGGAAGGAGACGTCATTTCGGTGACGTTCCAGGGCATGGCGGATTCGAACTTTGGAGAATTTGCGCTTGGCGATCAGTTTGTCGTCATGGGCGTGGCGGAGCCACTGCAGGAAGAGTTCTTCTCCATGGAGCCCGGTGTCCGGCTGGATGTGGAAATCGGATTTGAATCCTGGACCACAAATCCTGTGATCCGGGCGG
>SKMO01000117.1 GCA_007121025.1 Bacillota bacterium | reverse complement strand
TCCCGGATAGGAGGCTGCAAGCTCAATCAACGTTCTCAGGTCGTTCCCGTCAACCGGCGCATCGCAATGAACGAATAACGGCAGGTTGCCGTGTTTCTGGGAATAAGACAACACGGGAACCATGGCCTGCACATTTCCATGAACCCCCAAAATTTCTCCAACTCCGTAAAAGTTCAGGGCCACCACGTCATCCAGTTGCTGATCGAGGTTCCCGGCAAAGAGATCGACTTTACCCATTCCCAGGAGACGATCACCGTAGGGACGAATGGCCTCAGCAAACTGTTCATTGATTTTGAGAACACTCAATGGATTTTCCCTCAAATGTGCACCGGATAGTGTTTCCCGAAGCGCCAGCGCATCCTCCAGTGTATTGATCTCTTCACCACGAGCGACCGTTGCTGAGCAAACCACCGCCCGGCTGATCCCACAACGTTCCATTTCACCAAGCAACCGGTCAACCGGTCTGGTCAGATGCACGTGACCGTCAATCCACATGATTGATCTTCCTTTCGGGGCCCGGAGCCAGATCAGGTAGGTTGTTGTTCCCATAAAGCAGCAGTGTGGCTGCTTTTCTTGCCACAGCAGGAGCTGTTGTGAAGGCCCCCTTGAACCCGGCAAAGGTAAACAGGTTGTCCAAACCCTGGTGTTTCCCGAACACAGGGTTCCCGTCTGCACTGAACGCCGTGCTCACAGCCCAGACACGCAATACATCCAATTGCTTGAAACCGGGAAAATACGCTAAGAGATTCGCGCCGATCCCCGTGATCCCGGCGACGGAAACCGCCCGTGAATCTGCAGGACTCTCTTCGGTTGCCTGCGCCATAAGGATCGTTCCGTTTTCCTGCTGGCAAAGAGCTGTCCCAATGTGAAGGGACGGACGGGGTCCGGCTGCATTTCCCATCAAAAACCCGCCGCCGACAAGTGTCGTACGGAGCAGCCGGGGCACAGCCTGGGAAACCATGGCCGTTCCCCTGTGATGACAGACAGGGATCGCTTCTCCGGCCAGGTTCGCCACATCGCCAGCCCATCCACCTGCGCAATTGATAAAACAGTCTGCCGCAAGCGTTCCGGCCGTTGTCCTGGCCTTCTCAATGACTCCGCCTGTCATGTCAAACCCCAAAAGTGCCTCTCCGGACCTGAACTGCACACCGTATCTTGAGGCCATTTCCTGAAACAAAAACGTCACCTGAAGTGGTTCCAGCATTCCTTCCTCGGCGCAGTAATAAAGGCCTTTCACCCTCTGTACGTCCAACATCGGCTCCATGGCCTGTGCTTTTTTCTTGCGCAACAGCTCTGAAGAGACACCGTATTCCCCCAGAATACTTTTCACCGACTCTGCCCGGCTGACCTGAGCATCATTGGACAGAAGGACACATCCCCCGGTCTGCCGAAAACCGAACTTGTACTTTTCTTCGAGAGTTTTGTATTCCCGAAGAGATTCGAGCGCCAACTCCATATGCCAGGGTTCCGTACGGTCTACCAGTGAGATCTGTCCCAGATTCCCGCCAGATGCACCGCCTGCAATGCCCTCTTTGTCGACAACAACCACTGTCCGCCCGGCAGCTGCCAACTGATATGCGATCGCACAACCCAGAACTCCTGCACCAATGATCGCGAAATCATATTTCAAGGCCATAGCCCGTCCTCTTTCTAAAACAATGTCTTTAACAGTTTGTCTTCCCTCAGTTCTCCTGCTGAAAACGACCTTCCGCTACGAACATTTGTAAACTCGTAACGGGCCACTGTATGAATGTCCTTATCCACGATGTAAAAATCCCGCTTCCCTTCTTCGAAAATATCGATGAAATCCTCCCCGTAACGCCTCGATGCACTGAACGGGAGTTCTTCCAGCACTTCTTCAATCTCATGATCGTCGCAGTCCACGACGTAACGAACCGTTACACCATACAGAAGGGCCGTATTCACCCGGTCCATCGCCCTGACTTCATCATAAATCGGGGGAGCAATCGGACAGGTTCCCATGCCGGAGATGATTTTACTGATGTCAAATCCTTTCCGGCAGATCCTCCATTGCGACGCCTCTACCGTTCTGGAGCACACCTGAATTGAACCGGTCAGGCTTCCCGTACGAGACACCAGGATGTAAACGTTACGTGGTTCTATTTTGCATTCACGCGCCACCTCTTCTGCAAGCGATTCATCGGGCATGATGGTGGTCTGTGCGGCGAACACCGCCTCATGGTGAATGTCCTGATATCCCCAGCTCTGTGAGAAGATATCATTTCTGGCAATGGCTCTGGCTGGACCTGATCCAATGGAGTCCACTCCTGTTCCCGGATCCTTCCTGTTCATCTTCCAGCCGGAAAACTGGGATGAAAGCGTGGATTCCTGAGGCCGGTCAATGTAAACATCAATGGACGGAAGACAGATCGAACCCAGACGAAACTCTCCAAACTGCACCACTCCAATGCCCCCGATGGTCGCTTCAACAAAGAGTTTCCCAGCACTGTAACTTCCCGGAACGTTCAGACCCATATCCACCACAGTGGCGCCATTTTCCAGGAGATGGACAGCACAATTCATTTCTTCTGCATTCGGAATGATTTGTTCTCTGACAATGCGAACCGCTTTTTGGTTGATACTAAACACCTGCGACACCCTCCTTTTTCTACAATGCGATGCGTTAAGACTATACCTGCGACAAGTTTTGGCAACAGGGTCAGCATATAGCTTCTGTCAAACAGACTGCCTGCGGTTTTCCTGATTTCAGGTTTACGGCTT
>SKMO01000188.1 GCA_007121025.1 Bacillota bacterium | reverse complement strand
TGCGGGCCCGCAGAAGCCTGCAGGCGTTTCGCCAAGCGGAGGGGATTTAACCATGGATCTGTCCGGGGCCCGGGAGCTCTATTTGAAGATCCTGTCAGAGGAGAAAAATTACTCGCCTCGAACCATCGCCGCCTACCGCCGCGATCTGGAAGCGTTTGAACGGTTCCTGATTGACAAGGTGCCTCAACTGGGGGAAAAACCCGAACCTGCAGGGGTCACCCACCTGCACATCCGTATGTATTTTGGTCAGCTCAACCGGGAGGGAAAGGCCAAAACCTCGATTGCCCGGCACATGACGTCACTGCGGGTTTTTTTCAGGTTTCTGGTCACGGAAGGGTGGCTGGAAGCCAGCCCCATGGATGCCACCACATCCCCGAAACTGGACCGCAAGCTTCCGGGATTTCTCTATCCGGAGCAGATCGACCGGCTGATGGATCTGCCGGACACAGGCACACCGGATGGATTGCGCGACCGCCTGATTCTGGAGATTCTCTACAGCACGGGAATCCGTGTCAGTGAACTGGTCGGTCTGACTCTTTCGGCGATCGACCGGACACACCGCTACATGAAAGTGCTGGGCAAAGGGAACAAAGAACGGATTGTTCCCTATGGGGCACCTTTGGCCCGGGTTCTGGACCAGTACATGGATGGTCACTGGCAGAAAACAGCCCCTCCGGGCAGTGATCTTTTGCTGCACAACACCCGCAAAGGACCGCTGTCAGACCGGTCAGTCCGGCGAATTCTGACCGGATACGGCCGCCGCCTGGGGGTGGGGCAGATTCATCCCCATATGCTCAGACATTCCTATGCCACCCACCTGTTGGAGAATGGGGCGGATCTTCGGGTGGTCCAGGAACTGCTGGGGCATGAAAACCTCTCGACCACCCAGATCTACACGCACCTGAGCCGGGGAAGGTTGCGGGAAGTCTACCAAAACGCACATCCCCACGCCCGGAAGCGGGAGGATTGATGGGGCTGTTCCGTGTATCCATGCATCAAAAAACGTCCTGGATTTCTGTCCAAGACGTTTTTTGTTTGCGTACCCGCATGGCCGGGGCCAAAGGGGCATGGTGTTCAGGGGGTGTACTGCTCCAGGATGGCCTGGACCTGCCCGTCTTTTTCGTAGATTCTGGCCAGCATCCGGCCGTCCCACTGGTCGACCCGCTCATAGAACTGTTCCGGTGTTGCCGGGGCGGACAGGGGAGATCCCAGTTGGACCCCCAGTTGGATGGTTACCGACGGGTCCGCCACAAAATGGAAGCTGTCGCCGGTTTCGTGGACATAGAAGCCGCTGGGAAGGTCCCGGTCGGCATCCAGACCCAGTTCGTCCAGACGGGCTTGGTCTTCGATGGTCAGCCATTCAACCGGTTCCACCTGAAGGACACCGGTCTGCGGGTCTGCGCTTCTGATGTAGGCGATATAAGACGTTCCCGGATCGAAACGCTGAAAAGCAAGTGTTCCTTCGAACAGTGTATCCGCCACGTCCCGGTAGATTCCGGTCAGAGCCTCATCAGCAGGGTCAACCTGGACGTCACTGACCCAAACGGCACAGATGTAGTGATCGTCCGTTTCCCCCAGAAAGCGAAGGGGCATGGGAGACTGGTCGACCAGCGTCTCGGCGTCAAGATATTCATCTTTTGGGAAAGCGCCGAATGTGAACAGTAGTCCCAGGCCGCCTTCTGTTTGTTCGAAGACCTCTCTGGAATAGACCTGGTGCCCCTGGAGCAGCAGACGATCGGTCAGCTCAGCAGGAAACATGACGTCATAGCCCAGTTGCCAGTCCTCAAATATAAGAACCGGAGAACCGGAGGTTTCCGGGGGCCCTGTCACGCTGGGTCTGCCAGGCAGGCCCTGGCAGGCCACCAAAGCCTGTCCGGCCAGAAAAATCATCAGGAAGACCGCCAGGGTGCTGAGGCCTTTGCGTTTCTGTGTTCCGACCAGACTTTCGATCCGCTCCCGGGCAGCGCTGCGGCCGGCCTGAAAAGACGTGGACAACAGGGGATGACGTCGGCCCTGGTGGATCACCGTGAGCAGGGTCTGTGCATAGTCCCGTCGCTGTCCGGGCGTCCACTGGCGTGTCACGGCATCATCGCAGCACAACTCCAAGTCCAGACTGGCCTGACGGGTCATCCGGCCAACCAGAGGGTTGAACCAGTGGATGCCCCGGGCCACCAGAAGGAGCAGTTTGGCCTGCAGGTCCCGGCGCCGGACATGGGTCAGTTCATGCAGAAACAGATGCTCCAGCTGTTGGGATGTGTAGTCAGTATCCGGAAGGACCACAACCGGATGTCTGACGTTCATCAGAAGGGGTGTGGTCACCATGGGAGAGATCCAGAGTCGGACCTGCGTACGCAGGTCCATGTTCTTGCGGATCTGCTCAAAAACTTCCTGTACCGGTGGTGTGGGAGGGATGCTTGAGATCCGGACCTCCCGGATGAACCGCCGGTTCACCCGGAACTGCCACCCCAGAAAGAGCATTGCACCAAGGACCCACAGAGCCAGCAGGATGTGCACAGGTGACAAACCCCATCCGGCAGCTTCCGTCGAAGCTGGAACGAGCGGAGCCTGTTGCCCGGACGGTGGTTGCGGAGACCCTGAAAGGACAGGCAACAGGACTCCCGGTTGGATCATCTGGACGGCTTCGGGAGACAGCTGGACCGGCGCCTGGGGGTGATTCCAGGACACAGGAATCAGCAGAAACAGACACATCACCAGCCACAGAACACTCCGCCAGTGGCTGGTGTAGCGCGAGCGTGTCAAAGGAGCAGTCCAAAGGACCAGGATCGTCAGCAGACCGGCAAGAACCGACTGTTTTAAAAAGCTTAGCGCAATGGTTTCCACTTACTTCACCTCTTTTTGTTCGCTGATCAGCCGTTCGAGGGCCGCCAGTTCCTCATCACTGATCGGCTCACTGTCATCGACCAGTGATGCGACCAGGTTGTGCAGGGAGCCTTGATACAGGGTGTCCAGAAGCTGTCGTCCCTCCCAGCGCTTGTAACGCTTTTCCGGGATTTTTGCTTCGTACAGTTTGGGACGGCTGGACCGGGCCTCATTCAGAAAGCCCCGCTCTTTGAGTCGCTGCAACAGTTTGTTCAACGTGGCAATGTGCCACGTTTTGTCTTCCAGATCCTCCAACAGCTCTCTGGCGGTCACAGGCCGGTTGTGTTTCCATACCGAGAGCATCACATGCAGCTCGGCATCAGGCAATTTTTGCATCCCTACCTCCAATAAGACATTTGTCATATTCTGATGTTATTTTACATCTGTCTTATTCGGCTGTCAAGCAGTGATCATCGGTTTCAGCAATTTTTTTTGAGTACCTTTTTTTGAGTAATAATCGGTCCTGTCCGGTGTCATCATCTGTCGAAGTCTGTTGGTGCATCAACGCCTGCGTTGCCGTGCGGGCGGTTCTGAAACGGGGATGGCTACCGCTTTAGACGATGTCCACAAAACGGAGGTTCCGGGTGTTGTGAATGAAAAAAACGTTCGGAATTGAGGGGGGTGCAACGCAGCAAAAAGGCGCAGGCTTAAGGCCTGCGCCGGGTATCTCCTGGGTATCGTTTGTGTTGGGCAAAAAGGATTAACGAAGAAACAGAGACAACAGGTTGTACTTGCTGAATACGGACACGGCGATCAGTGACAGGATCGCCATGATCTTGATCAGGATGTCCAGGGATGGACCCACGGTGTCTTTCAGGGGATCTCCTACGGTATCCCCGATCACAGAGGCATCGTGGGCCGGGCTGCCTTTGCCCTGGCCTTCGATGCCATGGGCTTCAATGAGTTTTTTGCTGTTGTCCCAGGCGCCGCCGGTATTGGCGGAAAACAGGGCCAGCATAATGCCGGAAAGTGTCGTGCCAATCAGCAGTCCGCCAACGAACTCAGCGCCCAGCAGAAACCCGCCTGCCAGCGGAGCACTGACCGCCAGAATGGCGGGGAAGCGCATGTCCTGAAGAGCCCCGGCAGAAGAGATTTCAATGCATGTTTTGTAATCCGGCCGGGTTTCACCGGTCAGGATTCCCGGGTTCTCCCGGAACTGGCGGCGTACCTCATCAACCATCTTTCGGGCAGCACTGGACACCGCCTGAATGAGGATCCCGGAGAAGAGGTAGGGTAGAGCAGCGCCAACCAGTGCGCCGGACAGGGTCAGGGTGTTGATCATATTGAGCACCAGTTCGTAGCCGGTGGTCTGTCCCGGAGGCGCCTGTGAATAGAGGTAAGAGGCAAACAGTGACAGAGCGGTCAGGGCTGCCGATCCGATGGCAAAGCCCTTACCGATGGCCGCCGTGGTGTTGCCCACAGAATCAAGCCGGTCTGTGATTTGCCGAACTTCCGGATCCAGTTCGCTCATTTCACTGATCCCGCCAGCGTTGTCTGCTATGGGACCAAACGTGTCCACGGAGACTGTCACCACAACAAACGACAGCATCCCAATGGCCGCCATGGCCACCCCGTAGATGCCGGCAATGGCAAACGCCCCAATGATGGTTCCCCCCAGAACCAGAACCGGAAAGAACGTGGATTTCATGCCGGTGGCCAGTCCCTCAGTGATGGTCAGGGCTGTGCCCTGAAGGGAAGCCCGGGCAATGTTCATGGTGGGTTTGAAGCCATAACTGGTGTAGTATTCCGCCAGCACGCCAATCAGAATGCCACAGCCAACGCCCAGGACAGCGGCCAGCCAGGGGGACAACACCCCCAGGCTGAACCCGACCGTACTGACTGTTTCTCCGGCGAAGTACCAGAAAGTGAACACACCGCTAAACAGAGCGGTCAGGGCTGCCGCTGTGAATACGGCAAAATTCAGAGCCCGTTGCGGCTGGGCATTGGGCTTTTTGACCATAAACAGGCCGATGCCCAGGATGGATGCCCCCATGCCGATGGCTGCAAAGTACAGTGGATAATGGATCAGTCGTCCGGCCAGAACGGCGCTGACAGGTTCCGCCGTGTTCAGGTTGGTGTAAAACAGGTAAGCCGCCAGGACAATGGCAGAGATCAGGGAACCCACATAGCTTTCCAGCAAATCGGCCCCCAGGCCGGCCACGTCACCCACGTTGTCTCCGACGTTGTCGGCAATGGTCGCGGGGTTGCGGGGGCTGTCTTCGGGGATATGCGCTTCTGTTTTTCCCACCAGATCAGCGCCCATATCGGCGGCTTTCGTGTAGATTCCACCGCCTACCCGGTCAAACATGGCAATGATGGAACACCCCAGCGCATAACCGGAGACGGTCATGGTAAACGGAATGAAATTCACGCCCATCCAGTTGGTGGTGATGACCAGTGCTTCCGGGTCCAGCTGTCCGAGAAGCTGTCCAAACACCAGATAGATCAGGACCAGCCCTCCAAGGGCAAAGCCACCGACACCCAGCCCCATGACGCTTCCTCCCCGAAACGCCACTTTGAGGGTTTTCCCCAAATCACCGGTCAGTCGGGCCGTATTGGACACCCGGACGTTGGCAAGAGTGGCGATTTTCATACCGACAAATCCGGCGCTTCCACTCATGACAGCCCCCAGTACAAAGGCAACGGCGGTATACCAGGACACAACCACAGCCAAAATCAGGGCGATGAATACACCGATTTTCGCGATGACCCGGTATTCATGGTTAATGAATGCATCCGATCCTTCCCTGATGGCGCCGGCAATCTCCTGCATTTCAGGGGTTCCGGGTTCCAGCCGGCGAACTCCCGAAAAATTGACGGCAGCAAACGCCAGGGCAAACAGAGCAATCAGGACAACAAAACCAAGCATAAGACTCCTCCTCGATGAGAAATAAATGAATTATTCGGGCATACACATCAATGCATCGTACATGTTTATTCTACTGCTTAACCATCCGAATATCCACTCCTGAAGGCGGTAACACCAATCCTCCTGTGAGCTCTGCGCGGAGGAAATGTTGGATGAAATCAGCAGGAAAGAAAGGATTTTCCAGTCCGGACGCCAATATAAGGCATAGGGGACTTACCCCGGAAAACCAATAACATGGAGGTGATCTGTTTGACACACAATGTTTTGATTGGCGGAGAAGCCGGACAGGGAATGGACACACTGAGTACCCTTCTGGAAACGATTCTCAAACGCCATGGATACCATATCTACACCAATAAAGACTACATGTCCCGGATCCGCGGGGGACACAATTTCATCCAGGTGCGGTTTGGCACAGAACCGCTGCATTCCCATGATCCCCGTCTGGATGTCATCCTGGCACTGGACGAGTACACCATTGAGTCCCACAGGGAGCGGCTGGGCGAACACGGAAGGATTCTGTGCGATGACGCGTTTGCTCCCGAGGAAGACATGGTGCTGGCCCTTCCCATGGTGTCTTATGCCAAAGAGTTGGGCAATCCCAAAGTGTTCGGCTCAGTGGCCGTGGGGGCCCTGTTGTCCCTGATGGGCCTGGGCCGGGATGTGGCCCGTACGGTGCTCCAAGAATCGTTCAAAGAAGAGATTGCTGATCTCAACCTGAAGGCACTGGAGAAAGGTTATGGGCTGGCCGATCAGGTTTTCCAGCCGGGAACACCCCCGGATGAGGAGACGATTCTGATTCATGCCAACAATGCCATCGGGCTGGGAGCCCTTGCCGGTGGCGTGGCGTTTTATTCAGCCTACCCAATGACACCATCCACCAGCATCATGGGGTATCTGGCCGGCAAACAAAAAGCGGCAGGGATCATCGTGGAACAGGCCGAAGACGAAATCTCTGCGATCAATATGGCTCTGGGCGCGTCTTACGGCGGGCTCAGAGCGATGACAGGAACATCCGGTGGCGGGTTTTCGCTGATGGTGGAAGCACTGGGTCTGGCCGGTATCACGGAGACCCCCCTGGTGATCGCCAACATCATGCGACCCGGTCCGGCGACAGGGTTTCCCACCCGGACCGAACAGGGAGACTTGTCGTTTGTCCTCAGTGCGGCGCAGGGAGAGTTTCCCCGGATGGTCCTTGCGGTACGTCATCCGCAAGACGCTTTTGACCAGACGGTCCGGGCGCTGAATCTGGCCGACAAGTACCAGATGCTGGTCATCATGCTCGGGGATCAGTACATTGCAGATGTCACCCGGACCGTTGCGCCGTTCGATTTTGACGGTCTGACGGTTGACCGGTATCTGGGCGACCCGGATGATTACGGTGACGGTCAGTACAAGCGCTATGACCTGTCACAGGGTCCGGTGTCCCCACGGCTCTATCCGGGTCAGGTACCCGGGGAAGTGGTGCTGGCTGACAGCGATGAACACACGGAGGAAGGACACATCACAGAGGCAGCCGGTGTCCGGGTCAGCATGGTCGACAAGCGGATGGAAAAACTGGAACTTCTTCGTGAGGAGATGATTGAACCGCAATACACCGGTCCTGAAAAACCGGATGTGGTGCTGATCGGCTGGGGATCCACCCATGGCCCTCTGCAGGAAGCCCTGCAGATCCTGGCTGATGACCCGGACGTCTCCCAGAATGTGGGGGCGCTGGTGTTCGGTGATCTGTACCCGCTTCCCACCGGCCGTTTGACCGAACTGGCCCAGGACCAACCGGTCTTTGTCAATGTAGAGCAGAACTGCACAGGCCAGTTTGCCCGGCTGATCCGTCAGGAAACCGGGATCGTCTGCGGCAACAGCATCCTGAAATATGATGGACGGCAGATGAGTGCCCGCGAGATTGCACAGCGGGTGCGGAAGGAGGTTCTTGGTCAATGACAGACGAAAATGTATCAAGATTTGCATCCGATGATGAGATCGCCTGGTGCCCGGGGTGCGGGAATTTCAAGATTCTGTCGACTCTCAAGGAAGCCATGGCGGAATTGGGCATCGAGCCCCACAATCTGATGATGGTCTCCGGAATCGGGCAGGCGGCCAAGCTTCCTCATTATATCCGGGCCAATGTGTTCAACGGACTGCATGGCCGTGCCGTGCCGCCGGCCACGGGCCTGGCCATGGCCAACCGCAATCTCAAGGTGGTGATCGCCTCCGGAGACGGAGACACCTATGGAGAAGGGGGCAACCATCTGATTCACGGCATCCGCAGGAACATTGATGTGACCCACTTCGTGCACGACAACCAGATTTACGGGCTGACCAAAGGACAGGGTTCTCCGACCACCAGCGAGGGACAGAAAGCCTCCATCCAGGTGGATGGGGTCATGGTGGAAATGCTGCGGCCGCTGGCACTGGCGATCAGTCTTGACTGTTCATTCGTTGCCCGCAGTTTTTCCGGGGATCCCGATCACCTGAAAGCGGTCATGAAGGAAGCGGTCAGCCACCGGGGGTACGCGCTGGTGGATATCCTGCAACCCTGTGTCAGTTTCAACAAGGTCAACACCAACAAATGGTACAAAGATCATGTGTACTATCTGGAGGAGGAGTACGATCCCACGGACCGGATGGCGGCGTTTGCAAAGTCCCTGGAATGGGAAGAGGGCATTCCGCTTGGCGTCTTGTACCGCCGGGACAAGCCCACCTACATGGACAAACGGGAAGATCTCGAAGGAGTGAACCTGGTGGAGCGTCAGTGGACCCCTCAGGATGCCAGTAGGTTTCTTGATGATTTCAGATAACAAAACAGTCCAAAAAGGCCTGCCGGAAAATGGCAGGCCTTTTTGGGCTTATGAATCCATTGGTTCCAGGTAGGAACCCTCGAAATGTAGCAGATAGGTCCGCACCGACAGGTCTTCATACACAATCCGGATGGTGGCCACCGGATCCGGGTCGAGGTCTGTCGGCACATTCTCCAGATGCATCACCCAGACACTGCTCTGGGGATCGATGCCGTAGCCATTTTTGATTTCCTGGTAGAGCTCACTTTCCCAGTGGATGGGAGAGTGTTCTGAGATGTCGTCTCCGGGGGGGGCACTGTAAGTGTCTCCCCAGGTTTTGAGAACGACTGAACGCTCGATGGTGCCATTGACATAAAGATCGGCATGGGCTGAGCGGATTTTGTGAAAGGGATAACGGGCCTGCTGTATTGGCGCAAGATGGAAGGTAAAGGCTGAAGGGCCCTGTGAGATTCCCATTCCGTGCCCCGCGCTGCTGATGACCTGCACATCAGGAGCCCGGTAGAGGTGGCCGGGAACGTTGTAGATGTCTGAAGACCGTTCCAGGGCACTGACTGCACTGATTCGGTATTGCACCTCCCCAGCGCCCTGAATGGTCATCCGGGCTCTGTAGCTTCCCGTTCCTGTGGGTTGGGCAGGCACGTCGGTCCAGTCTTCATTGGCCCCTTGCCGGTAAAGAAGAGAAACAGACGCGTCTGTCTCCAGTTCCCTGAAGCTCCAGTCCACATCCAGCGCAATGGATCCGGGAGACGATTCTTCGGGTACCGGGTGGACGTCCACCGCAGCAACCCACCGGGATTCCTGCAGAATCTCTTCCAGGCGGTTTTCCAGGTGGTGAAGCCGGTGCGTCAGGTTGCGCAGCTCGTGTGAGGGATCCTGAGGAATCCGGGCATGCACCCGTCCGACCTCCCCCATAAGCCCCCGTACGGACAACAGGGTGATGATGATCAGAAACACAATCAGAATGTTGAATCGGAGGGATACGTTGTGCTGGTCCATGATGCATGAACTCCTTTCCGGCCCTGTATGGCCAAAACAGGAACAAGCCCTGTTGGATGTTTGTTTCTATGGACGGCAGGCTGGACAGGATTGTTCCGGGAAAGCTTCATACAATCTTAATGGAATGTCCGCTTTGTACACGGTACAATGATAAAAAGAAATGTGAGGTGAAACGATGCGAATGATCGTGATCGGGGCAGTGGCGGCAGGAACATCAGCGGCGGCGAAAGCCCGGCGAAACGACGAAGAACTGGAGATTGTGGTCTACGACCAGGACCGTTACATCTCGTATTCCGGTTGCGGGATGCCCTATGTTCTCGGAGGGCTGGTCAAAGACCCCCTGAGTCTTGCCCCCCGGGATCCGGCCTTTTTCCGGGACAAATACAATGTGGAGGTGCGGATCCGGCACCGAATCCTTGGCATTGATGTTGAAAAGAAGACGGTTGGTGTCCGGAATCTGGAGACCGGCGAAGAATTCACCGACCGCTGGGACATCCTGGTGCTGGCCACTGGCGCCCGACCGGTGTTTCCTCCGATCGGGGGCATCAGCCGCGCGGATGTGTTTGGCTTAAGAAACCTGAACGATCTTCTGGACATTGACCGCTGGATACGGGAACAGGATCCCCGGCAGGTGGTGATCATCGGCACGGGGTTTATCGGCATGGAGGTCTGCGAAAACCTGACCCATCGGGGATTGAAGGTCACCATGTTGGAAAAAGAACCCCAGGTCAACCCGGGACTGGATGAAGACGTGGCTGCCTACGTTGAAGAACACCTCCACCAACAGGGAATTGACGTGTTCTTGGGGACCACGGTACAGAGCATCGACGACCGGGGTGTTGTGCTTTCGGACAACAGGGTGCTACCATCGGACCTGACCATCCTGGCGACCGGTGTCCGTCCGGAAACCACTCTTGCCCGGGAGGCCGGGATTGCCCTTGGGGTTACCGGGGGGGTCCGGACAGACCACAGCATGCAAACAAACGTGCCTGGTGTGTATGCCTGCGGAGACTGTGTAGAAC
>SKMO01000028.1 GCA_007121025.1 Bacillota bacterium | reverse complement strand
GTGGCCCGGATTTACGGGTACGATAACATTCCCACCACCCTTCCGGTTTCTTCAGCGGCAGTGGACCGAAAATCGCCGGTGATTGGGCTCGAGGAGCGGATCAAAGAATTGCTGACCGGGATGGACCTGACCGAGGTGATCACGTACGCGTTTATTCACCCGGATAGTTTTGATCTTCTCTGTCTGTCTGCGGATCATCCGCTGCGGGAGACCGTCAAGCTGATGAATCCGCTGAGCGAAGCGCAGAGTGTGATGCGGACAACGCTTCTTCCGGGGCTGCTGGAAACGGCCTCCCGGAATATCCGGCGCAGTCAGAGAGATCTGAAACTGTTTGAAACGGGCAAGGTGTTTCGTCCGGACCGCGACAATCTGCTGCCCCGGGAGATCCGCACGCTGTCCTGCCTGGTAACCGGTGAAAAGAGAAAACAGTGGCACGGGGAACTGCCCGAACCGGACTTCTTTTACCTGAAAGGCATTCTGGAAACCCTCAGTGAAGCACTGGGAACGCCGCTTGTTCTGTCTGCCGATGCTCAAGCGGATGGTTTCCATCCAGGCAGAACAGCGGGCATCTATCATGCCGGTGCCCGGATCGGGACCATCGGAGAACTCAGTCCTCTGGTGATGGAAAAAGCCGATCTGGAAGGACGACGGATGGTTGCGCTGGAAATGGACGTGGAAGCATTCATCGACGGATACGTCACCGTGAAGGAGTACCGCCCATTGCCCCGCTACCCCCATGTCAGCAGAGACATTGCGTTTACCATTGATGAGTCGGTCAGTGATGCCCGGATCATGGAGGCGATTGCCGCGGTTGCCGGAGAACGCCTTGTGGATTACTGGCTGTTTGACCTGTATCAGGGGGAACAGATTGAACAGGGGAAAAAATCCCTGGCCTACACGCTGACCTATCAGGATATGGAACGAACGTTGACCGACGAGGAAGTGACCCGGATTCATGATGCGGTCCGCCGGACCATCGAGGAGACGTTCGGGGCGAAACTGCGCTAGAAAGGAAGCCGAGATGATCGATAAAAACATCCGCAGGGTTCCGGTGACCATCCATCACCGGGAATACCTGATTCGGACCGATGAGTCCGTTCAGTACATCAACAAACTGGCGGGCATCCTCGACCGGAAGATGCAGCAGATTTCCGCAGGGAATCCGAACATTTCGGAAATCAAGCTGGCGGTTTTGTCAGCGCTGACCATTCTGGACAGCTACAGCAAACTGCGGGATGAACACGAGGCGCTGCTGATGTCGTTGGGTCATGGGGAGCAAACCACAGAGGATTCCTCAGGCCCCTTGCAGTTTGACCCCGGTCAGACGACCATTGATCACAGTGATACTGAATAATGAAAAATCCCGCCTTCAACAGCGGGATTTTTTTTGGTTTGCCGGAAGAGGTCTTCATCTTGGGTTTGCCTGATGATTCCCGAAAGGATACAATATGATCGATGCATAATGATGGAACGGACGAGTTTGGAGGAATAAAGATGAAGGATCGGGTGGAACTACTGGCCCCTGCCGGAACGGAAGAAGCGTTGGTGGCTGCGGTGGAAAATGGCGCGGATGCAGTGTATCTGGGCGGAGCGTTGTTTTCGGCCCGGGCAGCAGCCGGAAATTTTACGAAAGAACGGCTTCCGCTGGCGGTGGATTATGTTCACCACAGGGGAGCGAAGATATATGTCACGGTCAACACCCTGGTGAAAGATGGGGAAATGCGTGAACTGGCCGACTGGCTTGGTTTTCTTGAAGCCTGCGGGGTTGACGGGGTGATTATTCAGGATCTGGGTGTTCTCGGGGTGCTCCGGGAGCATTTCCCCCGTCTGGAGGTGCATGCCAGCACTCAGATGACGGTGAACAATGAACCGGGAATCCGCTTTTTGTCTTCCCGCGGTGTTTCCCGGGTGGTTCTGGCCAGGGAGAATACCCTTCAGGACATCCGGGTCCTGGCCGAAACAGGGATGGAACTGGAAGTGTTTATTCACGGCGCCCTGTGTGTCTGCTATTCCGGGCAATGTTTGATGAGCAGTATGATTGGCGGACGAAGCGGAAACAGGGGGCGGTGCGCCCAGCCCTGCCGGATGACGTATGATCTGGTCAATGACCGGGGCGAATCGTTGGCCCGGGATGAGGGGAAACACCTGCTGAGTCCCAAAGACCTCAATGCGTTTCCACTGATTGGGGACCTGCTGGATGCGGGTGCAGTGTCACTGAAAATCGAAGGACGGATGAAACGGCCTGAATATGTGGCGACTGTTGTGCGGAACTACCGGGAGGCCATCGACTGCTGGCTGGATGGCCGGCCTGAAACGGACCGGCAGGAAGCGGACCGGCAGTTGTCTCAGATCTTCAGCCGGGAATTCACCACCGGTTTTTTCCTGCCGGAACCTGTGGGAGAGCGGATGAGTGCCAGACGTCCCAACAACCGGGGGATTCTTCTGGGGAGAATTGAAGAATCAACTGGCCAGGGGTTTAAAGTGCAGCTTCAGACACCGCTCTTTCGGGGTGACGGACTGGAAATCTGGGTGAGCAAAGGAGGGCGAAAGGCGTTGACTGTCGACAGGATGCTGTTGGACGGTCAGGCAGTTGAGAAAGCGTCAATCGGGGATCAGGTGGAGGTTTTCTTTTCAGGCCGCACCTTTCCCGGAGACCGGATTTTCAAAACCCATGATGCACCTTTGATCGGACAGGCCAGATCCTCGTATGAAGAGATCTCTCTGGAACGGCAGATTTTGGTGGACATTGTTTTGCGGGGCCATCAGGGAGAACCTCTGGAAATGCAGATCCGGGATGGAGACGGACACGTGGTGCAGACCCAAACAACCCAGGTCCTCGAAGAGGCCCGTAACCGGCCGTTGACCCGGGAGGTTGCTCTGTCCAAAATGCGACTCGGGGGAAGTGGATACGTGCTCAGAGACTTTCGCTTTGAAGTGGATGAAGGCCTGATGATTCCGATGAGTGTGCTCAATGGTCTGCGTCGCGAAGCAGTGGAAGAACTTGACCGGCTGTGGGGTGCAGTGCAGAGATCCTCAGCGCCGGTGGTGCTGAGGGATGTTCCGCCCAACGGACCGGCGGGACACCTTCGGTTGTCTGTTGAGGTGGACACACCTCAGGACGCCCGGATCGCCCTGGAGGAGGGAGCCGACCGGGTGTATATCCACCTGCATCCCCTGCGGGGAAACAGGTGGGATGGGGAATCTGTTGTGCATGGGGACAACCAGGAGGTGTTCTATATTATTCCGCGAATTGTCCGCAGGCAGGACACGGCCGGAGTTATGGAAGAGATCCGGAGCGCCTCTCCTGGAGCAGACGGATTCTGTGCCGGTACGGTGGGCGGACTGCAGATGGCCCTTGATGCAGGTGCTCATCTGCAGGTGGCCGGCGACTGGAGTCTGAACGTCTTGAACTCACGATCGGCCCGGCTGCTTTCCGGTCTGGGGTTGTCAACGGTCTGTCTGTCTCCGGAACTGACACTCCAGGAGGTGGAGGCCATGGGTGGTGCCCGGCTTGAAATGGTGGTGGGTGGAAATCTTCCTCTGATGGTGACGGAAGCCTGTCTGGCCAGGGTACTGCTGGATGATGGGTTGGGTCCCGCCTGCTCCGTGCCCTGCCGGAAGGAAACGCTCTTTCTCAGAGACCGGTATGATTACCGGTTCCCCCTCCGGTTTGACGGGGACTGCCTGATGCACCTGTTTAACTCCAGGGAGTTGTGCCTGGTGGAGGACTTGGAGCGGATTCGTCAAAGTGGGGTCTCCATGGTCCGCCTTTTGGCCCGGGAACGCAGAGCGCAGGACATACGCCGGATGGTCCGGGTATACCGCAGGCTCCTGGACCTGCCCCAACGGGCTGAACGGGATCTGGTTGAGGCAAGACAAGTTCTGGAACAGAGCAGTCCATACGGGATGACCAAGGGGCATGCTTACCGGGGGGTGGAATGATGAGCGGACTGTTGGATCGGGATGCGGTCAAACTAGAACTGGATAAAGTTCTGGAACGGGTTCGTGCTCTCTGCAACAACCCGGTCTCCGTGGAGATGATCGAAGCACTGGAACCGGAAACAGATTTGGAATTGCTGGAGGAAGAATACCAGAAAAACCGGGAAGCCAGCCGGGTGTTTTCACTGGATGGGGAGGTCCCGGTCCTTCGCTTTGGCGAAATCCGGGGTGCACTGAAACACGTTGAAGTGGGCGGCATTCTGGATCCGGAGGATTTCCGGGAGTTGCATGGCGTGTTGCAGATACAGGAGGAAACCCGCCGGTTTCTGGGGGAGTTGGACGATTGCCCCCATTTCTTGTCATGGCTGGAGGAATTGGAAGACCTGGAGGAGCTGTCTTCGCAGATTGGCGAAACAGTGGACGAGGACGGACGGATTCTGGACCGGGCCTCCCGGAAACTTGGGGACATTCGGCGCAGCCGGACAACACTGAGTGGGCGGATCAAAAGCAAGATGGACGCTCTGGTCAACGGGGAGGCCGGCAGCAAGTTTCTCCAGGACAGACTGGTGACCATCCGGGGAGACCGGTATGTGGTGCCCCTGAGGGCTGAATACAAAGGGCGGATTCCAGGCATCATTCATGATCAGTCTGCCAGTGGGGCAACACTGTACGTGGAACCGGATTTTGCTGTGGAAATGAACAACCAGATTCGGCAGCTGGCACTGGATGAAGAAGAGGAGATCCGGAAGATTCTCAAAGAGTTGACCCGCCAGGTGGGCATCCGGCTGGGTATGATCCGCAGGAGCCTGGAGGCATTGGGCCGGATGGATCTGGTGATGGCCCGTGAGCGGTATTCCCGTGAAATCGGGGGAACGGTTCCGGAACTCAACGAGCACGGTGTGGTTGAACTCAGACAGGCCCGTCATCCACTGCTGACCGGACATGTGGTGGCCAATGATATTGTTGTCGGGGAGGAATACCGGACCGTCATCATCACCGGACCGAATACCGGAGGCAAGACCATTACCCTGAAAACCCTGGGTCTGCTGGCACTGATGGCCCGGGTGGGGCTGAACCTGCCCTGTGTGGTGGGGAGCCGTATGGCCGTTTTTTCCCGGGTCTTTGCGGACATTGGAGATGAACAGAGCATTGAGCAGTCGTTGAGCACCTATTCGTCCCACATGACCAACATCATCCGGATTCTGAGGGAGTCGGACAGCCGTTCGCTGGTGTTGCTGGACGAACTGGGAGCAGGGACGGATCCATCGGAGGGAGCTGCACTGGCGGTCAGTCTTTTGGAACAGTTTCACAGCCGGGGGCTGATCACCGTGGCCACCACACATTACGGTGAGCTGAAGGCGTTTGCATACAATCATGATGGGGTGAACAACGCTTCGGTTGAGTTCGACAATGATTCGCTTGCACCCACCTACCGGCTTCTGATGGGAACGCCGGGTCTGAGCAACGCGCTGACCATTGCCGGAAAACTGGGGTTGGACGAGCAGGTGATCCGGCGGGCAAAAGAGTACATTTCCGGAGAGGAGCTGCAGATTTCAGGAATGATTCAGGACCTCGAGAGCAAACGCAAGGAAGCCGGGATCATGAAGAACCAGGCAGATGAGCTGCAGCGGGAAGTGATCCGCCTCAGGGAAGAACTGAGTCTTCGGGAACGGGAAGTTGAAGAAAAGGGCCGGGACGCCCTGGAGAAAGCCTACCGGGAAGCCCAGGAAGTCATGACGCAAGCCCAGCGGGAGGCGGAGCGGATCATCGGTGAGCTCCGGACCGGCCTGGAAGAGGGACACAGGGATCGGGGCCTGGAGCTGTCTAACCGCTCCAGAGAGAAGCTTCGGGAGCAGAAATCCAGGCTGCAGGACGGAGGGGAACAATTTGCCCGTCCCCGGTCTGTGCCCAAGAATCTCATGCCCGGCGAGACGGTCCTGGTCCGTTCACTGGGGCAGAAAGGGTCTGTGCTGGCGCCACCGGACAACAAGGGAGAGGTTTCTGTGCAGGTCGGAATCATGAAAATTACGGTCCCTTTGGAAGATTTAAAGCGGGAACAAAAGGTACAGGCAAAGCAGGAGCGGGCCCGTTACGTGTCTATGGGAGCAGAAAAGGGCCGGGACATCCGTCCGGAGCTGGATCTGAGGGGGATGACCGCCCAGGAGGCTCTGGAGCGACTGGACAAGTATCTGGATGACGCTTTGCTGGCAGGTCTTGATCAGGTGCGGATCATTCATGGCAAGGGAACCGGTGCTCTGCGAAAAGCGGTTCAGGACAGCCTGAGGGAGCATGCCCGGATCAAATCGTTCCGAGAGGGAGAGTCAGGCGAAGGGGGAAGCGGGGTTTCAGTGGCCGTTCTCAAAGGCTAGAGCTGTCGGAAAATGAAGAGAGCGGCGCATCTGCTTGGATGCGCCGCTCTCATTTTTCCCATGTGCAGTCTAATAGGTGATCCGAAGTGTATCAAACAGATAGATGGTGCCGCTTTCTTTTTCCACAGCTTGAATCTGATAGAAGTATTCGTTTCCCGGTTCCACCGAGACATCCTGGTAGGAATAGTCCGTGGTGGTGTCCAGAAGGCGGGCATCCGATTCAGTGCTGCTGCGCCGCCAGATCCGGAATTCAAACTCCCTGTTTCGCCAGGGTGGACGCAGGCTCCATTCGATCACCGGTCCGGTGTCCGTTCCCCGGATGTTCAGGCTGCTGGTGATTGATTCATCAGAGTCTGAGGGAGGAGGGTCCCCCGGATCCAGATCGTTGTCGCCATTGCCGTTTCCGGGTTCCGGCTCTGTCGGTTCGGGCTGTTCCGGTTCAGGGGGTTCCGTGTGCAGGGTGCAATACTCCGTCGGAGCCATCAGGTCATAGTCGGCCGGACGTACGCTCAGTTCCTCGGGAAGAGGGCGGACCAGGAACACGCGGGTCTCCCTGTCCGGGCAGTATTCGGTTGCCCGCAGTCCACTCTCCAGGCAGATCTCGACCTGTTCCCATGCCTCGGAGACTTCCGTAGGCACGTGATTGCGGTGGAACAGTTCCCGGACGATGTAGTTAACCGGGGTCAGAGGACTCGGCAACAGACCGGACTTCTGATCGATGGCAATGCTCACCACGCCAGAGGGGGCGCTGAAACCGCTGACCTCCAACCCGTCATGAAGCGGAGCCATGGCTTTACTGAACAAGAGGGCCGGCAGGCGGCCGCCGTAGATGTTTTGCAGATACTGTTCCCGGTTCGTGATGTCAAATCCCATCCAGACCGCTGCTGTGTACCGGCTGGTGTAGCCTGCAAACCAAGCGTCCCTGTTGCCGGAAATGCCGCTGAACATCCGCCGTTCTGCGTCAGTGGTCCGTGGCAGCTGGCTGGTGCCGGTCTTTCCGGCCGTCGGCCAGCCGGGAACCCTTGCTCTTGTTCCGGTCCCGGACTCCACAACAGAGAGCATCATGTCGGTGACCATATAGGCGGTCTCTTCAGACATGGCGACTTTTTGCTGTGGGTTGGCTTCGTAAATCGTGTTGCCGTTGCGGTCTTCAATCCGGGCGACGGCATAGGAATCCACCAGAACGCCCTGGTTGGCAAAGGCGCCAAACGCCCGGGCCATTTCCAGAGGATTGAGTCCGTGCTGCATCCCACCAAGGGAAAGGGCCAGATTGCCCCGTTCCTCGGGGAGCAGGGGAAGCCCCAGGTTCAGGGCGAAATCAAAGGCACTGGCCACTCCGGTCTCATGCATGGCCAGAACGGCCGGGATGTTGATTGAATGGCGCAGCGCTTCGCGCATGGTGATCAGTCCGCGGTAGCGGCCGTCAATGTTGCGTGGTGTATAAGGGCCCTGTGCGGTCTGAATGCTAAACGGCATGTCATCATAGACAGCACCCGTTCCCTTCCCGTGGTATTCGATGGCCGGAGCGTATGAAAAAATCGGTTTGGTGGCGGACCCGGGCTGGCGGCGCATGCTCGTTGAAGTGGCCCGGTTGAAGCTGCGCTGCCCTGTGGCTTCCCGTCCGCCCATCAGTCCCTGAATTGCTCCGGTCTGGTGATCAAGAAGGACGATCGCTGCCTGGGCCTTTTCGTCGTTCATGTCCGCCGGGAAGTTGTCCGGATCCCGGAATAGTTCCTCCAGATGTTTCTGCAGTCCGGACTGCATTGTTGTGTGGATGCGGTAGCCGTTTCGATAAACATCTGGACTGTAGCCGGTGTCTTCGAGGATGGTTTCGGCTTCATCGATCACATGGTCAATAAAGTAAATAAACTCTTCCCCTTCGTCCAGACGGGTTTGCGGTTCAGTCAGTTCAAGCGGCGTCCGGTCCAGGCGCACCCTTTCGGCTTCCGTAATGATCCCCTGGGCTTCCATCCGTCCCAGCACCTGGCTTCTCCGGGCCAGGGCTGCTTCCGGATTCCGGAACGGGTTGTAACCAGATGGACGCTGGGGAAGACCGGCCAGAAGGGCCGCTTCCACAGTGGTCAGGTCCTGCACATCTTTGCCGAAATAGGTCTGACTGGCGGCTTGGACGCCGTAAGACCCTTGTCCAAAGGAAATGGTGTTGAGATACATTTCCAGAATTTCATCTTTGGTGTACTGGTTTTCCAGCTGAAGTGCCAGCATGATTTCTGTAATTTTGCGGTCCCAGGAACGGGCGTAACGGACGTCTTCGTCCAGCAGGGCATTCCGGGCGAGCTGCTGGGTAATGGTGCTGGCGCCCTGGGCGATCCGCCCCCGTTGGATGTTCACGATGGCAGAGCGAATAATCCCGCTGAAACTGATTCCCGGGTGATCGTAAAAGTTGGTGTCTTCTGTCGCCAGGAAAGCTTGAATCAGAATGTCCGGGACCTCTGATAATCTTACCGGGTAACGGTTTTCGCCGCCGTGCCGTTCTGCGATCAGGTTTCCATCCTGATCGTAGAACGTGGTGGTGACATCAAACCCCATGTCCGCTGCAGTCCAACCGGGCAGTTCCTGGGCCAGTCCCTGAACATAGTTGTACGCAAAAACAGAACCGGCAATCCCAAGGACCAGGATAAAGACTACTGAAAACTTGAGAACGCGCAGAGCGATGACCTTTCCCCTGGAACGTTTTTTTCGACGTTTGCGTCCGGCGGGGGGGCGACGGGAGGGGCTGTTGTGTTCCCCGGGGTCACCACCGTTGTAAATTTTAACGTCTTTTTCCGGACGTTTCGGACCGGGTCGTCCGTTTGACGGACGGGATCCCGGTTGATGATTGCCCGAATTGGGCCCATTGGTTTTCATGTTGTTTCCTCCTAGGTCATTCCGCTTAACGGAATTGTACATTCTTACTAATTATAGCAGATGCCCTAAAAACTTCCAAAAAGAATAATTTGCCTGGTTCCGTGTTTCACCTCTGTTTTTTTTATGATAGAATTCAAAGGATGCTGGATAACAACGAAAGAACTGCCCGGACGGGTTGCGGGGGTCTTTCGCAAGGATGGTGAGTTATGGATATCAAACAGGAAGTTGAAAAACAGCTACAGGTTATTAGACGAGGAACAGCGGAAATCGTTCCCGAAGAGGAATTGGTTCAGAAGATTACCCGTTCAGTTGAAACGGGTGTTCCACTGAACGTTAAGCTGGGCCTGGATCCCAGTGCGCCGGACATTCATCTGGGACACACGGTGGTTCTGCAGAAAATGAAACAGTTTCAGGATCTGGGACACCAGATCATCATCATTATTGGAGACTATACCGGACGGATCGGTGATCCCACCGGAAAATCTGAGGTCCGCAAACAACTGACCGAAGAGGAAGTGATTGCCAATGCCCGGACGTATCAGGAGCAGATTTTCAAGATCCTTGATCCTGAAAAGACAAAGGTTGTCTTTAACAGTGAATGGCTTTCACCGCTGACGTTCAAAGATGTGATCGAACTGGCGTCCAAAACCACGGTGGCACGGATGCTGGAGCGGGATGATTTTGCCAAGCGGTATCAGAGCAATCAGACCATCAGTGTCCACGAGTTTTTCTACCCTCTGATGCAGGGTTATGATTCGGTGGCGCTGGAAGCGGACATTGAGCTGGGAGGGACAGACCAGAAATTCAATCTTCTGATGGCCCGCAACCTGCAGAAAGAGTACGGACAGGAACCCCAGGTGGCGGTCACCATGCCGATTCTTGAAGGACTGGACGGCGTGCAGAAGATGTCCAAATCTCTGGGCAACTACATCGGGATCAATGAAGACCCCAACGAAATGTTTGGTAAGACCATGAGCATTGCGGATGATCTGATGATGCGCTATTTTGAGTTGGTGACCGAAGTGGATTTGGACGAGCTGGAACGGATCCGGCAGTCCATGAAAGAGGGAACCAACCCAAGGGACATCAAAATCCGTCTGGCAAAGGAAATCATTACGGTTTACCACGGACAAGATGCGGCGGACAGGGCCGAGCAGGAATTTCTCAATGTGTTCGCCAAAAATCAGTTGCCCGAGGACATTTCCCGGTTTGCTGTACCGGCCGAATCGATCTGGCTGCCGAAGCTGATGGCGTTGTGCGATCTGGTTCCTTCCACTTCGGAGGGACGCAGAATGATTCAGCAGGGCGCCGTGAAGGTGGATGGAGAAAAGTTTACGGACCCAAAAGGGGAAGTGGTTCCCGTGCAGGATATGGTGGTGCAGGTGGGCAAGCGGAAGTTCGCCCGGCTGGACGTGGTTTCCTGAGGCCCAGCAATAAATCGCAATGGAGCCGTCGGCCTGAGCAGGTTGGCGGTTCCAAGCAATTCAGAGGAACCCATTATAGAAGAGATCCGATGAGGAAACCGCAGGTACGAACGGCGCAACGAAAGATCTTGAAAATTGTTGTTGATTCTG
>SKMO01000055.1 GCA_007121025.1 Bacillota bacterium | reverse complement strand
GCCCCGCAGACCAATACTCCAATCGTTTCCATACGCCACCTCCGTAAAATATTAAAAAACCACAAGCATAAGCCTGTGATTTCAGATCATCAGCTATGCTCACCGAAAAGCGCTCCGCCCGACGGGCGGCAGTCCTGCGCTTGTTCAACGCAGGCCCAGCAGACAGACTCGCATCGTCCTGCTTCGGCGAACAGCCCTTTTATCGGATTTCTCAGCTTCCGGCTCCACCCGATGACTTTTTCTGTTCGCACCTCTCATGGATGAGGTTCATATTCCCATTCACATTAACAGACTGACCGGAGAATGTCAACTCAACGGACCAGGTAACGTTTGACCCGGATGTCCTGATCAACTTCAAGCCGGTAGACCTTGCACAGCTGGACAATCCGCGAGCTTGTGCGTTCATCGAGATGATGAGCCAGTTCGCCCAGACTGAAATTGCTGGTCATCACGGTGGGCAGGCCCTGGTTGACCCGGTAATTGACAATGTTGTAGATCCGGCCGGCCGTCCATTCACTGTAGTTGTGCATCCCCAGGTCATCAAGAATCAGGACCGGTGCATTCCGGATGGAATCCATCAGGGTGATCTCTTCTTTTTCACTGCGCAGACTGAAGGTTGCCTTAAGCTCATCCAGCAGGTCCGGAACCACCACAAACAGCACGCCCACCTTCCGGTGGATCAGCTCGTTGGCGATGCAGGCGGCCAGCAGTGTCTTTCCGCTGCCCACCGACCCGTAAATATACATCCCCCGGGCATTGAGATCCCCGGATGAAACATCATCCACAAACCGTCTGGCGGCCGCCAGGCAGTCCCGGGCACGGCTTTTCAGACTGCCCTGTCCGTCACCAAGAGGCGTCCCCGGATAATAGTCCAGTGAAAAATCGCCAAACCTCTTGTCCCGGTACTCTCCGCTGATGCGGGCATGCCGAAACATGGTTTCCAGCCGTTTTTGCTGCATGCAGCTGCACACACGGGCCTGGCCGTCTTCATAGACAATGCCCCGGTCACCGCAAAGCGGACAGTCTGCCGGCGTTTCGGTCACCGGACTTTCCTCCCGGGCACGCTTTTCCACTGCCCTGCGGATTTCTTCCATTTTTCTTCCAATATGATTCTCCACGCTTGCCCCACCTTCAGTTCATGATCAGATCGTCATAGTTCGTTTTCTTCCGGAAAGAAGTGGCTGCTTCTTTGTCCTTTTCCTGTGGCTTTTCCCGCACATCCCGGCCGGGGTTTTTCCGGCGGGCCGAAAAGTTCTGGTCTTCCAGCCGGGCTTCCCTGGCCGTTTTAATCTCTTTGAGCGTCCAATTGCGCAAGATGGTATCGATGTATTTGAACGACCGCTTTTCACGGGAAACGGCACTTCGGAGTGCCTCGTACACCAACCCTCTGGAAAACTGGTCTCCGTTGAGCCATTCCTGCAGATACCCCTGTTCCATGGGCGAGAGCATCCGGCCGAACTCTTTTTCAAAGACCGTGTAGATGGAGTCACGCTCCTCAGCCTCATCCTTGATGACCAGTGCTTCTTTCTTCTTCTTCTGGTAACGTTCGCGCTGCCGGCTTTCCTGTTCGGCCATGAATTCACCAAGACGGTCAAACAGGGGGTCCAGACAGAAGATCTGCTGTTTTTCACCGGAAACAAAACACATTTCGCTCGTAATGGCCAGCAACCCTTTTTCCATCAGGGATGCAACTTTCTCCTGAACCTCCACCACCGGGGTGTCCATGACCCGGGCCAGCTCATCAAGATCCGGGTAGGACTCTCCGGACTGCTGCGAGAATCCCAGCAGCAGAAGCACCAGAACCAGTTCCCCTTCCGACAGGCCAAGGCTTCGGTATCCCCATAAAAGATCAGGAGGCAGGCTGACCGCACCCCTGCTCAACATCGACTGAACCACTTTATCTTTCATCAGACACCCTCTGCTTTCCCGAAACACGCTGTAGCTCTTAACTAGCATTATACCATCCCTGCAAAAAAATGGCGCCGCCGTTGGCGGCAACCATCTGGATTTTTTGGCCGTCCTCCCGATCGGTCCTTCTCGTGGAGGCTTGTTTTCATGATACCTGATTCACCTGCCCCGTTCAAGGCGGACACAGAAAAGCGGCAACAAAAAAACCGCCCCCAAGAGACGGCTTTTCTGGCTGGGCTGGCTGGATTCGAACCAACGCATGCCGGGACCAAAACCCGGTGCCTTACCGCTTGGCGACAGCCCAATAGATGGTGGAGGAAGCAGGATTCGAACCTGCGAAGGCGTAGCCAGCAGATTTACAGTCTGCCCCCTTTGGCCAACTCGGGAATTCCTCCACGTCTTGGAGCCGACGATGGGATTTGAACCCGCAACCTGCTGATTACAAATCAGCTGCTCTGCCAATTGAGCTACGTCGGCAATTTGAAGTTAAATTTGGCGACCCCGATCGGATTTGAACCGACGATCTTCGGCGTGACAGGCCGACGTGTTAACCACTACACCACGGGGCCAAATTTGTGGTGACCCGTGGGGGAATCGAACCCCCGTTACCGCCGTGAAAGGGCGGTGTCTTAACCGCTTGACCAACGGGCCACGTATTTTTTGGTCGGGGCAGAGGGATTTGAACCCCCGACCCTCTGGTCCCAAACCAGATGCGCTACCAAGCTGCGCTATGCCCCGGCGACAAGAATTATTATAGGACGCCGGCAGACGGATGTCAACAAGAAATCATGAAATTATCAAATTCTCTCCAGCTCTCCCTCAGTGCATCCTCCTCAACGCCTGCCATAAAACGCAAGTCACCCTCCAGACTGCATGGTTATCGAACAGCTGACTTAAACTTGCTCAATGCCTCACCAATTGTCCAGGCGGCCTTTTGCAGCTCTTCGTCAGTGTTGGCTGTAAGCCAGTGAATCCGCGGATCCCGCCTGAACCAGGTCAACTGCCGCTTGGCGTAACGTCTGGTATCGCGTTTCATCAGACTCACGGCCCGTTCAAGGTCCAGCTCCCCCCGGATCACCTGAACCATGTGTCTGTAACCCAGCGTCTGCATAGCTTTGGCGTTCGGTGACACTCCAGCCGCCAAAAGGGCTCTGGTTTCGTTTTCAAGTCCCCCGACGATCATGGCGTCCACCCGTTGTTCAATCCGTTCGTAGAGAAGCCCTCTGTCCACTTCCAGACCAAAGATCATGGTTTCAAAGAGGCTCTCCCGGCGGGCCCTGTGGCGCTCCCCTATGGGCATTCCCGTCAGTCGGTAGACTTCCAGAGCCCGCAGGACCCGCACCCCGTCCTTTGGGTGCAGCCTGCCGGCCGATTCGGGATCCACGGTGGCCAGTTCCCTGTGCAGCGCCTCAGATCCTTCCCTGACCAGTCTCTCCCGCAGTGCCTCCCGGAGCGGTTCACTTCCCTCTTCTTCCGTAAACGTGTAATCATCCAGAGCAGCCCGCAGATAAAGGCCTGTTCCCCCGCAAAGAAGCGGCAGCCGCCCCCGGTCGTTCACTTCACGGATCAGCCTCCGGGCATCCTGCTGGTACCGGGCCACCGTGTATTCCTCCAGTGGCGAAGCAATGTCCAGCAGATGGTGCACCACCCCCCGGCGCTCCTCCGGGCGAATTTTCCCGGAGCCGATGTCCATCCCCCGGTAGACCTGCACCGAATCACAGGACAGAACTTCCCCGCCACAAACAAGGGCCGCCTGCACAGCCACCTGTGATTTTCCCGATGCCGTTGGCCCCACAAGGGCAGCCACTCTGTTCATCGAGGGCCTCCTTTCCGCACAAAATTACGTCCGCAGAAACAGCTTTTCCAGCTGCTTTTCTGTTAATTCCACCAACACCGGCCGACCATGGGGACAGGTATAAGGGTACTCCAACCGGGACAGATCCAGCAACAGCTGCCTGACTTCCTCCCGGGACAGCCTCTGTCCGGCTTTCACCGCTCCCCGGCAGGACGCCCGCTGAAGAATCCGCTCCCGGATGTCCTCTGCGTTTCCTTCCAGCATTTCGAGCACCTCCTGAAACAGGCCCTGAGCATCAGTCCCAGACACACCCAGCGGCACTCCCCGAAGCAGGACGGTGTGGTCCGCGTTCATTTCCAGAAGAAATCCATAGGTTTCAAAGGACAGAATCTGGTCGACTATCCGCTGTTCGTCCACCAACCCCAGGTCCAACACAACAGGCTCCATCAGCAGCTGGGTGGTCAGTTTTTGGTTCCCGTACCGGGCTTTCAACCGTTCATAGCGAACCCGCTCGTGGGCGGCGTGCTGGTCAATCAGAAACAGCCTGTCTTCCCGGCGGGTCAGCAGATAGGCCGAGCCAACCATGTCCACCGGCTCCATCTGAACAAACAGTGGGTGAAGGGTTCTCCGGTGTTCCGGCTCCTGTTCTGGCTCTTTCTGTCCACCGGCCACCACTACCGGTCCGGTCCCCGGGCTTTCGGTTCTGCATTCTTCCGCTGTATGGCTTGGTTCAGGTTTGCCGGACGTTGTGCTGTTTTGCTGAACACCGGACTCAAAGGGCAGTGTTTCCTGCACCGGCTCCGACGGGGTGGTCCGGTTTTGTGAATCACGGCACTGTTGTTTCTGGTTTCCGGCCGGCGGGATGATCCGCTCCCAGGTCTTCGGGGGTTCCGAGCGGTGCCGGAAACCGGTCGTTTCCTCCCGGACCCCCAAAGATGATGCCGGTTGTTCGGAGGGCACCCCCCCGGTCCGGCCCTGATCGTCGAGCACCCGGCGGACCGCGGCGGTCAGTTCCCGGCAGATCAGGTCCTCCATGGAAAATTTCACTTCGAGTTTGGACGGATGAATGTTCACGTCAACCGACGCAGCGTGCAGGGTCAGCTTCAGGATTCCCACCGGAAATTTACGCAGGGGAATCCGCTGCCGGTAGGCTTCTTCCAGAGCCTTTGTGAGGGCCTGTGACCGAACAATCCGGCCGTTGATGTAAAACAGCTGCATATCTCGGGCTGCCCGGTAGGTAAACGCCGGACCCACCAGACCGCTGATCTGGAAAAAGTCGCTCCTGGACTCCACCGGCAACAGCCGCCGGCTGATCTCCGGAGGAAACACGTAGGCAAGCGTATCCTTCAGGTCACCGGTCCCCCGGGTTTTGAACAGCACCTTCCCATCCGTTTTCAAACTGATGGACAGATCCGGTCTTCCCACTGCCAGTTTGGACACCACGTCCACAATCGCCCGGGTCTCCGCCTGTCTGGATTTGAGAAACTTCCGCCGGGCCGGGGTATTGTAAAACACATCCTCGACAATGATCCGGGTTCCCCGGGAAGCGGCTGCCTCAGTCCGTTCCACCTGTACGCCCCCGTGAACCACCATACGCACCCCCGGGGCATCGGCCACCGCACTTTCCATGGTGACTTTGGACACAGCTGCAATGCTCGCCAGTGCTTCTCCCCGAAAGCCCATGGTCTCAATGGCAAACAGGTCTTCGGCCGTTGTGATTTTGCTGGTGGCATGACGAAGAAAGGCCAGGGGCATCTGGTCCGGCTCGATCCCCGAGCCGTTGTCCGACACCCGGATGGTCCGGATGCCCCCATCCTGCGTCTCCACGCTGATGGTGTCCGCCCCGGCGTCCAGGGCGTTTTCCATCAGTTCTTTGACGATTGACGCCGGTCTCTCCACCACTTCACCGGCAGCAATCTTGTTGGCGGTCGCTTCGTCGAGTACCCTGATCCGGTTCATGCGTCCGTCTCCTCCCCGTCACCGGAAAGCCGCTTCATCTCATAAAGAAAATCCAGGGCCTGCCGGGGTGTGAAATCATCCAAACTGGCCTGCCGGAGCAGATCCTCGACCGGACTCTCCCGGACAAGACTCATCTGCTGCCCTTTTTCCCGGACGGTCCGGATCTGTTCTCCCTGTTCCAGTTCGCTCATTTTTTCCCGGGCCCGCTTCAGAACCGGCTTGGGCAAACCGGCCATCTGGGCCACGTGGATGCCATAGGAACGGTCTGCCCCTCCGGCAACCACCTGTCGGAGGAACACCACATCCTCTTCCCGCTCCCGCACGGCCATGGACAGGTTGAATATGCCCTCATAGATTTCCTCAAGAGCCACCAGCTCATGGTAATGGGTGGCAAAGAGGGTTCGCGCCCCAATCACCGAATGGATGTATTCGCTGATCGACCAGGCGATTGCCAGTCCGTCCAGAGTAGACGTCCCCCGGCCCACCTCGTCCAGGATAATCAGACTTTTTCCCGTGGCGTTTCGCATGATGTTTGACACTTCGTTCATTTCCACCATGAAGGTCGACTGCCCGGTGGCCAAATCGTCACTGGCCCCCACCCGGGCAAAGATCCGGTCCACCAGTCCAAGCCGCATTTGAGCGGCCGGCACGAATGAACCCGCCTGGGCCATCACGGTGAGCACCGCCACCATCCGGATGTACGTGGACTTGCCCGCCATGTTTGGACCGGTGATCACGGCCAGTGACCGGCCGTCCCCGGACAGCTGACAGTCATTGGGGACAAACGGCTCCTCGGTCAGCAGGCATTCCACCACCGGATGACGGCCCTGTTCAAGAGCCAGATCCGCAGAATCGTCGATTTCCGGCCGCACATAACCGTTGCGGACCGCTGCTTCCGAAAACGACAGCAGGGCGTCCAGTTCGGACAACTGACGGGCCAGTGTCTGGACCGGCTTGGTGTAAGCCGCTGCTTCCTCCCGAACCCCGGAAAACACCTCATACTCCCGGCGAACCAGCCGGTCAGATGCTCCCAGCACCTGTTCCTCCAACTCCTTGAGTTCCGGCGTAATGTAGCGTTCCGCGTTGGCCAGAGTCTGTTTGCGGATGAAGTGTTCCGGCACTTTTTCTGCATGTGAGCGGGTCACTTCCAGATAGTATCCAAAGACCCGGTTGTAGCCCACTTTCAGATTCCGGATCCCCGTCCGTTCCCGTTCGGTCTCCTCCATGTCTCCAATCCAGCCGCGCCCCTGTGTTGAAATGGCCCGCAGCCGGTCGATCTCCTCATGATAACCGTCGCGGATCAGTCCCCCGTCCTTCAGCGATAAGGGGGGTTCGTGGTGAATGGCTGACTCCAGAAGCACCAGAAGCTCCGGTGGAATCGTCATCTGCGCGCCCCGGGACTGCAGGTAGGCCCCGGTGTCCAACAGTGTCTGCCGCACCCCGTCTGCCGCCCGCAGAGACCGTCCAAGGGCCAGCAGATCCCGGGCATTGGCCCGGTTCAGGGCCACCCGGGTGAGAATACGTTCAAGATCGTAGACCTCCCGCAGCTGACGGCGCAGATCTTCCCGCAGAAAGATGTTGTCCACCAGTTCCTCCACGGCGTCCTGGCGGTCCCGGATGACCTCCCGGTCGATCAGCGGCTGTTCCAGCCAGCGTTTGAGTCTGCGCCCCCCCATGGCTGTGGCCGTGTAGTCCAGGGTGGCCACCAGAGACACCTTCTGGTCCTCACTGCGAAGCGAGCGGGTCAACTCCAGGTTCCGCCGGGTCTGCCGGTCGATGTACATGTAGTGTTCCAGCCGGTAGAGGTCCATCGACTGGATGTTCTCCAATCCCTGTTTCTGGGTGTCTTCCAGATAATCCAGGAGGGTTGCCCCCGCTTTTTTGGCCGCACGGCCGGCCGGACTGAACAAATCGGCCTGAGGACCGGCCAGGTCTTCAAACCGTGCCTCATGACGGGCCCGCTGCTCCAGGGCCCGGCGGGTGATCACTGTGGTGTTCTGCCGGATGACGTCCAGCACCTCCCGGTCCTCCAACGCCAGATCCACGACGATTTCCGCAGGGGACAACCGGCTGAGCTCATCGCTGAGATTGGACAACCCCATCAGGGTGTTGAGCGCCGTGGCCCCAAAGTACCCGGTGGAAATGTCCGCACAGGAAAGCCCCAGATGGTTTCCATCTGCCGCCAGTGCAACGATATAATTGTTGTCCTTTTCCCGCAGGAATCCCTCCTCCAGAAGGGTCCCCGGAGTGATCACCCGGACCACGTCCCGCCGGACCACTCCTTTGGCCTGGGCAGGGTCTTCCAGCTGCTCGCAGATGGCCACCTTGTGTCCCCTGCTGACCAGCCGGTTGATGTAGCCCTCTGCCGCGTGGTACGGCACCCCGCACATGGGCACTTTGCTGCCGCCCCCGCCGTCCCGGGCCGTCAGGGTGATTTCCAGGATCTCTGAGGCCTTCAGCGCGTCATCAAAGAACATCTCATAGAAGTCTCCCATCCGGAAAAACAAAAATTCCTCGGGAAACCGCTCTTTGATCTGTCTGTATTGCTGCATCATGGGGGTGAGTTTGCTCACTTCGATTCCTCCCCGGCCATTTCCCCGAAAAGACTCCAGGTCCTGACCTCAGTGATCCGCACATCCACCAGGGTTCCCACCGCCCGAATGGGCCCTGGAAAGTTGACCACCTTGTTGCTCTCGGTCCGGCCGCTCAAGACAGCTTCATTGTTCCGGCTGGGGCCCTCCACCAGCACCCGGACCACCCGGTCCTGCAGTGTCCGGTTTTTTTCCAGGGAGATCCCATTCTGGAGTTCCAGCAGCCGGTTGAACCGGTCTCCTTTCACCTCATCGGAAACCTGCCCGGCCATGGTCGCCGCAGGCGTTCCTTCTCTTGGCGAATAAAGAAACGTATAGGCCTGGTCAAAACGGGCCTGGCGGACCACATCGAGGGTGTGCTCAAAATCTTCTTCCGTCTCACCGGGGAAACCCACAATGATGTCCGTGGTGAGGCCCGGTTCCTCAAACCGCCGGTCAATCCGGGCAATCAGGTCAAGATAACCCTCTTTGGTGTATCCTCTGCGCATGGCCCTGAGCACCCCGTCGCTGCCCGCCTGCAGAGGAAGATGAAACTGCCGGCAGACGTTTTGGGACCGGGCGATCGTGTCGATCAGCCGGTCTGAGAAGTCCCGGGGATGAGAGGTCATGTAACGGATCCGGTAGTCCCCCAGAGCGTCAAGAACCTCCAGCAGCCCGGCGAAATCAACCGGCCCCTCCAAATCTTTTCCATAGGAGTTCACATTCTGGCCCAGAAGCATGATTTCCCGGTAGCCCTTATCCAGAAGTCCCTGCACTTCAGTGGCGATGCTGTCCATCGAACGGCTGCGTTCACGACCCCGCACGTGGGGGACAATGCAGTATGAACAGAAATTGTTGCAGCCGTAGATGATGTTGACATAGGCTTTGGTTTTATCCGCCCGGGCCGTGGGCAACTGTTCGGCGATCTGGTCGGCTTCCCGGTCCCAGACCTCCAGGATCCCCTGGCCGACACTTTTGGCTTCCCTGAGAAGCTCTGGAAACCGGTGCAGGTTGTGGGTGCCAAAAATCAGGTCGACTCCCTTGAACTGCCGGGAGATGTAGCGGGCCACCTGTTCCTGCTGGGTCATGCAGCCACCGACCGCCAGCAGAAAACCCGGTTGTGTCTCCTTGCGCTTTTTCAGAGACCCAATCCGGGTCAGCACTTTGGCCTCGGCCTTTTCCCGCACACAACAGGTATAGAGAACCACCAGATCCGCTTCGTCGGAGTCATCGGTCCGCTGGTATCCTTCGCTTTCAATCAGGCCGGCCAGGATTTCCGCGTCGTGTTCGTTCATCTGGCAGCCCCATATTTCAATGTTGTAGAGCATGTTGGTCACGTCCTTCCCCGGGTGTCACCTTTTCCTGTCACTGGAAAGAGGCCGGCCCCGCTTCTCAAATTATACCCCAGCGGCCGGCGGGAAAAAAGAAGAAAGGCTGAAACGTGTTCAGCCTTTCCCGATTTACTTGCGGTAGTTGGGGGATTCCTTTGTGATGTCCACGTCGTGGGGATGGCTTTCGATCAGGCTGGCCCCGGTAATCTTCATAAACTGGCTGTTCATCTGCAGGCTCCGGATGTCCGGCGCCCCACAGTAGCCCATTCCAGCCCGCAACCCGCCGACCATCTGGTAGACCGTTTCGGAGACCGGTCCTTTGTACGCCACCCGGCCCTCAATCCCCTCGGGAACCAGTTTCTTGGTGTCCTCCTGGAAATACCGGTCCCCGCTGCCCTGTTTCATGGCTGCAATGGAGCCCATTCCCCGGTACGCCTTGAAGGACCGTCCCTGATAGATCTCAATCTCCCCGGGGCTTTCCTCCGTTCCGGCCAGCAGGCTTCCCAGCATCACGGTGGATGCGCCGGCGGCCAGGGCTTTCACGACGTCACCTGAATACTTGATGCCGCCATCGGCAATCACCGGGATCCCGGATTTGGCCGCTTCCCGCGCGCACTCGTATACCGCGGTGACTTGGGGAACCCCGATCCCGCAGACCACCCGGGTTGTGCAGATGGATCCGGGCCCGATGCCCACTTTCACCGCATCGGCCCCCGCTTCAATCAGGGTCCGGGTCCCCTCGGCCGTTGCCACGTTTCCGGCAATGAGCTGCAGCCGGGGCCAGCGGGCTTTGATTTTCCGCACATTTTCCACCACGCCCTGGGAATGGCCATGGGCAGAATCCAGGATGATCACATCCGTGTCTTCCCGGACCAGGGCTTCCACCCTCTCCATCAGGTCCGCAGAGATGCCCACAGCGGCACCAACCCGCAGCCGGCCCCGCTCGTCCTTGGCCGCGTCCGGATACTTGATGGCTTTTTCAATGTCCTTGGTGGTGATGAGGCCCTTGAGAAACCCGTCTTTATCCACCAGTGGCAGCTTTTCAATTTTATGCTTCTGCAAGATGGCCTCCGCCTGGATGATGTCCGTTCCTTCCGGAGCGGTGATCAGGTTTTCAGAGGTCATCACGTCCCGGACTTTGGTGGTCATGTCTTTGACAAACCGCATGTCCCGGTTGGTCAGAATCCCCACCAGTTT
>SKMO01000135.1 GCA_007121025.1 Bacillota bacterium | reverse complement strand
TTTCCCAACGCCGATTCGCGGGCCGGCAGAGACCATCGTTGGCTCTGGGGGAATATCGAGAAACTCAGAGGAGGGATTCTTACTGGACTGGAGGAGCGGCAAGAGCGCATTTTGCGGGCATACTGATTTGAAACGCCTTTCGTCCTGATGCGTGGGATGTCTCTCTGGGCTCCGCCCGTTCAGCTGATTTTTTCAGCAGTCTTTCTGTTTCGGACCCGGGAACTGGTTGCCGAATCATGTAGCAGGTGTTCAGCGACGTTTTGGTGTTTCGGGCGAATCCGATGCGCTATAATGGAAGCAACACGACCCGAATTGACCGGCAGGTTGCTTTCTATGGTGTATTCAGCACAAGTCATTCAGAGCAATTCGATGAGTTCAGGAGGACACAGATGAGTCTTAAACTGTATCACACATCAGACGTGCATATTGGCATGCGGTTCATGCACTATCCGCAGGACGTACAGGAAGCACTGATTGAAGCGCGGTTTACCGTGCTGGAAACCATGGTCTCACAGGCAGACCAGGCGGGCTGCCAGCTGTTTGTGGTGGCCGGAGATCTGTTCGAAAAACAAAACGTCTCCCGCCGGGACGTCCTGCGGACAAGGCAGATTCTTTCCGGGTTTGGGGGGACCGTCTGCCTGCTGCCCGGCAATCACGATTACATCAGTGAATCCTCGGAACTCTGGAAGGTGTTTGCTGAGGGAATGCCCGACAACATGATCATTCTGGGAGAAGAAGGGCCCGTGGAACTGGAGGAAGGGGACGCCAGGATCATCTTTTGGCCGGCCCCCTGCCACACCAAGCACAGTCAGGAGAACAATCTTGGCTGGCTGGCCGGCCGGACCCCGGATCAAGGGACCTTCACCATCGGAGTGGCCCACGGGGCTCTGGAAGGCCTTTCGCCGGACGGGGACGGACGGTATTTTTCCATGTCGGTGGGCGAACTGAGCGGAATTCCCGCCGACCTGTGGCTGCTGGGACACACCCACCTGCCCTGGCCGGCCGAATCATCGGTCCGGGACCACCGGATCTTTAACGCCGGCACGCCGGAACCCGACGGCATGGACTGCCGGCACGAGGGAGGCGCCTGGGTGATCGACATCGATGACAACAGGCGGGTCCAGGCAAAGCGGGTGAGCACCGGCCAGTACCGGTTTGCAGACCGTGAGGAAACGGTCCGTTCCCAGGAAGACCTGGACCGGATCCGGGAGAATGTGCTCGGTCAGAACCCGGAAAAAACCCTGACCCGCCTGTCCCTGTCCGGATACGTGGACGAAGAGTTGTACGGCCAGCGACAGGCGTTTATCCGGGAACTGGCAGAGGCCACAGTGTACCTTGATGTCCGGGATGAGGACCTGCGGGTCCGGTTCACTCCGGAGCGGATCCGCCAGGAATTTTCGGAAGGCTCCCTGCCAGCCATATTGCTGGCCGAGCTGATGGACACCCACGGGGAAGACACAGCCCATCTGGCGTACGAGATCATCCGGGAGGTCAAGCATGATGCGAATTGATTCGATTGCCGTGAACCCGTTTGGGGGAATCCACCAGTTGGAGACAACCTTGCAGCCCGGGCTCAACGTGATTCTGGGCCCCAATGAAGCCGGGAAGAGCACACTGGTGGAAGCACTTTACCACGGCCTGTTTCAGGACATCCGGCTGCGAAAAAGTGTCCGCGATGATCTGACGTTTCTTCGTCGGGCGTTTCCCTACCCGGAGGGCGACCATGCCCACGTGGAGATTGGCTTCACCGAGGAGAAACAGGAGGGTCGTCTGGTCAAACACTGGCAGGAGAAGGGCGCCTACGCGGAATTGCGTGTTTCCGGGCAGGTCTACCGTGAAGAAGACACCATACACGGACTTCTCGGGGCGATGCTCCGGTACGGGGCGGCCACGTACAGCAATGTGGTCTTCTCCAGACAGCACCAGTTCAGACAAACCCTGGAGCGACTCCGCGAGGACGCGGGGACCTCGGCCGCTGTGGACCAGATCCTCCGCCGGGCCGTCATGGACCTGGACGGAGTTTCTGTGGAAGCCCTGCGGACCCGGCTGGACGAACAGATCGACCGGCTGGGGAAACGATGGGATCTTGCCGGACGGGGTCCGGAGAACAACCGGACCATTCGAAACCCTTACAAGACCGGCCTGGGAGACGTGCTCAAAGCGTACTACGAGATGGAGACGCTGCGGCTGAACGCCGAAGCGGCGCAAGTCGGGGAACGGCGGATTGAAGAGCTGGAAGAAGAGCTGCAGGAACTGGTCCGCCAGGTCCGGGCACTGGAAGACAGCATTGAACCCCACCGGATGATCCGGCAGGATGTTCTCAAGCGGGAGTCACTGGAAGGAAAACTCCGCGCCGCCAGGCAGGAAATGAACGGGCTCTCAGAGGTGAACAGTCAGTGGCCGGCACTGCAGGAGCGGGCCAACAACTTGGGCGCGGATCTGACCCGCTTGGAAACCCGGCAGGAGGAGTTCGAAAAGGAAGAAGGCCGGGCCCGGCAGGCCCAGCTTCTGGAAGGGGACCGGACGCTTCTGGCCCGGGCTGAGTCCTTAGAGACGCGGATTGACACACTGCAGTCAGAGGTGACCCGGTATGACCATGTCACTGAAGACGATGTGCGCGAACTGACAGACTGGGAAGGAACGCTCAGCCGGGTTCAGGCGGCCATGGACGCGGCCACTTTGAACGCTTTTCTCGAACGCTCCGTCGGTCCTGTATCGGTGCGCTCTGGCTTTGATGAACCGGTCGTATTGGAACCGGGAGAACGGATGCAGGCCAACGGCTCGGTGCGCATTGAGGCGGGCACTGATCTGGTGGTCCAGATCAGTGCCGGTGAGAT
>SKMO01000152.1 GCA_007121025.1 Bacillota bacterium | reverse complement strand
TCCCAAACTCCTCGTTCATGGCCAACAACAATTCTCCGGCATCCCGGGCATAGTCGGAAGAACGGGGAACCGTCTTGAAGGTATACTCAAAGCCGAGCTCGGTAATCTCATTGGACAGAGCGTTGGGCACCAGTATCGGCACCTGGTAACGCTCAGCAATCCGCTGGGCGGATACGGTCACACCACTGTGGAATGCGCCCATGATGGCCACAACCCCTTCGCCGGTGATCAGTCGTTCAACCTCAGCATTGCCAATTTCCGGCTGTCCCTGGCTGTCCGCATAGATGAGCTGGATTTTGGCTCCGTCCAGCGATGCGATTCCGCCAGCTTCGTTGATTTGATCAACAGCCAGGTCGTGGGCAAATCTCTGGTTCTGTCCGTCCAGTGCGTCCCCGCCGGTCAGCGGAAGAAGCACACCGATCTTGATCACATTGTCGCCTTCAACCGGTGTGGGATCTGGTGCGCCGTTCGGGTCTTCACCATTGGAAGCCCCATTACCCGCGCAGCCAGCCAGCATGAACAATACAAGCAGAACCGCCAGTACTACAGTAAATCTTGAACGTTTGTGAAACATACAACATCCTCCTAGATATTCTATTTTTCCTGCATTGTAGCCTCATTCAATCTGGGACACGCACTTCACGATTGTTGCTTCGCGTGTTCCGTTGTGTCGATTCGTGCGCTGTCATTTGGAATAAATAATTGCTTTCCCTCGATGTTTTTCGTCATTTTCAGTTTGTTTCGTCGCTTTTTCCAGAGAGTCATTTGCTGCTTGTCATCCATGCTCTGGGCCATGGATCTGTGCCCACAATTGGCACATCCAACTCTTTTCATCCTTTTCCAGCTAAGCGTGCATCCATTCCGTTTTGCTCCTTGGCGTCTCCCGGTCTTGTGTTGTCATCGCCTCCTCTGCGTCCCGTCTCGTAGCATCGCTTTTGCCACAGTGTTCTTATAGGGTACTATTCTTCCTGAACGGTTTCTGCCCTTTAGCAGAAATGGCTAGAATAAACCTTAAGGATTTATCTTATTATCCCCAGGGCAGGTATGGGTGTCATTTGGCACCCCCTCCCCGCCCTTTAATAAGTTTCCTTCAATAGAACACCCATTCCCGGATTTCCTTGGATCTACCCCCAGACCACTCCTGAAAGATTTTCTCTAACCCTTTCAGAAAACCTTCATCCGCGATCAAAAAAAACAGACGGCCGCTGATCCATGCGACCGTCCGTAAGCAACTGGGTGATCCTATCCCAATTTGCTGAAAACACAATGTGTTCATGTATGCTCTTTGCCTTCTGTCTAGCAAGCTGTTCTGCTTAGCTGTCCTCTGAGATATCTCCTGTGCGACGAGGGGTTGTCGCGCAGACAATAAACCAGGCTGATTAGTCGACACCCACCATGGATGCGATCAATGCCATTCTCAATGGAACACTGAACGCAACCTGCTTGAAGTAAAGCTCGTGAGCGGTGTCATCAATTTTTTTGTCAAATTCCCCTTCAAAACGCGGCAGAGAGTGCATGATCCCCACAATTTTGCCGGTTTTTTCGCGGATTTGTTCCAGCTGTTCCAGAGAGATGTAATAGTTGGCCGTACGCTCCATGAATACATCTCTTTCTCCCAGGCCTTTGGGCACACTGCAGCCTGGCAGGTACACGAGATCACTTTCTGCGATCAGATCGTGCTGTTCCTGTGATGTCGGGTCATTGTGCACGGTACACTTGGCGCCGGTGCTCTTGATTTTTTCCATGATCAGGTCTGGTGTCGGCAGTTCTTTTGGTCCGGAATAAATGATCTCCGCGCCCATTCTGGCCAAACCAAGGGCAAAGGAATGTCCGCTTCTGGCTCTGGACAGGTCAGGAGACGTAATCAGAACTTTCACACCTTCCAGTTTGCCAAGGGCTCTGTAGGTCGTGTACATATCGAGCAGTCCCTGAGTCGGGTGCGTGATGTTTCCGTAACCGCAGCTGATCACAGGCACTTCAGCAGCCGGAAGATCAGCCAGAACTCTTTCATCATCGGTGTGTCTGATCGCCAGAATATTGGAATACTGGGAAACCACCTTCAGGGTGTCCCACAAAGACTCGTCCTTGGCGGCAGAAGAGTTGTGCAAGGGATCGGACTCACTGATTACTGAGCCACCCAGTCTAAGCATTGCTGTCTCCGTGCTGAAACGGGTTCTGGTGCTGGGCTGGAAGAACATGGTGCAGAGTACTTTGCCTGGCAACAGGCTGATGCCGCTTTTCCAGTAGGGCTCCAGCATTTCAGCCACTGTAAACAGGCTGTAGAGCTGCTCCCGGGTCAAGTCGGTCAGGAACGTCAGATTGTTGCCTCTGAGTCCGGTCGCGTCCGCATGGTCCTTCAGCATTTGGGGCTTGAAATCTTTTTCTAATGCCATAAAAATTCCACCTTTCAAACATTTATTTTTTTTAATTGAAATCGTATCGTGTTTTCCAGTCCGATCCATTGCAATCCGACTGCACTGACCTTGTCTCCCGGCACAACGCTGTCAAGCAAATCCCTTGCCGGCTGGCCGTCTGTAGTACTCAATTAACCTAGAGTTCTACATCCCGGTTGAAGTCTTTAGAATAGATGTACGTCAGTCTGCCCCGTCCGGTGGCGTAAACTCCCTGCTGGGTGTACGGACCAAAGAACAGGTAGTCTTCTTTCTTGACCTGCACCCAGTCTTCGCCCAGAAGGTACATCCCCTGGCCTTCGTAAATGTATGCCCCGTGTTCCTGCACGTGCGTTTCCACAAAAGGATGGCATCCGGATGGCTCAAAGCTTAAAATGTGCATGTTGACATCAAAGCCCAGATCTGTGGGCAGGAGATCTTTGATAAAGACGTTCTCCATGTCTTCGTAGATTCTCTCTTCAATATCATTGACATTTCCGGAGACAGTTCTTGCCTCATACCCCGCCAGTGGCTGGTATTTCTGCTTGTACAGGAAGATTCTGCAGTCCTCCCCGGATTCGTTGCGGATGTCCATGCCCTGGTCGGCCGGTGCGTACACATAGCCTCCCTGGGTCAAATCAAAGGATTCGTCTCCCACGGTCACCGTGATTGTTCCGTCTCCGTCCAGAACGTACACAAAGGTTTCAATCCCGTTGCCACCGAACGTCTGCGTCGTCTTTGCTCCCGGGGCCACGGTCGCTACGTACTGGACAAAGCTGGCGCCCAGCTTCGGGGATGCCAAAATCGTCATGCTAAAGCCCTCAAATCCCGGAACCACATTGATCACGCGGCCTTCCGGTGGAATCACCGCATACACCCCGTGCTTAATGATCGCTCTGGTCTCTAGAAAATCTTTTGGATAAGCCATTTGTTAATCTCCTCTCCTTCTGTTTGTTTCTTCTCAATACAGCAAAAAATGTTTCTGCTTTCATGTACTATTGTTCTCTAAAATGGCCGTTCAGCCTTTAGTAAAAGGTGCTAATTATTTCGGAAAGCTTTTTGCTCATATTGCTAAGAAGCCAGTAAACACATGGGTTCCGGCCACACGTGCGCCAGCTTTTTTTCGGCATAAATCGGCTTGAAATCTGCATCGACCGGATGAAATCCGCTGACATAATGCTCAGCTGTGGTATACTGAAGCTAAATGCTTAGCAGTGTTGGATAAAGACTACGGAAGCCCTGCACGGGACTCCGAAACCGGAAAGGACGGATCTGGCTTGGCACTTTCATTGCATGAAATACTGGACATGCCCGCATTTCACGACGCGAAGGTTGTGGCTGGCAAAGATCACCTGGACGCCATGGTGACCGGCGTCACCATCATGGAGGCACCGGACATTGTCAACTGGATGACTGGTGGCGAGATGCTTCTGACCAGCCTTTATTCTGTTTACACTGATGCCGATGCTCAGCGGGAACTGGTCACCAGACTTGTCGAGAAAAACGTCAGTGCGCTGGTGATCAAAACGAGACGGTTCATCGAGAACATCTCTCATGAAATCATCGACAGCAGCAACCGGCTGGGTCTTCCGGTGATTGAGCTTCCCGGAGACGTGAAGTTCACCGACGTGATGTATCCCATCATGTCAGAACTGTTTAATCTGCAGTTGTCCAAGTTGAACTATTACAAACAGGTTCACGACCGGTTTACGTCCCTTTCCCTGGCTTCTGAAGGCTACGGAACCATCATTCAGACACTCAAAGAGCTCATCAGCAATCCCGTCAGTCTGCACGATAAAAACTATCAATGCATTGCATCCACCGACCCGGAACTGACCACCCTGCACCCAATGGGGGCCAATCTGGAACGGGAGTACCTCAGTGAAGCCTTTTCTTACTATCGGCAGATTTTGCCTGCCACCGCGGACAACCCTGCAGAACGCACCCAGGTGATCGTTCCGATCCGGAACCTCAACCAGACAAAAATTTACCTTTGTGTCTCCGAAACAGAAAAACGCCTTGGCGAACTGGACTACATCCCGCTTGAACATGCGGTGACGGTTCTCAAGCTGGAAATGCTCAAAAAGTTCGCTGTGATGGAAGTGGAACAGAAGTTCAAAAACGACCTGATCGAAGACATCGTCATGGAACACATCATCTCTCTGGAGAGCGCCTTCGAACGGGCTGCAGTGATCGGCTGGGATCTGGAAAAGCCCTATACAGTCACGGTCATCAATCTGGGCAACATTGATGCCCTGGTCCAGGATGCCGCTGACCACCGGGGCATGCTGTTTCAAAAAGTCAAGCGGGAAATGTTCAATGTGATCCAGGATGAAACCAACCGGATCTGCAGGGGGGCCATTTTGGGGCAGCTTCGGGATTCCATTGTGATTCTCTGGCCGGAAGGCCTGTGTGAAAACGATCCGAATATGACCCTGAAAAAAGCCACCACCCGCCTGAACAAGACCATCAGCCGGCAATTTCCCGATCTGAACGTGGCCATCGGAATCGGAAGCCCCACGGTCACGCTGGACGACATTGCGGGCAGCTATAAAGAGGCCCGGGATGCCATCGAGTTTGGCCGAATTATCTACGGGGACCAGTTCATACTGGAATTCAATGAGTTGGGCGTTTACCGCCTGTTGTGCAAATACGGGGAACGAGAGAACCTGGAAGAGTTTATCCCTGAATCCCTGAACCAGCTTCTTGAGTATGACCGAGAACACCAGACGGAACTGATCAACACGCTGGATGCGTTTCTCAACTGCAACGGAAATGCCAGCCGGGCCTCGAAAGAACTGTTTATCCACTACAAAACGATTCTCTACCGACTTGAAAAAATCAAGAAAATGATCAACAGTGATCTGGAGGACAGCAAAGACCGGCTGGAGCTGGAACTGGGACTGAAGATGCTGCATCTTCTGAAAAAAATCCCTTAAACAGGCTGCATTCCACACGAAAGAAACCTGCCGATGGCAGGTTTCTTTCGTTGAAGGACACTCAGTGGGAAAAAATATAACCTTGGCCCACAATATTTTTTCTCTTATGGCAGGAATCCTGATGCGAACCGCGAATTTAAGAGTCATAAGTCATACTCATTTTGGAGAATCTATGTATCCGTCTATCGATAACGAGGAATTGTCACTGAAAGTACACCGGATCCTTCTGAAGATGCTCAAAGAAGGAAAGTTCGCCGGACGAAAGCGTCTGCCTCCGGAAGCCGTGCTGGTGGAAAAGCTGGGGGTCAGCCGCAGCGTCATCCGCGACGCACTGAGTCTGTTGGAAGCAGAAGGGTTCATCACCCGGAAACGGGGAGTCGGCACCGTCATCAACGAGCACGTCCTCAGCAAAACCCCACGGTTGGACCTGGAAAATGATTTTCTTCTGATGCTTGAATCGGAAGGATACAAAGCGCGGACCGATCATATCAGGGTCACCCGGGGTTCCGGAGACCAGAGCGGCGACCTGCTGGTCGAAAAGCGGGTGATGGCCGATGAAACTCCGGCCATCTTCATCCTGGACCGCATTCCCGGAAGCATTCTCCCGGAACAGGTGGACGTCAACACCCTGAAAGACTCCATTTACCCCTTTTTGCGCAACCAGTGCAGCCGCCAGCCCACCGTGGTCATGCTGGACATCATGCCCCGCTCCTCTGATCCAAAAGTCATGGAGATGCTGGCCATCGGGGAGCACCAACCGTACCTGGAAGTCACAGAGACCGGCTACGATCTTGATCAGAACATTGTGATCACTTCGACGTTATGCTACAGAGCAGATCTGTTTCATTTTTCAATTCTCAGAAAGGAAGCATTTACTTATGTCAAATGAAAACCGCTTTTCCTATTTCACACCCGAAAGGGACAACGAGTACCTGCGCCGGACCATTCGTCTGGCCGAGCAGGCCGTCGAACACGGCAACACACCGTTTGGAGCCATCCTGGTGGACCCGGAAGGCAACATCCTGCTGGAGCAGGAAAACATTGAAGTCACCCAGAAAGACTGCACCGGCCATGCGGAAACATCCCTGATGCGCCGGGCCTCCCATCAGTATGACAAGGCATTTCTCAGCACTTGCTCGCTGTATTCATCTGTTGAACCCTGTGCCATGTGTTCCGGGGCCATTTATTGGGGGGGGGTCGGACGGCTGGTCTATGGGATATCAGAAGAGCGCCTCCTCCAAATCACCGGGGACGACGAACAAAACCCCACTTTGGATCTGCCCTGCCGCAAGGTCTTCGGAAGCGGTCAGAAGAACATGGTGATCGTCGGTCCGGTGGACGCCATGAAGGATGAAATAGAAGAACTGCATCTTCAGTACTGGTAACACAAACATTTTGACAACCCCAGGGGGGGACTGGATTCATCAAAACAAAGGAGAACAAAATGAAAAAAACATTGACCTTCTTACTGCTGCTGGTGTTTTTGGCCACCAGCATTCTGGCAGCCACCGGTTGCCAAAGCACTGCCACCACTCCCGAGCCAGTTGAGGATAATCATGCCGATGACACCGAACCGGCCACAGAACCCATCCGGGTGGCCCTGCTGATGTCTGGTCCGATCAGCGATCAGGGGTGGAACGCCATGGCCTACCAAGGGTTGCTGGCTGTTCAGGAAGACCATGGCGCGGAGATTGCATTTTCCGAAAGCGTCTCTCAGTCCGACATGGAAGAGGTTTTCCGTGGCTACGCACAAAGCGGATTCGATGTGGTCTTTGGGCACGGCTTTGAGTTTCAGGACGCCGCCTTCCGGGTGGCCGAGGAATACCATGAGACCATTTTTATCCTGACCAGCAACACCAATTTTCAGGATCCCAACCTCGGTTCTGTCACGGACAACGGGTTTGAAAAAGGATTTCTGGCTGGCGTAGTCGCTGGTGTCGCGAGTGAATCCGGCACTGTGGGCTTCATCGGAGGCATGGAAATACCACCCATTCGTGCCGGAATGGATGGATTCGAGGCGGGCGCCAAATATGTCAATCCGGACACCAACGTCCTGACAACCTTCATTGGAAACTTTGAAGACGCCGGTGCAGCCAAAGAGCTGGCCCTGGCCATGATCGACAGTGGAGCAGATGTGGTAATGGCCCAGGCCGATTCCGCCAGTCTCGGGACCATTGAGGCCGTTGTCGAGCAAAACATTAAGGGCATCGGCATCAATGCGGACCAGAGTTCACTGGCTCCGGACAACATGCTTACCAGTTCCCTGGCCGGATACAACGTGGCCATGTCCCTGGTGGTTGGCAGCATCATCGACGGGACCTGGGTCCCTTCCGGACAGGTCATGGGGGTTGCTGAAGGTGTCAACGGGCTGGCCCCGTATCACCAGGCGCTGTCAGCCGAGCAAATTGCCCGCATTGAAGAGGTCCGGGAAGACATCGCTTCCGGCCGCTTGAACGTCAGGGATCTGTAGAAAATCATCCGCATGGCTTGGACCCCTTCGCGGTGACGATCTTCCACAAATCCCTTCATCCCATTATAGCAATCCGTTTCACGGATTCCCAGAAATTCATTTTCCCCCCAGAGAAGAAGGCCGGTGCTTTCTTCTCTTTTTTTGCAGTGCCATTTTCAGATATACCCCATGTTTTGAAATGTGTCCCTGATTGCGTTATAATGATTGTTGAACCACAACGATAGACAAAAGGAGGAGATTTTATTATGTCTGCATATCACGAGCCTGTAGAGCTGCTGGATGAAAAGACGCGAAACATCTCCAGAGCGATCAACAGCATGAAAGAAGAATTGGAAGCTGTCGACTGGTACAACCAGCGGGTGGCCGTCTGTCAGGATGAAGAGTTGCGGGGCATTTTGGCCCACAACCGGGATGAGGAAATTGAACACGCCTGCATGGTCCTTGAGTGGCTGCGCCGGAACATGGGTGGCTGGGACCAGGAACTGAGAACTTATCTGTTTCAGGAAGGCTCCGTTTTGGACGCTGAAGAAGGCGGAGAAGCCGGCGAATCCGGCCCCAGCGGAACCAGCCTGGGCATCGGAACCCTGAAATAAGCATCCGAGAACAAAACCGAAAACCATATACGAAAGGACTGGTGAACCCTATGGATATGCTAAAACGTAACCTGGCGCCCATTTCTGCAGAAGCTTGGGAGGAAATTGACGAACAGGCCGCTGCGGTTCTGCGGACCCATCTGTCGGCCCGGAAAGCGGTCCGGCTCAACGGCCCGATGGGCTGGGACTATACCGCCGTCAACGAAGGTCGTCTGGATGTTCTGGAAACGGAAAAGGACAAAGTGAGCACCGGAATCTACAAGGTCAAGCCCCTGGTGGAAGGCCGAATTGAGTTCAAACTCAACCGCTGGGAACTGGACAACATTACCCGGGGAGCCCGGGACATTGCCTTTGACGCGTTGGAAGAAGCCGCCCGTCAACTGGCCCTTTTCGAAGAAAACGCTGTGTTCAATGGCTATGCGGCAGGAAACATTGAAGGCCTGATTCCTTCCTCTGAGCATGATGCCCTTGACTTTGGCAAGACCGGTTCAGAAGTCATGACGTCTGTGTCAGAAGGCGTCCTGACCCTGAAAGAACATTTTCAAGAAGGCCCGTTTGCCCTCGTTGTGGGCAAAGAAGCCTGGAATCGGATCCAAATGGAAGTGCAGGGTTACCCGCTGCACAAGCGAATTGAAGAGCTGCTGGGTGGTCCAATCATCTTCAGCACCGCGCTGGACACCGCTATTCTGGTTCCATTTGACCATGAAGACCTGGAGCTGACTGTCGGCCAGGACTTCTCCATCGGATACCAGAGCCACGACAACAAAGACATCACGCTGTTCCTGACGGAATCCTTCACCTTCCGGGTGCTGGATCCGGCCCTGATCGTCGCCTACACCCTGTAGAAACGATCCCGGCTCAACCGCATAAAGAAAGTTGGGGGCCTGCACAGTGTGCAGGCCCCCAACTTATGACTTTCAATTGGGCTCACCCTCGTTCCCCCGGAGGATCCTACATCCGGAATTGCCCGATCAGAGACTGAAGGGTCTGGGCCAGTTCAGATAAGCCTTCACTGGAACGGGAGATCTCGCCCATGGAAGCGGTCTGCTGTTCCATGGACGCCGAGACTTCCTCTGTGCTGGCTGCGTTTTCCTCCGCAACAGATGACAAACGGTGAATGCGGTCTTCCACTTCGTTTTTCTTGCCTTCCATTTCCGATCCGGATTCATTCAGACCAGACAAAAAACCCTTGGCCCGCTCAATGGACCCGGCAATGTCATCGTAGCGCTGTCTGGTCAGTCCGACCCGCTCCTCCTGTTCGCCCACGATCGTTTTGACCCGTTCCATCGTGGCCACCGCAACGGACACATCTTTTTGCAGGCTGAGAACCATCTGGTCAATGGTTTTGGTGGAATTGCGGGACTGTTCCGCCAGTTTGCGGATCTCATCCGCCACAACCGCAAAACCACGCCCGTGCTCTCCAGCCCGGGCTGCTTCAATGGCCGCATTCAGGGCCAACAGATTGGTCTGTTCGGCAATGGTGCTGATCAGCGTACTGGCTTCCCCGATCTTCTCTGAACTCTGATTGGTCCGGCTGATGCTGTCGTGAACATCGCCGGCAGCGTCACTGCTTTCAACGGTTTTTTCAGTCAGTTCTCGAATCACCTGAAGTCCGGACTGGACCAGTTCACTGATCTCATCGGTCCCTTTGTTCAGCTGCGCCAGTCGCTCCTGGTCTTTCGCGATGATTGCACTGAGTTCCTGCAGATTCCGTGAGCTTTCAGCCGTGCTTTCGGCCTGTTCGGAAGACCCCTGGGCCACTTCAGAAATGGTCTTGGCCACTTCTTCAGAAGTCGATGCCGACTCCTGGGAGGTTGCCGTCAGTTCCTGAGACGACGCGGCCACCGCCTGGGCTGCTTCTCCCACCTGGTGAAGGAGCTCCTTCAGGTTGGTCTGAATCTTGACGACAGCCCGCTCAAGATCCCCAATTTCATCGCGCCGGTTGAGGTCGTTCAGACTCAGATCCCTGGTCAGATCAAACGCTGCTAACTCATCGGTGTAGCCAATGGCACGGGCAATGGGACGGCTGATCGATCCGGCCATCAGCCAGGTGATCACCAGTCCCGCCAGAACCACCGCCAACAGGATCAACAGTGTGGTGGTCCGCATTGCCGCTAAGCCGGCGAATGCTTCAGCCTGTTCAATCTCAATCACAAATCCGGCCATGGTGTTCCCGATATTTACGACAGACATGCTCCCAAGTACGTCCTCCCCATGGGGGCCCCGGTAAGTTTCGGTCTCCTGAAACTCCCCGTCTCCCGCTTCCAGGGCCCGGTTCAGAAGTCCCACCCCGTCAGTGTCAAAGGTTACATTCAGGGCGGCTGAATCGGCGGTTGGTCCGATTCTTGTCTCCGTCAGCAGAAGACCTTCCCCATTTACCAGATATGCATCTGCCGATCCTCCCAGTTGCTCCAGACC
>SKMO01000073.1 GCA_007121025.1 Bacillota bacterium | reverse complement strand
AGACGCCCTGATTCTGGAGGACAACTGCTACGGGGAATTCACCGAGGCGAAAGAACCCCTGGAAGCTGGGGCCGATCTGATTGCCGGCTCGCTGATCAAAAATCCCGGTGGGGGACTGGCGCCCACCGGGGGCTACATCGCAGGGCGCAGGGACTTGGTGGAGCAGATCAGCTACCGGCTGACCGCTCCCGGCATCGGCCGGGAAGTGGGGAGCAGCTCCGGTACCGTGCAGCGGCTTCTCTATCAGGGGCTTTATATGGCTCCTTTGATGACAGCCCAGGCCCTGGAAGGGGCGGTCTTTACGGCGGCCCTGATGGAGCGGCTGGGCTATCCGGTGTCACCGGCATGGGATGAATCCCGTTCGGGCATCGTTCAGGCCATCCGGTTTCCGGACAGTGCCCAACTGATCCGGTTCTGTCAGGCGATCCAGCGGCATTCCCCGGTGGATGCACACGTCACACCTGAGGCCTGGAACATGCCTGGTTACGAAGACCCGGTGATCATGGCAGCCGGGACATTTGTGGGTGGTGCAACCAGTGAACTCTCCGCGGATGCCCCCATCCGGGAGCCATACACGGTCTACTTGCAGGGAGGACTCAGCGCCGACTATGTGAAGGATGCGGTGCAGGCAGCCGTTGAAAACATATTGTTATCGTAGGTTTTCAAAAACCGCAACACAGGAAAACTTCCTGGAGCCATTTGAAAACATATGGACATTGTATGCGTTCAGGTGGCTCGTGCATTTTGCAGTGATCACGGGCTTTTTTCTGAAAATTGCCCAAAAAGAACACCGGGAGGGGTCATTTTTTGACAAAACGGATCTCGACTCTCCCAATGGTCTAATTGATAATAATTTTCACATAAGGAGTTGACGTGCAGGGGAAATGACTATAGAATTAGCTTGTGCTAACAATTCGGGTTGGGAAGGTTTTTTATTTGCCCCCTTGTTAGCCTGGTCTAACAGTAAGTCGTTTACACTGAAGGAGTGAATACAATGGGAATCTCTTCATCGCTTGAAGATTATCTCGAAACCATACTGAACCTGCAGAAATGTGATCATGAAATCAGAATCACAGACATTGCAGATGAAATGCATGTGTCCAAGCCCAGTGTCAACAGGGCCGTAAACACGTTGCGCAGCCAAGGGTTTCTGGAACACGAAAAATATGGCAAACTCCGTTTAACGAACAAGGGCGAGCAGAAAGCTGAATCCATCGCCCGGAGGCACGCCATCATCAAGACTTTTTTAACGGATGTCCTCTCCGTTGAAGAGGAGACGGCCGAACAGGAAGCCTGCATGATTGAGCATTCCATCGGACAAAAGACGACAGAGCGATTGTCTGAGTTTCTTGACAAAACACTGAAGTAGCGGGAGGTACGAAAAATGCCATTGTATCAGTTGAAAAACAACCAGCACTGTGTGATTGAACAGATGCCCGATCATGGGCTGATGGACTGCCTGGGACTGCGCTGTGGCGCACAAGTCCGGGTCAGCACAAAACAAGCCTTCGGAGGTCCGATCGTTGTCCGCGTGGGAACACGCAACATCGCTCTGGCCAAAACCCTGGCTGATGAAATCATGGTGAGGGTGGTGAACTGATTGTTTTGTCATCAACCTCGGTCTGGACATCAAGCTGACACAGAAGCAACGTTCCTCCTGATGGGAAACCCCAATGTGGGCAAAAGTGTTGTGTTTTCGAAACTAACCGGTGTGGAAGTCGAAAGTGCCAATTATGCTGGAACCACGGTCAGCTATACACGTGGTGAGTTGGTGTCTCCATATGGAAATGCCACACTGATTGATGTTCCCGGGACGTATTCTCTGGAAGCGACGTCTCCTGCAGAGGAAGTGGCCGTACAGTTCATGGAACAGGGCGCCGATGCTGTGATCTGTGTGCTGGATGCGACCAATCTGGAGCGGAACCTGAATCTGGTGCTGCAATTGAAAGAATACGATATTCCCCTGGTGGTTGCCCTGAATCAGTACGATGTTGCGCAGCAACAGGGGTTTACACTGGATGTGGAAAAACTGGAGGCCCTTTTGGGGATTCCGGTGATTCCGACGGTGGCCATCCGGAATGTGGGTCTGGACAAACTCATTCGCAAAACGTTTGCGCTGATTGGCACGAAGAGAACTCCGGACACAGCGATGTCCTCAGATCAGCGTTGGGCGCTGATTGGAAAGATCATCGAGGATGTGCAAATCATTGGTGACCGGGAACCCACGTTTTTGGAACGATGGGGCGACCGGATGCTTCGACCGTTTCCGGGGTTACCCATCGCCACCCTGATCCTGGCCATGTCCCTGGGTCTGGTTGTAGGAGGAGGCAAGGCTCTCCGGGGTGCCCTCCTGTTGCCATTAGTCAACAATCTGATCGTACCGGCCATCAACGGTGTGGTGGGGCTTGTGGTTCCGCCGGGTCTGTTTCGGAACGTACTGGTCGGGGAATACGGAGTGCTGGTCAAGATGATCGAATGGCCGTTTGCGCTGATTCTCCCCTATGTGTTCTTTTTTTATGTGGTCTTTTCATTCTTGGAGGACAGCGGATACCTGCCCCGGCTGGGTGTTCTGATGGATGGTATGATGCAAAAAATTGGCATTCAAGGAGGAAACATCATTCCGCTGATCCTGGGGTATGGCTGCGCGGTCCCAGCCATTCTGGGAACCCGGGCGGCATTGAGCCAAAAGGAGCGGGTCATGGTGGCCTCGCTGATTTCGTTTGCTGTTCCCTGCGCCGCCCAAAGTGGGGCGTTCATGAGCCTTCTGGGGGAGCGATCCATTTTTCTGTTGGCGGCTGTCTATCTGATTTCCTTTCTGGCCATTGTCGTCGTAGGAATGATTCTGGACCGTCTGATCCCGGGGAAAACAGCGCCTTTGCTTCTGGAAGTCCCCAACCTGCTGATGCCTGACAGAGACACGTTCCTGAAAAAACTGCGGCTGAGGCTGAAACACTTCCTGAAAGAAGCTCAGATTCCCATGTTTGTGGGGATTTTGCTGGCCGCTCTGATTGCAGAAACGGGGTTTCTGGAAGTGTTTGCTTTGGCCACCGAACCACTGGTCCAGGGATGGCTGGGTCTTCCAGGGGAGGCTAGCATGGCGTTACTGCTGGGTATCGTCCGGAGGGAGTTGACGGTCCTTCCACTGCTGGAAATGAATTTAAGTTCTTTTCAGCTTCTGGTGGGGTCTGTCGTAGCCCTGTTTTATCTTCCCTGCCTGGCGGTTTTCATGGTGCTGTTCAAGGAGTTTAAGCTGAGAATTGCACTGGCTATTTCGTTGGGGACCGTCTTCATGGCCTTTTTCATCGCCGGCGTGATCAACCAGACGGGCCGGCTGTTTCTGGGTTTCTTCTAAAATGTGATTTGAGTTGTGCAGGTGAAGCTATGGGATTGATCAGTCGATTGACCAAAACAATGGAAGAGAGCTGGGGGCGGTTTGCTTGGCTACGCCGGCTCTCAGACAGCTACTATGAAGGACTTGTCCGGCGGGAAGCGGTTTTGGGACAAATCACAGACTCAGACCGGGTACTGTGCATAGGTGGGGGTTGTATGCCCTGTACTGCGATGGAAATCCAGCGTAGAACTGGAGCTCTGGTCTGGGTTGCAGACAATGATCTGGCAGCGGTGGCCAGGGCTCGGGACGTCATCCGGGAAAGCAGACTGGAACAGAAGATCCGGGTGATCTACGGAGATGGAAGCAACCTTGACATGGAGGACTTCACCGTCGTTCATATTGCGCTCCAGGTGTTCCCGAAGAATCGGGTGGTCTGCAACGTCTTGAAAAAAGCAGCGCCCGGCACCCGGATTGTGGTTCGTCATCCCCATCGTACAGCAGGAGTTTTTTATGGTCGGGACAGCTTATTCTGCAAACACACCTGCGCATGCCATGTGGCCGGGTCCGTTCATGGCAACTGGTTGTCCGCAGCCGCATTATTGGTGAAGGGAGAGTTGGACATTGAAAACAATCATTCCAGGGCTTCTGGGGACAATTCTTCTTCTCAGTCTTCTCTGGCGGTCTGATGTTTCCGGTCTATGGACCGCCCTGCAGGCCGTTCGGCCCGGCTTTCTGGTGGCGGCCTGCCTGATGCAGCTGGTGACACTTGGACTGCTGACGGCCCAGTGGGCCGGACTTCTTCGGACCGTTGCGCCCCAACCGGTCCGAACCCATCAGGTCTTTTTGATGAATTTGAAGGGGATCGTGGCAGAGGCGTTGACACCGGGAAGCAAAATCGGGGGGGAAAGCATCCGCCTTCTGCAGTTCAGTCGCCTCCTGGAAGGCTCATCTGCCCGGGCGGGATCGGTGATTCTTGTCCAGAAGGGCATCAGCATGAGTGCGTTCACCCTGTTGTGTCTGGGGAGCATGGTCTGGATGACAGTCTCCGTGTCCTCCGGTTATGGGGGTACAGAAGGGGCCTATGTTGTTGCCTTTTTGCTTCTGCTCACCCTGACGTGCATTTTGGCGGCTTTGGCTGCCCGTCCGGCCTTGGCTTCCGTTTTGCTTCAACGACTTCCCTGGTCTGAGGACCGTAAAAAGCGTGTTTCCCGGGCGACCGGACGCTTTGTGGCCACTGTTGCCCATATGGCAACCCAGAAGAGACATCTGGCAGGACAGTTTTTTCTGTCTCTTCTCATCTGGGGATTTTTTGGAGTGAAAAGTCAGTTGATCCTGTATTCTCTGGGCATCTCGCTTTCCTTCGGAACCGTGGCCGCCATCACCTACATAACCTATATGGTGAGTATGATCCCACTGGCTCCAGGTGGACTGGGAACATTTGAGGGATCCATGGTGGCACTGCTTCTTCCATTGGGGGTCTTGATGCATGCAGCGTTGACGGCTGCTCTAGTTATCCGCTTTGTGACATTCTGGTTTGTGGTTGTCTTCAGTCTGCTGGTTTTGGGGCTGTGCAAGGCCGGCAGGCTTGTCCTTTATCATGTTGCATGGATCCCTAAGGAGACCATTGTATGAGACAAACAATCCGACACGTGATCCCCAATGGCCTGACCTGCCTGAATCTGACGGCAGGTATTCTGGCAATATTGCTCTCTTCCAAAAGTGTCCCGGGAATCCGTGAGGCCTCTTTGCTGATTCTCATTGCCGCTTTTTTTGACTTTTTCGACGGATTTCTGGCCCGGCGCTGGAACACAGTCAGTGATCTGGGGAAGGAACTGGATTCATTGGCGGATCTGGTGTCCTTTGGTGTTGCTCCTGTATTGGTTGCCTGGCATGGTGGTCTGATCTACTGGGGTGTTTTGGGTATGCTCGTTCTGGGTGGCTACATGATATCCGGTGCTTTGCGTTTGGCCAGATTCAATCTGCAAACTCCGTCAATCGTTCATTACAGAGGACTTCCCATTACAGCCGCCGGACTTGTGATTTGCATCGCTGTGTTGGCCTTTTCCTGGACCTTACCGCCGGCGGCGCTGATGGTATTGGTTGTCGTGTTGGCCGTGTTGATGAACGCCCCATGGTCCATTCCACGATTTGCAGGAAGAGCGAAAACATAAATGTTTTGAGGTACATGTGAAACGCGCTATAATCAATTGAGCCAAACCGCCAATACTTGGAACAAGACGGTCTGAACCATGGTCATAAAAGCTGACCATGATGATGAAGACCCTTAAACCGGAGTGTGTGAAGACCATGGAAAAAATATCCAGTACAAACCAGGATTATCTTGAGCTTATCTTTCAACTGACTGAAGAGGAAAAACAATCGGTTCGGCCAGGAATGCTTGCCAAACGTCTGGAGGTTAACAGAGCAGATGTGGTCAACGCTCTGCGCACACTTCGTCGTGCCGGACTGGTCCGCTCCATGAAAGGAGCTCCTGTTGTGTTGACCGAAAAGGGGAAATTTGCTGCAAAGCGGATCCATTTCCTGCATCATCTGGTGAAGACTTTTCTGATGGAAACCCTGAACATCCGGGATCACATTGCTGAGCATGAAGCCTGCCAGATTGAGCATCTGATCGGCAATGAGACCGTCAAGGCCATGATCAATTATCTGCGCAACCGAAAGGTCGAACTGGAGCACTTTGATTTGGATGAAGTGAACGAGTTTCTCGTCTACACCAAGCGGCTCAGTGAATTGAAAGTCGGTGACAAAGCGGTGATCAAACGGGTGGAAGCCGAAGGACTCCTGAAACGCCGGATCATGGAGATGGGCGTCATTAAGGGAGATGTGATCGAGGTCAAGGGCATGGCACCTATGGGAGATCCCATTGAACTGAGAATCGGCGATTACACTCTGAGTCTGCGTCTGGAAGAAGCCGACCTGATCTCTGTGGATGTGTTATAGGAGGATGTGGCATGCGTGACACACATAAGCGGGTGGCCCTGATTGGAAACCCGAACGCCGGAAAAACGACCATCTTCAATGCCCTGACCGGATCGACGCAACATACCGGAAACTGGCCTGGGGTGACCGTGGAGAAAAAGACAGGAAAACTGCTGCAGCACAAAGATGTGGAAGTGATTGACCTTCCGGGAACCTACAGTCTAGGCGCTTACTCCGAAGATGAAGCTGTCACGAAAACCTATCTGCTTCATGAGAAACCGGACGCAGTGATTGATGTGTTGGATGGGTCCAATCTGAAACGAAACCTTTACCTGACAGTCCTTCTTATGGAAATGGGCGAAAATGTCGTCCTGGCCGTCAATATGCTGGACTCCGCCCGCAGACGCAATGCCGATGTGAACGTCTCCAAATTGAGTGAAATCCTCGGCATGCCAGCCGTACCGACTGTCGGTATTAAATCTGCCGGGATGAAAGAACTGGCCGATGCAGCTTATCAGATGTGCAATCGGGAACGCAGATATCTGCGGATCGACTACGGAAATGAAGTGGAACCGCATCTGCAGCGGATCGAACAGTTGTTGTCGGACCGGGGCATTACGCTCAATGAACTTCCTGCCCGCTTTCTGGCCATCCGCCTGTTGGAGGGTAATGCCGAAATCTTTGAGCTGTTGCGCAAGCAAGGTCTGACCCCGGAAGATGAAAACGGGATCCTAAATGATATCCGGCACCTGGAAAGCATCTTTAAAGAAGACATGGAAAGCGTCATGATCGAACAACGTTACGGGTACATCGAAGGTGTCGTCAAGCAGGTGGTGATCAAGCAGACGGATATTGAACAACGGATCAATGTTTCTGATCGGATTGACCGTGTGGTTCTGAACAAATACCTGTCGGTTCCGATCTTTCTGCTGATCATGTTTGCCATGTTCCAGGTCACGTTCGGAATCGGGGGGGTGCTGGCAGACGGTTTGGAGGGATTCCTGGCATTTCTTGGCGACATGCTTGGTGGGTTCATCACCGAACCGTTGCTTGCATCGTTTATTGTGGAAGGCATGATTGGGGGCCTCGGGTCGATACTGGTCTTCATCCCTAATATTTTCCTGCTGTTTCTGGTCATGGCGTTTTTGGAAGATTCCGGATACATGGCCCGGGGTGCCTATATCATGGATCGCTTCATGCGGTCTCTTGGCCTGCAGGGAAAAGCGTTCATTCCCATGCTGACGGGTTTTGGATGCAATGTCCCCGGTATCATGGCCACCCGGACGTTGGAGAGCAAATCCGACCGGATGGTCACCATGCTGATCAATCCCCTGGTGTCCTGTGGGGCAAGACTTCCCATATACGTGTTGTTCGCCAGTGTGTTTTTCCGGGGACATGAGTCCCTGGTGATCATTTCTTTGTATCTGCTGGGCATCATTCTGGCTGTCCTGATGGCCAAAGTCTTTAAAGAGCTGCTGTTTAAAGGAGAAAGCACGCCTTTTGTGATGGAACTTCCGCCTTACAGGGTTCCCACGGCCAAAGGGATGGTCATTCATATGTGGGATCGGGGCAGTGAGTTTCTCAAGAAGGCAGGGACCATCATTTTTGCTGTGGTGATCCTGATCTGGGTCCTGTCCAATCTGCCCTGGGGGGTTGAGTATGCCTCTCAGGAAAGTCTCATTGGCCGGCTGGGGACATTTATGGCACCCCTCTATCGCCCTTTGGGATTTGGAACCTGGGAAGCCGCCACAGCGTTGCTGTTTGGCATTGTGGCCAAGGAAGTGGTGGTGGCCACGTTGGGAACCGTTTATGTGGTGGAAGGGGGACTCACCGCAGCAGTGTCAATGTATTGGACGCCACTTTCCGCGTATGCGTTTATGGTGATGACGCTGATTTACACACCCTGTGTGGCCGTTCTGGCAGCCATCCGCAAGGAAAGCGGCACCTGGCGGTGGATGTTCTTTTCCGTCGTTTATTCGTTTGGTCTGGCCTGGGTGGTCAGCTTTTTGGTGTATCAGGCCGGACGTTTGCTGGGTCTTGGTTAGTAAGGATGTGAATGTATGGAAACCATTGTGTTGATTCTGACCGGACTGGCAGCGGTTGTGGCCATTGCGGTTTATATCCTGAATAAAAGCCGGTGTGAAGACTGTGACGACTGTTCCCGGAAGGGAACCTGTCCGTCCGTTGCCCATGAGTCATCCAACAGCGTTTCGGATATAGAAAACAAACCGAAAAATTCTTTGGAATAACCATACAGAAACCAAAAGCACAAGGAATCCATCAGGGACTCCTTGTGCTTTTGGTTATCCGCATTTTTAGGTTGAAGTGGTCAACGACGGGCTTATGAAGGGGGGGAGGTTTCGGGAAACAGCTGCCGGGCCACATGGACCCCGTTGCAGGACGCCTGCATCAGGCCGCGGGTGATTCCAACCCCATCTCCCATGACGTAGAGGTTCTTGATGTTCGTCTGGAACGTGTCGTCAACCTTCACCCGGTTTGAGTAAAACTTGACCTCCACACCGTACAGCAGGGTGCCGGCACTGATAATCCCGGCGGAAACCCCTTCCAGGGCCTGAATCATTTCATCGATGTCCGTCATGATCCGGTATGGAAGGACCAGGCTCAGATCACCGGGAACAGCGTCTTTCATGGTTGGGATGATCTTGTTGCGGGCCAGACGGCTTTCGGTGGTTCGCCGACCCCGTTTGAAATCTTCGTAGCGCTGAACCAGGAGTTTTCCTCCAGCCAGCATGTTGGCCAGTTTGGCGATGTGCTGGCCGTATTCAATGGGTGTGTTGAATGGCTCCGTGAAATTCATGGAGACCAGCAGGGCAAAGTTGGTGTTGTCACTTTTTTTCCCCTGGTCTTTGTAGGCGTGTCCATTGGCCACCGCCAGACCGTCCCGGTAGTATTCTGCCGACACCCACCCGTTGGGGTTGGTGCAGAAAGTCCGAATCTTGTCATCGAAGGTGGGGGTGTAGTAAATCAGTTTCCCTTCGTAGAGCAGATCCGTCATTTCCTTGGTGATCAGCGCGTTGGTTTCCACCCGGACCCCGATGTCCACGGTCCCCACCAGAGTGTCGATCCGGTCTTTGCACATGGCTGCGAACCACTCGGAGCCTTCCCGGCCGATGCCCGCGATGACAAGGTCACTGTAATACTCCTGGTCGGCGATGACTCCGCGGACAGTGCCATCCTCAATGAGGAGCTCTTTAACCGGATTGAGGAAGGAAAATTCAATTCCCGCCCGTTCCAGATCTTCCTGGATGGCCCGGTAGATTTCATATCCTTTTTCTGTGCCCATGTGGCGAACCGGACAGTCCACCAGTTTCAGGTTGCTCCGGAGAGCTTTTTTTCTCAGGCGGTCAATGGCTTCCGGGTTTTGGACACCATGAATCATGGTGTCGGCGCCGTATTCCAGATAGATCCCGTCCACGTATTCAATCAGATCCCGGGTGGCCTCCTCGCCGATATAGGTGGCCAGTTCGCCGCCCACATCACTGTCGAGGGAGAGTTTCCCGTCGGAAAAAGCGCCGGCTCCGGCAAAACCGGTGGTGATGTTGCAGGGATCGCAACCGGCACAACGGTTGGTCGTCCGCATGGGACAAACCCGTTTATGGATGCTGCGGCCCTTTTCAAAGACGATGATCCTGGCGTCTGGTTTTCGTTTCTTTGCTTCCATTGCCGCGAAGATCCCGCTTGGGCCGGCTCCAATAATGATCAAATCATACTTGTTCATGAATTCCTCACTCGTTTCAGAATGGATTGAATGCTCGATGACATCCGGGAACATGTTCTATGGTTCCCACACTATTTTGACAGAACGAAAGGAAAACTGCAAACCGCAATCGCCTTGAAATCAGGAATTTCCCTGAGATGGTTGACAGGAACGCCTGTTTGACTATAATTACGAATATAGTCAAATGATTCTTACCGTGTTGGAGGTGAGTGAATGCCAAGGGCCCTGACAGAAACGGAACGTTCCGCAATTCGAAAGAAATTGCTGGACGGGGCGGAACAGTGCATGAAACAATTTGGGGTCCGGAAAACCACCGTGGATGAGTTGGTTCGCCGGGCCAACATTTCCAAGGGAACGTTCTATCTGCTTTACGATTCCAAGGAGCGTTTGTTGCTTGAAGTGATCATGAAGCATCACAATGATGTGCACAATCAGCTGAACCGGCAGATTTCCGGGCTATCGAGACCGGCGACCGTCGATCAGGTGACCCGTCTTCTGTTCGACCTGTTCCAGCAGGTGGAGGGATCCGTTCTGTTTGGCATGATGAACGACGGTGACATGGAGCTTCTGCTGCGTAAACTTCCGCCGGATCTGGCCCGGGAACATGCGCAGGCAGATTCGTTCAGTGTAGAACAGCTCCTAGCCCTGGTTCCCGGTGTGGCGGAGGAGGAAAAAGCGGCGTTCGGGGCTGCACTCCGGGCCATTTTTTTCTCAATGCTCCACCGGAAAGACATCGGAGAACAATGGTTTTCGGAAGGACTTGAACTGGCGCTCAGGGGAATCGTTCTCCAGTTGTTTGAAAGGAGCAAGGCATGATCACAGTTGAGGATTT
>SKMO01000090.1 GCA_007121025.1 Bacillota bacterium | reverse complement strand
TTCCCGGGGTTTCATTATTTGGCAGCGCCGCGGACCCGTCGCGTTTCGGTGCCGGATCTGAAAGCGCTGTGTGACTCCCGGGAACACGATGTGGTGATCTGCCAATACCGGTTGCGTCAGCAGGAACCACTGTTCTGTCTGGTGCCGGGCAATCTTCAGGCGCTCAGAGAAAAGGACGCCGGGCGAATCTGGCGCAGAGCCCGCAGACCGCTGGTTTCCGGTATGCCCCCGGAGCTGTTGACGCCGGAACGAAGGCAGATGTACGGCAGTTTGCTAGGACATGATGTTCGTTTTGTCCGGTGGGAACCGAGACTGGCCCTGATTCCCTGCGAACGGGAACTGCTGGATTATTTCCGGGAAGAGACGTCGGGGGGTTATTTGGCGGACATCCGGCGGCTGGCGGATGATCTGGTTCCGCAGGCTTGCGTCCAGGAGACGGCAAGTCGGCTTCAATTCTGGCGAAAGTGGGTGGACAGGGACCATGCTCAATGAGCAGGACTTCAGACAGATGCTGAAAAACGAATACCAGCATATTTCGGGGATTTTTCAGGACCCCAGAGAGTTTGGCCGCATTCTGGGGATCTCCCCAGAGGAGGCCGCCAGGCGGCTGGAATCGATGGGAGATGTCAGGGAGCGGGCAGCCGCTGGAAACCTCAGGGACAAAGAATACCTGGTGGGTGTCTACGCGAGTCTGTTGTCACAGACGAAGGACATCAATCACGCAGAACTGCTTGAGGATTGGTCCCGGGCTTTTCCCTGGCTGCTGCTGGAACTTGTTCTGACAATGGATGGCCTTTCCCAGGTGCTGGACCGGATCAAGGACCGGGCGGTGCTTCTCACAAAAGATTTGGTCCAGGTTTTGAACGTCAACGAGGGACTGCTTCAGCAATCGCTCGGCGACCGGGGATTTTGCCTCCGGTTTTTCGCCGGGATGATGTTTGCCCAGGAAGATGGGCAGGACGTGTTGGAGAACTTGCAACACGAGGATGTGGAGGAGTTGGGGGCGTTACGTCCGGACTACGTGTACCTGGTGAAGCGGGGGCGTAAAATCCGGTTGGAAGGCGTCTGCTTTCCCCACAGGGAGAGTCTTCTGCGAATCCAGAAGAAAGCGGTGCGCCAGGCCAGGCCGCAGTACGATTACAATCGGCCTGCGCTGACCACCCAGAAACTGTCCGGGTCCAGGGTGACGGTGGCCGGTTACCATGCGACGCCCTCGACAAACGAATTGTACTTTAACGAGCGTCTGTTTGATGTCCGGGGCGTCACGTTGGAGATTCTGCAGGAAAAATACCGGACTGTTGATACAATGATCCGACGCTTCCTGGCCCTCAACCAGAGGGGGAGAGGATCGTTTCTGGTGACGGGCGCGGAAATGGGAGTGGGGAAGAGTACCTTTCTGATGGCGATGCTGGAAAAGGTTCCGGACTACTGGGGAATTGGGATCCTGGACGGATGCAATGAGCTGAAGGCTGCTGAGCGCTACCCAGACAAGAATATTTTGACGTTGGTCGACAATCCGCGGATGGACCTGCAGGATTCATTTGGTCATCTGCTGAAAACGTCCCGGGACATTCTGTGCGTGGGTGAAGTGACCCAGCCCAGCGAGATGCTTTGCCTGGTTCAGGGGGCAACACGGCTGAATGCGGGGATCGGAGGGACACTGCATGCTGCATCGCCTGAAGTGGTTCCGGCCTGTTGTCGCAATCTTCTCAAAGCGACCGGATTGTATTCTGACGATTGGCGGGCTGAAGAAGAGCTTGCCCGGTCCTTGGACTTGATCATTCATCTCAGAAGGCACCGGCATGAGCCCGGGCGGATTGTTCTGGACCGGGTGGTCCAGTGCAGTGTCCGGGACGATGGGCAAGAAGCTGTTTCGGGAGGGAAACCTTATCAGCTTCACTGCCTGGCAGCCTTTGACGATGAACGCAACGAGTGGATTCGACAGGAGTTGCCCACCCGGGAGTACGTAGACAAAATTTGCCGGTACGTGGAACCCTCGGAATGGATGGAATTCGCCGCCCTGTGGACGCAGTCATGCTGATTGGCTTGCAGGTGGTGTTTTCTGCAGGGTTTTCCCTGATAATTTTGCTGTTGTGGCAGGAGCGCAGGGAGGTTCGTCGCCGGCGTGCCTGGATTCTGGGGATGCAAAGTCCGTTGATGCTGGACCGCTGGACCCGGTTGTTGTCTGAGTTCCGGATCACCCGGGAAATTCTGGAAAGAGTGACCCTGATGATGGATTTGGGCCGACGGGAACAGTGGGGGGAGTCCAGAGTACAGGCAGCCGTGTTCCTGACGTCTGTGCCCGTGGGGCTGTTCGTGGCGGGTGGAATTCTAAGGGCTTGTGGTGTCGGACCGGTTCGGATCATCCAGACACTGACGCTTCTGTGTTTGTTTGGATCCCTTTTCTTTTCATTTGTGCATTTGGCTGTGCGGGAGCAGTTCCGCCGCAATCTTCCTGCGGTCTTCCGGGTCATCAACAGCCGCTATCTGGTGAGTGGGGACATCGTGGAAGCACTTCGTCAGGCCCGGGAGGACATTGGTGGGCGGATGGGTCGGCTGTTGTCTGTGATCCGGGAGGCTCTGATGCTCAATGATCCCGAACGGCGCGAAAAAATACTGGAGGACTTGAGGCTCCGGTACCGTGATCCGTTTTTCACGCTTCTCCTCTACCTCTTGCAGCAGGCAGCCGATAAAGGGGGCAGGGAAGCGGTGATGGAGCAGTTCATCCAGACAGCAGAAGAATGTCTGCTGGACATGGAATACCGAAAAAATCTGCGCGTACCATCGCGGACCTATTCCGCACTGATTCTGTTGTTTTCCGGTTTGTTTTTTGCTGTGGCCCGGTTTAACATTGATGCTTTGGGCCAAGAGGCGCTGTTGTTTTATCAAAGTGCTGCAACAGACTGGTATCAGTTGGTGTTTTTTCTGTTCGCTGCAGTAAGCATTGGGATCCTGCAGATTCTGGAGAGGGCGTTTTGATATGTTGCGTGGATTGAGTGTTCTGTTTGGATGCCTTTCGGTCGGGCTGATGATTCATCTGGGTCTGTTTTTCCGCAAACGTCGTGTCCGGTTGTTGTTGCGGGAACGTGGCTTTTGCCATCCGTACCACCGGATGTGTCTGGTGGTTGGTGTGGATTCCGGACTGTTTCTGAAACGAAAGCTGTGGTCTCTGGGTGTGGGTACGGTGCTTGCTGGAATTCTTCTCGTAAGGCCGTCTGCGTTTTTTTCACCCGTGTATCCGCTTTTTGTGGGGTTTGTGGTTCCGGATCTGATTCTGCTGGGACAATACGGGGCACTCCAGATCGGACGGAAAAAGGAAATTGAGTTATTGAAGCGTCTGTTTATTCTGAATGGATCCGTTCAGCCGGTCGTCTTTGATGAAGTCTTTCGGATTCTGCGGGATAACGCGCGGTCTCTGCGACCTCTTTTTGATAGGCTGGAACAGAAACGTTCCAGCAATACTGAAGACATGCGGCAGGTGTATAAAACCCTTGGGCAGGAATGCCGGGACCTGGAAATCCGGCTCTTTTTGGAAAAACTCTATCAGGCGGACTGCCTGGATTTACAGCAGGGGGTGCAGAGTCTGCAGATGGATCAGATGATCCAGAAAATGACCCGACGCCGTGAGGCTGAACAGCTGCGCAATGTGATCGAGTTGTTTGGGCTGAGTTTCTCAGTGATTCTGGCGGGCCTGCTGACCTACTATCTGCTTCTTCCCTGGTTGGCACTGTATTCCACACAAATGGTATGGTGAGCTAATGAATAATCTGGTTATGGAAATCTTGATTTCCTGTCTCATTCTGACTCTCCTTCTGGCGTTTATGCCCCTGTTTCGCGGGAGTACAGATCTGGCTGTGCAGGGAGCCCTGTTGTCGTTTGGGGTGCAGGACGATGAATTTGACACCCTGCCTCCGGGGACTCTGGAAGGCATTGATGTGGCTGGCGCCATTCAGTACTACAGCAACCATCCGGACATTCCCGTTCACCTGATCACTTCGGCCGGTTCGAAAACGTACCTGGATACGACGCTGGAAACCGATCCTTTCCCCTATGACTTTTCTTTTGATGCTCTGTTTGCGACTCAGCTGATCAGTGAAAACCTGGAAATCCAGGAAATCTATTTTGAACAATTGGAGGATTAAACGATGGATAAAATTGTTGTTCTGGTACTGCTTATTGCTGTGACTCTCGGGCTGTTTAGCCATTCTATTCTGGGGCAGGCGGCCAATGCCCGGGAGTTCGTGGATTTTGCCGATGAAGAACAAACCCGGGTGCGCATCCTGATGACCAATCCTGATGTGGTTACAGGAGAGACAGTTCTTAAATATTTATCAAGAGACGATATTGCTGTGGGCATCTTGGATTCTGATGGTAATTCGATTCAAGAGGAAAATATTAACCCGGACGGATACTATGAAATGGAAAGAAGATATGAAAACGGAATTATGAACTATATTCTCTTTACTGAGAAAGTATTCTAGTAATGGCTGGAAAAGTCTTAGGGACAGTGCTCCTTGTGGGGTTTTTGGTGCAGGTAGCCGTTTTTGGAGTGACATACCGGATGCAGTTGGAGGAAGTGGAACGGGTGGACCGGATCAGCTGTGATTTTTTGTGGACGGTTCGTGAGACACGGGAGTTGAGTGCCGGGATGGTCAGTGAACTGGAGGAACGGCTGAACCGCAGAGACGGGTATTGGCTGAGCGTGCAGATCAGCAGGCAGGTGGCTCCCGGGATTTATGGGGGTCCGGAACCGGTGAAGGGAAGGGCGTTGCGTCCGGGGGACAGGGTCATGGTGGATGTGGAAGGGAAGCGGCCGGGGATGAACGGCCGCTTTCTGATGGCAATGCGGTTGGTTCCTCCGGATGACTGTCTGTTCAGGGTCCGGATCAATCGGGAGGTGACAGTATAGGTGGCGGTGATCGCAGCACTTCTGTTTTCTTTCATGATAATGGTCAGCTGGATGGGAAATGTACTGAACGTGGATGCCCAGCGATTTGAACACCGCAGAATGACGCGCAGTTATGGACTTGCTGGTGAGTTGGAACGGTTTGAACAGGGGGAAGGGCCCGTTGACTGGGTTCTGGAGACGTGCTGGGACAGGGATGGCTTTTCGATACAATGGCCGGGGTCCCGTGGTGGGAAGGTCCAGCTTATGTATGTTGCTTCATGGGAAAGCCGGTTGGTGTATTTCGACAGTGAGACGGGTGAAGGATGGACTTATGATGATACGGGAGAGCGAGTATTCTTGGCTGAAGAAGATTTGGCGGGATTGCGTGCTGAGGCGTTGGGACGGATCCGGGCTGTGACCGGGGTGAGAGAAAAAAAGGTCCAGGGAAGAGCTTTGGTGATGAATCGTTGGAGGAGAGAAAAGGCGGAGAACGGGCAGTGGATTCTTGTGAAAAAAAACCCTTAGAAAAGGCCTCCTGCAGGCCTTTTTTTTCGTTGTTTGAGTAATGCCAGGCTAATTATTTATGTTATAATTTAAACGTAATTTAACTTTGAGTGTGAAAATCCAAGAACAGTGTGAGGTGGCGAAATGTCTGAATTGAAGAATGTGAAACACCTGCAGTGCATTAATTGCGGGAAGACGTACCCCATGGAACCCGGACGCTATACCTGTGATGACTGTGGTCCGAAATTGGGGATTCTGGATTTTGTTTACGACTACGAGTACATCAAAACGAAGGTCAGCAAGGAAAAATTTGCAGCAAACAAGGACAACTCCATGTGGCGTTACGAGGCCTTCATGCCTGTGACGGAAGGCGGTCCCCGCCCTAAATTGCGGGTGGGCTGGTCGCCCCTGTACAAAGCGGATGTGCTGGGTGATGCCATCGACCTGGATACGCTTTACGTCAAGGATGACGGTATCAACCCGACGGCCAGTCTCAAGGACCGGGCATCTGCTGTGGCTGTGGCCCGCGCAATGGAAGAAGGGGCCGAAGTGATTTGCTGTTCCAGTACAGGCAATGCAGCGTCTTCTCTGGCAGGCAATGCAGCGTCAGTGGGTATCAAGTCGGTGATCTTCGTCCCGGGACGTGCACCCATCGGGAAGGTGTCTCAGCTGAAAATTTTTGGCGCTGAAGTGATGAGTGTTCAGGGATCCTATGAAGAAACGTTCAAATTGTCTGCGGAAGCCATTGACCGTTATGGCTGGTACAACAGAAACGCGGCCATTAACCCGGTGATGGTGGAAGGAAAGAAAACCGTAAGCCTGGAGATCTGCGAGCAGATGGACTGGGAAGTGCCGGATTGGATTGTCTTCTCCGTGGGCGATGGCTGTACAATTGCCGGGGCCTGGAAAGGGTACAAAGACCTCCATGAAGCGGGCCTGATTGACCGCTTGCCCAAGGTGGCCGGTATTCAGGCAGAAGGCTGCGCTCCTCTGGCTCACGCCTGGGAAAGAGGAGACGGCGAAGAGTGGAATCCCGAAGTGGAAAACACCGTTGCGGATTCCATTGCTGTGGGCGTTCCCCGGAATGCCGTCAAAGCACTTCGGGCCATTAATGAGTCTGGGGGCGTCTGGGAAACCGTGTCTGATGAGAAGATTCTGGACACAATGCGCCTGATGGGCAAGACCTCTGGTGTGTTTGGTGAACCGGCGGGATGTGCCGGTATGGCTGGTTTGCAGGTGCTGGTTGAAAAAGGCGTGATCAAGAAAGAGGAGATCGTGGTGTGCGCTGTGACCGGCAATGGACTTAAAGATGTCAACAATGCCATCAAGGCGGCCGGGGATCCCATGAAAGTGGAACCGACGATTGAGGGATTGAATGAAGCACTGAAGAAGATTGGATATGAATAGGGAGTGAAACCGATGACCGTACTGATTCAAAAGGGCAACCTGGTACTGGAAGATGGCGTGGTGACGGCAGATCTGCGGATCGAAGGAGAAACGATTGCCGAGATTGGACAGAATCTGACCGCGGGACCAGATGAACAATTGATCGATGCATCCGGAAAATACGTGATGCCTGGAGTCATCGATGCTCATGTGCATTTCAAAATGCCACTGGGCAATGTGTATACGATTGATAACTTTGAGACAGGCAGCCGTTCGGCGGCCTGCGGAGGGGTCACGACAACGGTGGATTATGCCGACCCGCTTCCCGGGAAATCCCTGGTGGAATCGTTGGACTATCGGCGGCGTGAAGCCCGCAGATCGTATCTGGACCACACCTTCCACATGGTGATTACCCCGGAATGCAATGCAGACAGGGCGGCACTGGAAGAACTCAAGAAATATGGGGTGAACAGTTTGAAACTGTTCACCACGTATGGTGATATGCTCAATTATGAGCAAATCCGCGACGTGATGGTCTTGGCCAAAGACGTGGGCCTGGTGGTGACTGTTCACGCGGAAGACGATCGGATCATCAAGGACAAGATTGAAGAGTTACTGGCTGAAGGCAAAGACTCTCCGCGATACCATGCGGTCAGCCGTCCGGCAGAAGCGGAAATCCAGGCTGTGGAAAAACTGGTGGAATTTTGTCGGGAACTGGACACCAGTGTTCACATTGTCCATGTGTCTTCCGGCGAAACGGCAGAAGTGATTCGCAAAGCCCGGGAAGAAGGCCTGCGGATCACCGGAGAAACCTGCCCTCATTATCTGGTCCTCAACGACGAGGTCTACGAACGGGAGGACGCCCAGTTGTTCATTATGCAGCCGCCTCTTAGAAAACCACAGGACCAGGAGCTGCTGTGGAAGAATGTGGCCGCGGGGACCTTCGATCTTCTGACCACGGACCATTGCTCCTACTGTGAGGGGCAGAAAGTGTGCAACCGGACGTTCCATCAGACCAACGGCGGGATTCCCGGGGTGGAAACACTGCTTCCGGTGACCTTTTCTGAAGGGGTCAGCAAGGGGCGGATCACTGTGGAACAGTTAAGCCGGATGCTGTCGCTCAATCCAGCCAGGATGTTTGGGTTGTACCCCAAGAAGGGAACCCTGAAGCCAGGAAGTGATGCGGATGTGGTGATCGTGGATCCTGAAGTGGAAGTGACCCTGGAAAAAGAAATGCTCCACAGCGCGGCGGACTATTCACCGTTTGAGGGAATGAAACTGATAGGGTATCCGGTGTGCACCATTTCCCGGGGAACCATTCTCTTCAGGGATGGCCGGTTTCTCGTCGGCGAACCGGAAGGGCGGTTTGCTTCCATTCACGACTGAGGGCATGGATTCGTCGGAGGCAGCGATGGGTTCAACCGCTGTCGATGCACGGAAACGATTTTTTGACCAGTGCAAACATGGTCAAAGAACAGGCCTTATGGTTGTCCAACAAGTCCTTTCCAGCTTCATGGAGCTGGGTTATAATAGGGGTATGCTGTCCGGCTCCGGCCGGCTGACAAATTTGAGAATTTTCTGAAGGAGGAAAACAATATGAAAAAAACAGTAGTCGTGGCATTGGGTGGGAACGCAATTTTGAAGCCCGGCCAAAAGGGAACCATTGAAGAGCAGATGGCCAATGTAAACAACGCGGCCAAGAACATTGTGAAACTGGTCAAAGAAGGCTATGAAGTGGTGATTGCCCACGGAAACGGTCCTCAGGTAGGAAACCTCCTGTTGCAGAACGCTGCAGCCAGAGAACAGGTTCCTGCACAGCCGTTGTATGTCTGCGGCGCGATGTCTCAGGGACAGATTGGCTACATGATCCAGCAGAACATCATGAATGAACTGAGAACGGAAGGCATCAAGAAGCCTGTTGTCACGCTGCTCACACAGGTGGTCGTGGATCCAGCAGACCCTGCTTTCCAGACCCCAAGCAAGCCGGTGGGGGCGTTCTACTCCGAAGAAGAAGCCAAAGAGGGCATTGAAAAAGGTGAGAACTGGGTGGAAGACTCTGGCAGAGGCTGGAGAAAAGTTGTTCCGTCGCCCCGTCCCATTGATGTTGTGGAATTGGAAGAAGTCAAAGACTTGATTGAAGCCGGAACCATTGTCGTTTCGGTTGGCGGCGGCGGCATCCCCGTGATGAGAGATGAAGTGGGTCATTTGACCGGTGTGGAAGCAGTGATCGACAAGGACCTGGCCTCCAGTCTGCTGGCCCGTGAGCTGAAAGCAGACATTCTGACCATTGCTACAGATGTGGCCAATGTGGCCATTAATTTCGGCAAGCCTGATCAGGTGAATCTGGAAACCATCAGCATCGAGGAAGCCAATAAGTATGCTGCGGAAGGCCAGTTTGGCGCCGGGAGCATGGGCCCCAAAGTTGCGGCGATTATGGAGTTTGTCGAGTCGGGCGGATCCGGAATCATCACCTCCCTGGACAATCTGCGTGATGCAGTCGTGGACAACAAGGGGACCAGAATCGTTAAGTAATACCATATAATTAATGCAGAAACACACCAGAAAGAAGAGTGAAAACCCTTTGCTATTTCCCGGTCTTGGTGTATAATGTCATGAGAACTGAATAGACAGAAATGTGCATACCAGATTGTGGGTCTCGGAACCGGGAACTGAGACTCCTATGGGAAGCGAATCAGCGTATATCCGGCGTTCGGATATACGCTATTTTTTTAGGATTGGTTTTTAACTATTGGGATGAAGGGACAAGGAGGAAAGAGTATGGTTACAGTCATTAAAGGTGCAAGCGTGATGTCCGAAGAGGGTCTGAAAAAGGATTGGGGCGTTCGTGTTGAAGGGGATCTGATTGTGCAGGTTGCTCCCAACGCTGAACTGAACACAGACGGTGCAGACAAGGTGATTGATGCCGGAAACCGGATGATTGCTCCAGGGTTTGTTAACGGGCACAATCATATGTATGGGGTGTTGTCCCATGGGATCACCACGGAGTCCCTGGTGACCGAATTCTCCAGCTTTTTGGATGATTTCTGGTGGCCGTATGTTGAGGACCGCATTGATCATGAAATGGTGGAAAAGACCACCCGCTGGGCCTGTGTGGAGGCCATCGATTCCGGTGTGACCACCTTTGTGGACATTCTGGAGGGACCCAATTCCATTCCCGGTGCCCTGGAGCTGGAGAAAAAAGTGATCGAAGAGGCAGGCGTCCGTGCGGTTCTGACTTTTGAAGCCTGTCAGAGACAGAGTGAAGAAAATGCCCAGCTGGGACTTAAGGAAAACTATGATTTCTGCAAGAACAACAATAACAGGGGAAGCCTGGTGGAAGGCATCATGTCGATCCACACCCTGTTTACCGGAGACGAGACGTTCGTGATGCAGGCCAAAGGGATGGCCGATGAACTTGGCACGGACATTCACATGCACATGAACGAGTCGGTATACGAGCCCAACTGGTGTCTGGAACGCTACGGGAAGCGGACCATGGAAGTGTACAATGACTTTGGGTTCCCGGCAGAAAATGTACTGGCTTCCCAGGCAGTCCAGCTGAGCGAAACGGAAATGGATCTGGTGAAGAAGTCCGGCATGCGCCTGGTGCATATGCCCCTGTCCAACTGCGAAGTGGGCGGCGGCGTGGCCCCGATTCCCGAGTACCTGGACAGTGGGATCACCGTCGGAATCGGATCGGATGGATACGTAAACAATTTCTTTGAAGTGATGCGTGGCGCTTTTCTGATTCACAAGGCCTACAAACAGGATCCACAGGTCATGCCGGCAGAAGAAGTGTATAAGATGGCCACCAGCATGGGGGCGGATGCCCTGAAGCGTTCCGATCTGGGGCGGTTGAAAGTTGGGGCAAAGGCGGACCTGATCACCATTGATCTGGACACCCCGACCCCGATTAACGAGATGAATGTTTATGATCAGCTGGTGCTGTTCCGCAACCCGAACAACGTGTCGGAAGTGATGATTGACGGAAAACTGGTGAAAGAGAATCACCGGATTTTGACCATCGATGTGGAAAAAGCCAGAGAAGAAATGAGAGCTGCAGCCAACAAGTTCTGGAAACTGAGCTAACGGCTGTTGGCAATGGAGGTGAAAGTATGCCATTAATG
>SKMO01000142.1 GCA_007121025.1 Bacillota bacterium | reverse complement strand
TATTGGCCCCTGAACCATTTTGGCTGGATTGACTAAGACTTGTGATGAGACTTCGGGGATGGTACATTTAGAGGAGACTGAAACGACAGGAGAGGTTGTCATATGAAAATAGAACAGGATTATCACGTTGAAATAGATCATGTTGACGGAAACGACAACCCCGTGGAAGCGGAACAAACACCGGACACAGGCGGGGAGAAGCAGAAAACAAAAAAAGGACCTCTGCGGGATTTTGCGGAGACAGTGCTGATTGCCCTGGTGATTGCGCTGTTGATCCGCACATTCATTTTTCAGCCGTTTTACGTGCCCACCACCTCGATGGTGCCCACACTGAAGGTCAATGACCGGATCATCGTTAATGAAATCGGGCTGCGCTTTGGCAGCGTTGAGCGGGGAGATGTCATGGTGTTCAAATACCCGCTGGACCCGGAACTCAACTATGTGAAGCGGATCATCGGGATGCCCGGGGATACCCTGGAAATCCGGGAACACGGTGTTTACATCAACGGTGAGCTGCTGGAAGAGCCCTATCTGCCGGAAGACTTTTCGTACAGTCCTTTCGGGCCGGTGGACGTTCCTCAGGGCAGTTTTTTCACCATGGGAGACAACCGGCCGTTCAGCCAGGACTCCCGGTCCTGGGGGTTTGTTCCGGAAGAAAACATGGTGGGCGAGGCCGTCCTGATTTACTGGCCATTTTCCAGCATGGGCCGGATCCGGTAGGTGACGGGATGAACATTCAATGGTATCCCGGCCACATGGCCAAAGCCCGGCGCCTTCTCAAAGAACAGCTTCAGGTGGTGGATCTGGTTCTGGAAATCCGGGACGCCCGGATTCCCCGCTCGTCGGCCAATGGAGAACTGGCGCAGTTGATTGGGAACAAACCACGAATCATTGTACTCAACAAGGAAGATCTGGCAGACCCGGCGTTGACGGAAGCCTGGGTCCGGATTCTTGAAGAAGACGTTCAGGCGGTGATTCCCTTTAACTCGCTGGCCCCGAAAGGGGGGACAGCCCGGGTGATGGACGCCTGTCGCAGAAGTGCCCTGAAAACGATGGAAACCCGAAAACGCAAGGGGCTTCGTCCCCGGGCGGTCAGGGCCATGGTGATCGGCATTCCCAATGTGGGGAAATCATCACTGATCAACGGGTTGGTCCGGAAAGGGTCGGCACGCACGGGAAACAAGCCTGGCGTGACCCGGGGAAACCAGTGGGTCCGGATCCTGAAGGATCTGGAATTAATGGACACGCCCGGAATTCTCTGGCCCAAGTTTGAATCAGAGACGACCGGAGAGCGGTTGGCGTTTACGGGCGCCATTTCCGAAAGAATTTTTGATGTGGAGGAGGCTGGCCGGTTGCTGGCTGCGGCTCTGGCAGACAGAGCGCCCGGGGCCCTCACCGGGGTCTACGGAGAACTGGATTTGACGGTTTCCCCGGAGGAACTGCTGTTGCAGATTGGACGCAACCGGTCCTTTCTGGGCAAAGACGGTGAAGTGACGATTGACCGGACGGCCCTGAAACTTCTCCATGATTATCAGGCTGGCCGGCTGGGCCGGATCACCCTGGATCTTCCCGGGGAGGAGGAACGCTGAATGCTCACGGTGAAAGTCATCCGTCAACTGCTTGAGAAAAACCATGTTCCCGCCCATCTGATGAACCGGTTGCGTGCCGATGAGCGCAAGGGCGTTCGTGAACTGATGGAACGTTACGACCGCAGATTTCTGGCCCAGCAGCAGGAACGGTTTCGCCTGATGAAGATGTACTCGCTGGAAATTCGTGAGGGAATGGATCTGGGCTTGACGGCCGGGATCGATGAAGCCGGACGGGGGCCTTTGGCGGGGCCGGTGTACGCAGCTGCGGTGATTCTTCCCCTGGGGCTGTCGATCCCCGGTTTGAAGGACAGCAAGAAGCTGTCTGCCGAGAAACGGGGGCAGCTGCGTATCCTGATCGAACAGGAGGCCCTGGCTGTGGGGTGGGGATATGGAACCGTCGAAGAGATCGACCGGTTCAACATCTGGGAAGCCACCGTACTGGCCATGCGCCGGGCGGTCCGGCAGCTGGGATTGTCCCCGGGTTTGCTGCTGGTGGACGGAAGTCTGGCACCTCAACTGGGTGAATGTCCGGTCCGGGCAGTGGTGGACGGGGACAATCGAAGCGCGTCCATCGCGGCAGCTTCGATCGTGGCCAAGGAGCGCAGGGACCGGATTATGGATCAGCTGGACCAGCTCTATCCGGAGTATGGTTTTTCCCGTCACAAAGGCTACGGAACGGCTGATCATTACGATGCGCTGGCCCGGTTCGGGCCCAGTCCCGTGCACCGGAGGAGTTTTCTGCATCCGGAAAGGGAGGGATCCTGGTGACTGTTCAGGGCAGATTGGTGAATGATCTCCGCTGGGATCCAGGGACGGATTTTTTGATTGAAGCGCTTCCGGATGTCCGGACGCCGGCCCTGCAGCGTCAGGCCCGGCAACTGATCGATCAGGCCCGGGGAGAAGGGCTGGTCGATCCAAGGGCGTTCTATGGCGAATTTGCTGTGCAGCGGACAGGAGACTCGACGGTCCGGCTTGGACAGGTGACGTTTGATTCCGGCCTGCTGGCTGGTCAGCTGGACGGTCTGTCACGGGCCTATGGCTATGTGATCACCCTGGGCGAAGAGTTCATGACCTGGATGACAGGCCGGGAAGACCTGCTGGAGCGGTATTTTGCCGATGAACTGGCCAATGTGATTCTGGGGAAAGCCCAAGAGGCTTTTTTTGACCATTTAGCCCGGACTCACGGCCTTGACGGGGTTGGATCGTTAAATCCCGGATCCCTTCCCCAGTGGCCGCTGGAAGCACAGCGGGAACTGTTCACTCTTCTCGATGCCGGAGTGGTCAAACGTGTTTTGGGGGTCGAACTGAATGACAGTCTGCTGATGCAGCCGGTGAAGTCCCTCTCCGGGGTGGCGTATGCTTCAGCGGAACGTTTTTGCTGCTGTCGTTTATGCGAACGCAGGGATTGTTCCGGGCGGCGGGAGCCGTTTGGTGGAAAGGCGGATTCATGATGAGCAGAAAAGAGAAAAAGCGATGAGCAGAGAAATTCGTCTTCAGAAATACATGGCTGATTACGGAGTGGCGTCCCGGCGCAAATCCGAAGAGATGATTCAGGCCGGACGGGTATCGGTTAATGGCAAAGTGATCCGTGAGTTGGGTGTGAAGGTGACTCCCGGAGCAGACGAAGTGAGTGTGGACGGAACACTGGTGGTTCCCCGCCGGCAATTCGTGTATCTGATGCTGAACAAACCCAAAGGGTATGTGTCCACCACCAATGATCCCCAGGGGCGTTCCACGGTTATGGAACTGCTGCCGAAACTGGATGAGCGGGTATATCCGGTGGGTCGGCTGGACTATGCAACGGAAGGGCTGTTGCTGTTCACCAACGACGGGGAACTGACCCATGCGATGACCCATCCATCCCGGGAACTGAACAAGACCTATCAGGTGAGGATCAAGGGAAAGCTGACGCCGGAGGCGATCCGCAAACTGACTGAAGGCATGCAGCTGGAGGATCATTTTACGGCTCCGGCGCAATTGACCATTCTCAGTGAACGGGGCGGGGAGTCCCAGGTCGAACTGGTGATCCATGAGGGGAAGTACCGGCAGGTTCGCCGAATGTTTGAAGGGTGTGGATACGATGTCCTACGGCTGGTCCGTACCCAGGTGGGACCGCTTCGAAAAGATGGGGTCAAACGGGGTTGTTGGCGTTATTTGAAGAAAACTGAAATCAAGGAGTTGCGGCGGGCGGCCGGTCTGGACAGGAAGGCTCCCCCTGAAAGGAGAAAGAAACATGGCAAAAGATAATTCATTTGATGTGGTGTCGGAGATTGATCTGCAGGAAGTGGACAATGCGATCAACCAGGCCAAAAAGGAGATTACCCAGCGCTACGATTTTAAAGGGTCAAATGCCAAACTGGAAATGAACAGCGATGAAACGGTGGAAATCAATGCAGCCAACGAGTACCAGGTGGGGGCGGTTCTGGATATTTTGCAGTCCAAGTTTGTCAAGCGGGGTCTGGACATTCGCTCGCTGTCACCGGGCAAAGTTGAACCGGCAGCCGGAGGACGCTACAAACAGACACTGACCATCCAGTCTGGCATTCCCAAGGAAAAAGCCAGAGACATCGTGGCCCATATCAAGAAGATGAAGATCAAGGTGCAGGCGCAAATCCAGGATGACCAGGTCCGGGTAACCGGTAAAAACAGGGATGATCTTCAGGCTGTGATCGCTGAACTCAAAGAACTGGACCTCGACATTCCCCTTCAGTTTATCAATTTCCGCAGTGCCTGAGTCAGCGGGCTGCAAACGGAGAGGATGAGTTCCATGAAACGAATCGCAGGTTTGGGTGGCGCCCTGATTCTGGCCGTGCTGCTGGCCGTTCAGGGACCGGTCGGTCTTTCGGGGGATGTCTCCCGGCTGGACGTGCTGATGTCACCAGACCGGGTCCGGGAGGCGTCAGTGACCACCCGGGTGACCGTGTCCTTTGCGGGAGATGTGATGGCACATATGCCGCAGATTACAGCCGCCTGGCAGGAAGATCAGGGAGTATACGATTTCGTCCGGTCATTCCAGCACATTGCACCGGTGATCCGGGAAGCAGATGTGGCCATTGCCAACCTGGAAACCACTCTGGCCGGCCGGGAGGCCGGTTACTCAGGATACCCGATGTTCAACGCCCCGGATGAGCTGGGACAGGCTCTGAAGGAAGCCGGATTTGACATCATAGGGCACGCGAACAACCATACCTTGGATCGGGGGGTCAATGGCCTGATCCGGACCCACCGGGTGCTCACCGATCTGGGGCTCGTGGTGGCTGGAACCCGTCTGGAGGAAACGGATGATACGGTGGTCTATTTTGAACATGATGGCGTTACATTCGGGCTGGTCACCGGAACATACGGGCTAAACGGGCTGCGGCTTCCTGCCGGACGGGAATACATGGTCAACATGCTCGATGAGGACAGACTGGTGGACGATGTCCGCCGGGCATCGACACAGGCGGATGGTGTGATCTGTTTTCTGCACTGGGGAACCGAATACATGGAGACACCCAACAACAGCCAGCTGTCTCTGACAGAAGCCCTCTGGGAGGCCGGAGCCATTGCGGTGATTGGCCATCATCCTCATGTGGTGCAACAAGACGCGTTTGAGGATGGCCGTCTGGCGATGTACTCTCTGGGAAACTTTATTTCAAACCAGGTGGGAGCCAAGCGCAGGGCCGGAATCATCTATAATGTAACGTTTGAAAAAAATCGGCGCAGCGAAGTGCTGTCCATCCGGGAAGCATCGTATGTTCCGGTGTTTACGGCGCGCAACCCCCGGGAGGCAGGAAGGCCGCATGAGTTGTGGATTCTTGATCCGGAGTTCAAACACGACTATCCCTGGTCCCCGCAGGACCGCCAGCTGGCACAAGAGGGGTACCGTTACGTCACCAGCCGGATCCAGTTTGCCCGGCAGGACAATCGTCTGCCAGGCCAATAAGCTTGTGGTAGGCAAGCACAGGGATTTCTGATACAATAATACGGTATAACGTGATTTATAAGAAAAATGCATAGAAACCGAATGGAGGATTCAAAATATGGTAAAAATGTATTATGACAACGATGCTGATCTGTCTTTGATCAAATCGCGTAAAGTGGCTGTCCTTGGTTATGGAAGTCAGGGGCATGCCCATTCACTGAACCTGCATGAGAGCGGGATCGACGTGATGGTGGGTCTGCGCGAAGGAAGCAAGCGATGGGATGAAGCCAAAGAAGACGGTCTGAACGTGGGCACAGTTTCTGATGTCTGTGCATGGGCCGATGTGATCATGGTTCTTCTGCCTGATGAAGCACAGGCAAAAGTGTATGCCGAAGAGATCGCTCCCCACCTGTCTTCGGGCAAGGCTCTGGCCTTTGCCCATGGTTTCAACATCCATTTTGGACAGATAGAGCCGCCGGAAGGCGTTGATGTGTTCATGGTGGCCCCGAAAAGTCCGGGACATCTGGTTCGCCGGATGTACACTGAGGGTGCCGGGGTTCCCGGTCTGGCCGCCGTTTACCAGGATGGCAGCGGCAAAGCCATGGAACTGGCTCTTTCCTATGCGAAAGGCATTGGCTGCACGAAGGCCGGTGTCATTGAGACCACCTTTGGTGAAGAAACGGAAACCGATCTGTTCGGAGAGCAGGTTGTGCTTTGCGGCGGAACCACCAGCCTCATCATGGCTGCATTTGAAACGCTGGTGGAAGCCGGCTACAAACCGGAGATCGCCTATTTTGAGTGTCTGCATGAACTGAAGCTGATTGTTGACCTGATGTATGAAGCGGGAATCAGCAACATGCGCTATTCGGTCAGTGATACGGCTGAGTATGGTGATCTGACCCGGGGTCCCCGGATTGTCACCGATGAGACCAAGGCAGAAATGAAGAAAATTCTGTTTGAAATTCAGTCCGGTGAATTTGCCCGGGAATACATTTTGGAAAATCAGGCTGGAAGACCAAAGTTCAAGGCACTGCACCGGAAGGGTGAAGAGCACCTGATCGAGTCGGTGGGAGCCAAGCTTCGCTCCATGATGCCCTGGCTGGGAAATAAAAAAGCCAAATAGTCGGTTCGGGGTGAAAGCGTCTCTTTCACCCCCTTTTTTTGAGGTGGAACGTTGGATATTCTGATTGTAGGGGCTGGAGCCGCTGGAATGCTGGCTGCTTATGGAGCGGCCATGCATGGTGCCCGGGTAACGGTTCTGGAAAAGAAAAAGCGTCCAGGGCGCAAATTGATGATTACCGGAAAGGGCCGGTGCAACCTGACCAATGTGGGCGGCCGGGACCAGCTCCTGGAACAATTTCCCGATCATGGGAAATTCCTGTACGGAGCTCTGAGCCGTTTCGACGATGATGACATCCGCGCCCTGTTAATGGTCCAGGGGGTTGAAACAAAGGTGGAACGGGGAGGGCGGGTTTTCCCGGCATCCGACCGGGCAGTGGACGTGGTCGATGGGCTTGTGGAAAGCTGCCGTCAGTTGGGCGTGCGGTTTCAGACAGAGTCCCCGGTGGTCAGTATGCTGCTGGAGGGCGGCCGGGTGACCGGGGTGCGTACCGGAAACGGTGCCGAATTGTTCGGCCGGGTTGTGGTGGCCACCGGAGGGCTGAGTTACCCGGCGACAGGCTCCGACGGAGATGGCTACAAACTGGCCCGGCAGGCGGGGCACCGGGTCACCAAACTCCTTCCGTCTCTGGTGTCTCTGAAAACAAAAGAACGGTGGACCCATGAAATGGCAGGATTGGCCCTGAAAAATGTCCGTCTGACCTCCTATGCTGCGCCAGACAATCCGCAAACGGCTTTCGGGGAAATGCTGTTCACACATGAAGGCATCTCCGGGCCCATGGTGCTGACACTCTCAAGAAATGTGGTCCGGGCCCTTCAGACCAAATCGGCGGTACGGATGGAGCTTGACTTGAAACCGGCCCTGGATGAAGCCACACTGGACAGGCGACTGGTGAGGGATTTCGTTGCCTCGGGTCGCCGGGACTTTGACAACTATCTGAAAGAACTGGTGCCCAAAAGCATGATTGAACCGGTGGTGGCGCTGTCTGGAATTGAAGGACACCGCAAATGCCACAGTCTGACCCGGACCGAACGAAAGACCCTGGGGAGCCTGCTTAAACATTTGTCCATCCAGGTGAACGGCCATGGAGGGTTTGATGAGGCAGTGGTGACCCAGGGAGGCGTCGATCTGGAGGACGTCAATCCGGCGACCCTGGAATCAAAACGGATCAGGGGACTGTATTTTGCCGGTGAAATCCTGGACCTGGACGCTTACACGGGGGGTTACAATCTGCAGGCAGCGTTTTCCACCGGGTACCTGGCCGGAATGAGTGCTGCACTGGAAGGAGAAAAGTGATGACGTCTATTGCAATCGACGGACCGGCCGGGTCCGGAAAAAGCACTGTCGCCAAGGTGCTGGCGGAACAGTTGGGGTATACATACATAGACACCGGTGCCATGTACCGGGCATGCACACTGAAAATCCTGGAAGAGGGCATTGCGCCACAACAGGAAGAAGACGTTGTAGCCGCGGTCCGGGATCTGGACATCCGGCTGGTTGGTCCGCCGGGGCAGCAGAAGGTGTTTCTGGGGGACAGGGAGGTGACCGGTGCGATCCGCACGCCGGACGTTTCCCGGTTGGTGTCCCGTGTATCCAGCCATCCCCGGCTAAGAGCACTGCTGGTGGACAAACAGCGGGAGATGGCCAGCCGCTCCAATGTGATCATGGATGGACGTGATATCGGGAGTACGGTTCTTCAGGATGCCCGGTACAAATTCTTTCTGACCGCAACACTGGAGGAGCGTGCCCGCCGCAGGATGCAGGAACTTGCCGGTATGGGACACGAAACGACACTTGATGACCTGATGGAGGACATCGCGCAACGGGACAGGGAGGATTCCACACGGGAAGCCAGCCCACTGCGCAGGGCTGACGATGCGGTCCTGATCGACACAACAGACCTGGATGTGAACGGCGTTGTGGCAAAAATCCGGTCAATTCTGAACAAGTCGGAAAGAAGTTGCTAAAATCGTTTTACTTCTTCAACGATAGAATATATAATGAAACCTGTTAGGAAGAAAAAGAAAAATGGCTACAGGTTGGAGTGAGGAAACGGTTGGAGATTTTTTTGGCGAAACATGCCGGCTTTTGCTACGGTGTCCGCAGGGCCCTGGCGATTGCGGAAGAAACCAAAAGCAAATACGACGACTCCGTATATACCTATGGCCCGCTGATCCACAATGCCCAGGAGGTTGCCCGTTTGGAAACCCAGGGTATTTGTCCCGTTGATTCACCCAATGTGTCTGGTCCGCTGATCATCCGATCCCATGGGGTCGGTGAGTCCGCTTTAAGGGAACTGAAAACACTATGCCGGGTGGTGGATGCCACCTGTCCTTATGTGTCCAGAGCCCAAAGGCTGGGCAAAAAAATGACCGAGGAAGGATACCAGGTCCTGATTTTCGGGGATGAGCACCATCCGGAAGTCCAGGGACTCGTGGACTGGTGCGGAAGTGATGCCCGGGTGATTCGGGACACTGAACAGGCCATGCAGTGGCCGCCGGGCGGAAAGATTGCCCTGCTTGCCCAGACCACCCAGAACAGGGACGCATTCCTGGAAGTGGCCAGGATTCTGGACAGCAAGGCGGATGACTTTCAGATGGTGGATACCATCTGCAGAGCCACGGCCGACCGGCAGAAAGAAGCCCTCCAATTGGCTTCGGTCTGCGATTTGATGATTGTCATTGGCGGAAAGCACAGCGCCAATACCAATAAATTATTCTCTTTGATTAGAGAAGCCCAAACTCCGGTTTACCACATAGAACAGCCCGGGGAACTAAAACAAGAGTGGTTCCAAGGGATCGGGAAAGTCGGAGTAACAGCCGGTGCGTCCACACCGGACTGGATTATTAAGGAGGTTATTTGTTTAATGGATGAGTTTAAGGTAGAAAACGAGGAAAAGGTGGAAACCGAGACGGTGGAAACTGCACAAAACGAGGCACCTGAGGAAGAGACAGCAGCTGTTGAGAACAGCGACGAGGCAGCCGAGGCTGTGGCAGCACCTGAGGTAGAGCCGGTAGCTGTTGAGAGCAGCGACGAGGAAGCCGGGGCTGCGGCATCTGAGGAAGAAGAGACAGCAGCTGTTGAGAGCAGCGACGAGGCACCCGAGGTTGCGGCACCTGAAGCGGAAGAGACAGTGGTCGCTGAGGAGCCAGAAGAAGCTGAGGAGCCAGAAGAAATAGAAGAAACAGAAGGATCAGATGAGAGCTCGGATGAACTGACCATGGCTGATTTTGACCTGTCAAGCAGCGATGAAAACTACAAAGTAGGCGACATCGTGACAGCCGTGGTGGTCCAGGTTGGCCAGGACGAAGTGCTGGTGGACATTGGCGCCAAATCTGAAGGGGTTGTGGCTGCCCGGGAACTGGACAACATCGAGGATCTGAAGCCTGGCGATGAGCTGGAGCTGATGCTGGTCCGGAAGAGAAATAAAGAGGGTGCGCCGGTTCTTTCCAAAAAGGAAATCCAGCGCAGAAAGTTCCGGGACGAACGCAGAAAACAGCGTGACGCCCTGGCCAGAAAGTTTGACGAACTGTCGTCCAGCCTGGAAGACAAGACGGAATACGCTGTCACTGTGACTGAAGAGGTCAAAGGTGGTGTTGTGGTGGACCTTGAAGGTCTGCGTGGATTCGTTCCGGCATCACACCTGGAAATCGGTTATGTCAACGATCTGGGACAGTATGTGGGCAAAAGCCTGAGAGCCCGGATTATCGAACTGGATAAGAAGAAAAACCGGATCGTCCTGTCTCAGAAGGAAGTTCTGGCAGAAGAACTGGATTCTCTCAAAGCTGAAACTTGGGAGAAGCTGGAAGAAGGCGCTGTGGTGGAAGGAAAAGTCTGCCGGACAGCGAAATTCGGTGCGTTTATTGACCTGGGTGGCATTGACGGCCTGCTTCACATTTCTGAAATGGGCTGGAACAAGGTGGAAAAACCTGAAGATGCTGTGACCATCGGTGAGACCATTGAAGTGAAGGTTCTCAGTGTGGACAAGGAGCAGGAAAAGATTGCGCTGAGTCTCAAAGCACTGCAGCCAAACCCATGGACGGTGGCTTTGGAGAATCATCCGGAAGGCTCTACGGTAACGGGAAAAGTCCTGCGGACCACCGATTTCGGTGCGTTTGTTGAGATCGAGCCAGGCTTTGAAGGTCTGCTTCACATCTCTGAACTGGCCCACGAGAGAGTGGAAAAAGTTGAAGATGTTGTGAATCCTGGTGATGAAGTGACCGTGAAGATCATCAAGGTCATCCCGGAAGAGAAGAAGATCGGTCTGTCCATCCGGGAGACCCTTCCAAAGCCGGCACAGCCTGCTGGCAGTAGTGCGCCAAAACCCCG
>SKMO01000170.1 GCA_007121025.1 Bacillota bacterium | reverse complement strand
CAATGAAATCCCGCAATCCGGTCACCAGAGCCACTCCGGGAACATGTGGCATGATGGCCCCGATAATCACCGGATCCACATGGGCTCCCGTGACTGTTGCATCCACCAGGAGACCGAGAAAGGCAATCAGGGCTCCGGCTGCCGCATTGGCCAAAAACGGGGTTCTGCTGAGCCGTCCAATGGCGTCGGCACACAAGATGGCCAGGGCTGCCACCGGCAAAGCCAGCACAAACTCCAACAACCCGCCACCAAAGAGAACCGCAAAAAAACCGGCTGCCAGAGCTCCACTGACCACCCGGGTCCCCTTCGGTTCTCCGGCACTCTCAATGGCCTCAATGGCCTCCAGGGCCTTTGCCGGTTCCATATCCGTACTCACGAATGTCTTGGACAATGCATTGAGACGGGCAATTTTTTCCAGATGGATGGTCCGGGTGCGAATCCGCTTGAGATAACTGATTCCGTCTGACCGGTCTTCTGATATGAAAATCCCCGTCGGTGTCACAAATGAATGCACCCCTTCAAATCCCCGGGAGCGGCAGATCATTTCAATGGTCTGTTCCGTCCGGTAGGTTTCTGCCCCGTTTTTGAGCAGAATCTCTCCGGCTGCCAGGGCCAGTTTCAACACTTCCTTTTTGTCTGTTTCGTTTGCCATGGTTCCACTTCTCTCCTCAATGATGTCTCAAGCATAGCAGACCCGCCTCCCGGTGACCAGTTCCCCTGACAAAACAGTGCAAAACAAAAAGCCCCGTTTCCGCGGCTTTCTGGCAGTCACTTATGCATGTTTCCGTTCGGGTCTGTTTCTTCGCGTATACGATGTCGGACGGTTTTTCTTTCCATCCAGTTCCTGAAGAAGCCGGGCAGCCAGTTCAACCGGATCTGCACCCTGACGGATCAGCTTTTCTGCCTGGTTGAGATAACGCTCCTGAGGAACGGCGACGGCCGTTGGACGGACCGGCTGAAGTTCAACGGGTTGCTCCCCATCTGCACCTGCAGGAATCCTGGCCTGGCTGATGGCGGTCTTTCCTTTTCGCCCAATGTCCCGAAGCATCCCGATCTGGTTTCTGCCGGAGACCAGAGTATGGGCTGCGCCCTGTCGGCCTGCCCGCCCGGTCCGGCCGATCCGGTGCGTATAAAACTCTTCTGTCTGAGGCAGATCAAAATTATAGACCGCGTCCACGTTTTCAACGTCGATTCCCCGGGCGGCCACGTCGGTGGCCACAAGAATGTCCACCCGGCCGGCCTTGAAGTCCCGCATGATCCGTGTTCGGGTGTTTTGCGGGATTTCCCCATGAATGCCCCGGACACAGAAACCACGGTCCTCCAGCACATCACTGATCTGATCCACCATCTTACGGGTGTTGCAAAACACCAGGGACCTGCTGGCCTTATGGTAACGCAACAACCGGTCCAGAGCACCGATCTTCTCGCGACCGGGAACCTGGTAATAGAATTGCTGGATGTCCGGAACCGAACGGTCCCCGTCACCCACGGTCACTTTCACCGGGTTTTTCTGGTAACGCCCGCTGATCCGCAGGATCTCCCGGGGCATTGTGGCCGAAAACAACAGTGTCTGGCGGTTTTCAGGCACACCGGACAGAATCGTCTCGATGTCCTCACGGAAACCCATCCGCAGCATTTCATCTGCTTCATCCAAAACCACCATGCTCACGCCACCGGTTTTCAGTGTTCTGCGATTCATGTGATCCATGATCCGACCCGGTGTTCCGGCGACGATTTGCACGCCCTTTTTCAACGCTTTGATCTGATGCCCGATGGGTTCTCCACCATAGACCGCCAGTGAACGGATTCCTTCCGTGTAGCGGGTAAAACGACGAATCTCCTCATTGCACTGCACTGCCAGTTCCCGCGTCGGGCACAGGATCAAGACCTGCAGATCCCTACGGGACGGATCGATCCGCTCCAGGGCCGGCAGCACAAAAGCCGCCGTTTTTCCAGACCCGGTGTGGGACTGACCCATAACATCCTTGCCTTCAAGAATCAAAGGCATGGTCCGGGACTGAATGGTCGTTGCCTGTTCAAATCCCGTATCTCTGACGGCCCGTTGGAGTTCCTCCGAAAGGCTCATGTGTTCAAATACATTTGTTTCCATTTTTTCCTCTTTCAATCAAAACCGTTTCCTGCCATGATTGCTTTCCTCATTCTTTATTCCGGCCTTCCTTCCGGAACGCCAACTAAATAAGAATACCACAGTCATCGGAAAATAGATACAGCCCGCTTCACATTGACGTTTTCCTGCCTCCTGCCTCCCATCATCCCTTAACCATCCCATCCAGACCTCTTCTGGCCGGACCGGGCCATTCGACCGGTCTGCAGGGCCGAAAAACCCCATTTTCTTGACATTTCGGCCAAAACAGGCAGAATAAAGGAAAACAAGTCGGAGGTAACCATGAAACAACTCTGGGGACACCCCAACACCCTGGTCCGGTTTCTGACACTTTATGGTCTTGGGCTGGCTCTGTTTTCTTTAAGCTGGATTTTGGGCTACGGGGTCCTTCCCCGGGGCGTTCTTCGGGGCCTGGGGGTTCTGGGCCTTCTGGCCGGGGACAGCGCTGCCCCTTCCTTTGTGCTGGAGTTTGCCCGAATCGCTGGTCTGAACCTCATTGGCTTTGGGTTCATTGTTGGAGGCAACCTGCTTCTCCGGGTCCGGGGGTTTTCCTTTGGATATCTGGTGCCACTGGCCTGGATGATTCTATACGGACTGACGCTGGGCACCAACTCTTTTGGGATTGCCATGGAGCAGACACCGGCTCCAGGCCTGTGGGTACTCGGCCGCAGCGGCCTCTATGAGATGATGGCGGCCTGTCTGTTGGCCGTCGGGACAGACAAACTTTCCCGGAACCAGTCACCCACTATGCGAACCCCGTCGGTCCCCGTCCCTGCAGACCGGCGCCCTGCCCTCAACAGTGGGGACCGGATCGCCATTGGACTGTCACTGATTCTCCTGGCCGGAGCTGCTGCCCGGGAAGCCTGGATGATCCTGCAACTCTAACGCTTCCATCAAAAGGAGAACACATGAAACAGAAACGGACCGCATTCATTTCGTTTATCAGCTATTTTTACTTTTTTGGCGCCGCTGTGCTTCTGCTCTCCCTGGCTACAGGAACCGTTCAGGATGTTCCCTTCGGGCTGCGCCTGGGGATTCCCGGTGTCCCGGATGCCGTGGTGATCCCCATGCTGGCTGCGATCATCGTCTTTGTGACATACCATTACTACCGGCTGAGCTTCTGGGGCTATCGCCTGATGCTTGTCTATCAGGGCCTGTTCGGCATCACAAGCCTCCTCCTGGCTCTGCAGTACGACGCCCAGCCGTTTATCGGCAACGCTGTCTGGGCCGCTCTTGTCGCCGCGTATACCTACAATCAAAGACGCCTGTTCAACTAAACAGGCGCCTTCATCATTTCGTTGCAGGGCCAGCCTTCGGGCCGCCTTTATGCATTTGCTCCAACTGCCCAATCATCCGCCTCGCATCACTGTGGGTTTCCCTGAGCGCCCGGATCCAGCGGTCCGTGGCATACACCAGATCTTCTCCCGGATCGGGTGTGTTCAGAGCCTGTTCGAGGCCTGTTCTTTGGCCTTTGTCAAACCGGCGCATCATCCGCAGAATGGCCATCTGGCTGTAATGGGCTGCCCGCAGAGTCCGGATCACCCGGAGCCGCTCCATCTCCCGGGGTCCATAGAGACGATAGCCACTGACACGGTCCCGGGGAACCTGGATCAACCCATTTCGTTCCCATCCCCGCAGAACGTCGATGCTCACCCCCAGTTCCCCGGCAGCTTTCTGCCGGGTCAGTTTTTTCTGGGCCCCACATCCCGAACCGTCTCCAGTCCATTTTTTCAGGATTGCCAGAGCCTCCACCGCCTGACGGTGTTCCCGCTGGATCAGGTTCAGATGCTTCCCGGCCTGCTCCCGGGCCCCCACGAGGTCTCCTCCGGCCGCCAGGCGGACCACCACCGCGGCAGACCGGCGTATGTTCCCCTCCACAAACTGGCAGCGAAACGCCAGACGGGCCAGCCGCATCTGCTGCATGTGCTGTTCGGTAAACACTCTGTAGCCATTGGGATCACGCCGTGCAGGACTCAAAAACCCCCACTCTTCATACAGCCTCACCGTATTGGGGTGCACCCCCACATCGTCTGCCAGTTCGCCCGTCCGGTATGTTCGCATCGTTTTCTGTCACTCCCCCATCCCTTGTTCATCCAGCGCCAACAACAGTCTGTCCAGTGCTGCCGAGAGACGAACCAGTTTCTCCGGGCTGATCCGGTCCGGAGTGTCCTGCGGTGTATGGGCAATCTCTCCCATCACCTCGTCCAGGTTTTCGGAGGTCACCGCCAGAGCCGGGATGCCCGCCATGACAAACAACATATGGTCTCCCTGCATCCAGGGGTCCATCACGGCGAAGGCCGTACGGTCGGACAATGGCTCCAATAGACCTGACCCTTTTTCCGGCCACCCAATGGTGCAGTACCCATCCCGGACTCCCCGGCAACCGGCACCATCAACGTTGATGTTGAGCAGAATGTCGTCCATGGCGTCCGCGTTGTCTTCAAGATAAAGCATCTGTCCAGGTTGGGCGTAGTCATCCTCACCATTCAAAAAGACCACTTCAACCGTGTGCCGCACCGGTCGGCGGACCGTTCTCTCCGCCAGGCCCAGCAGAGTCGCCACGCCGGCTGCATTGTCCAGGGCGCCCGGCGTGTCTTTTTTTGCGTCAATGTGCGCCGTCAGGACCACCCGGCGGCCTGATGACCCTTCCAGCCGGGCCACCACGTTTGCTCCGGTCGCCTTCCTGCGCCGGGAACGAATCTCCAGCGTGAGAAGCCCCGGTGCCTGTCCCAGAATTTTTTCCCCTTCCGTATCCTTCACATAGACAGACGGTATGTCCACATCACCATCCTCAATCAGCGGAAACGGATACAGGGCACCAGCCAGCTCCGGATTTTTCCCGGTGATCGCCACGATGGCCGCTGGTCGCCCGGCTTCCAGCCGTCCAATAATCCTGCGGTGATGCTCCGGATTGTAGAACACAAAGTTTTTCGGCATCAACTGTTCCTGACACAGCTGTCCGTGAAGGACCACAATCCGCCCCTCCATGTCCGTTTCCTCCAGCTCCTCGATGGTTCCCGCACAAACCCAGGGCGCAGTCAGCGCACAAGGCAGTGACCAGGGGCTGACAAAACCCGCAACATCCTCTTTCCCGGCCCGGATCCGGCAGCCGGACTCTTCCCAGTCCAGGCAGCCAAATGACTTCTCCTGGACCCCATAACCCATGTCCCGCAAACGCCCGGCTGCATAGGCTGTGGCTTTACGGTTCCCCGCACTTCCGACCTGGCGGCCCTCCGGCAGTCCACAAAGGGTTTTCACATCCCGGATCAGTTGTTCTTGTAGCATGTGTTCCATTTTCGTTCCTCCTCGTCCTGAGCTGATCTTATCCTAACAGACGGCCAAACTCTGGTGGCATACTGGAGGGTTTTTCCGCCCAAAACAGGTTTTCCGGTTTCTGTTATCATATCACCCCCTCTTTGTTCCTCCAAGGGTCGTGAAACGTAAACAGGCCCTGCCGGTTCGGCAGGGCCTGTTTGCGGGGGATGTTTCGTTCTTATTGGTTCCTTCGCCTGTCTCTCATTGACAGTTATTCTTTGGTTATGGTGATTCTGTAACCGCCATCTTCTGCCTGAACATCCGCAACAGTCCATCCCTTGGATTCAGCGGACCGCTTGACGTTTTCTTTGGCAGTATCTGTGTCCACCAGGACAACGATTTCCCCTGAACCCAACTTCTTGATGGCGTTCATCGTTTCGATGACCGGCTGGGGGCAGGACAGACCTTTCGTATCAACAATGTGCTTTTCCATCTCTTTTCCTCCTAAGCGGCTGCTTTTCCCCGCATCGTAAACCCAATGCCCAGACAGACCACCAGTCCGACAAACAATGCGGAAATGCCATGTGTTGTGGCACCGGCCGGGGAACTGGCCAGTCCGAAGTTGTGGGCAAACGCTGCACCGACAATCATTCCCCAGACAAAGATCGCGGCATCCCCGTCTCCTTCACCGGCCAGAAACAGCTGCCGTCCGGGACAACCCCCGGCCAACGCAAAAGCCAGTCCGGCCAGCGCCATGCCGGAAAAATTCCAGACGTGCATGTTGTGGGCAACCGGCTGACCGACAAAGCCCAGGTTGAACTGTCCGAGGATCAGATTCAACACAAAAGCTGATGCGGTCAGGGTGATCAGTCCGGTAAGCAGATGAGTCTGCTTGAACAGGATCAGATCGCGGATCGCCCCCATGGTGCAAAACCGGCTCCGTTGTGCCAGGAAACCAACAGCCAGCCCGACCACCAATGAGATCATCAGGGGAGCGTGCATGGATCCGGGACCCTCGACACTGTAGAACAGCAGTCTGCTCTGGTTTTCCCCGGGAATCTGCGGGCTGATCAGCATCAAAATCAGAAAGCCCACCATGGTCAGGGGGAGCACCCACCCGGCAGCAGCCTGGGCTTTCTGTGCCCGGCCCAGATTGTACCCACCTCTGAGAAATTTGGTACCTATCCAGACGCCAAACACCAGTCCCAGAATCCCCGTGATGGCGTTCAGGTCACCGCCGGCCAGACGAAGAAATGCTCTCCAGGGGCATCCAAGAAAAATCAGGGCACCGATCATGGCGAACACACCCAGCACAAACCGCACGATGGGCGCCGAGCCCATCCGTGGACGAAACTCTTTGAACAGCAACGCGGCGATCGTTGATCCTGCGACAAAACCAATGATTTCCGGTCGCATGTACTGGACCACCGCAGCCCGGTGCATACCCAGAGCTCCGGCAATGTCCCGTCCGAAACAGGCCACGCAGATGCCCATGTTGGCTGGATTGCCAAAAAACTGCAGAAGCGAGGCAAACGAACCGATGAAGACACCTACCGAACCGATTCCGAGCCGCTTCTCAAAAAACTGCTGCATTTTCCACCTCCATAAAAATAATGATTGATAAGACATGTTTACTTTATAGAGATCACAGCAGAAGGTCAAATCAAAAGGTTTGTTCCAGTTTTGCCTTCCATCAAATTTTCTCATACCCGAGTTTTCTGATCTCCTTTTTCAACGTACGAGAGCACCCGCATTCCAGAAGAACTCTGTTTCTTATCTGAAGTACTGCGCAAAAAATGCGTCCTCCCCGAAGACTGCCTGGAAAGGACGCACACTGTTTATTTGTTCAGATTCAGTTGATTGTTCCTGATGTTTTCGGCCAGTGCCAACACATTGGCTTCAATCCGGTCGATCACCATCCTGAATTCCGCATCGCTTTTTCCGGACGGATCGTCAAGCCCCCAGTCTTCCGTGTAACGGCTGGGCAGATGGGGACAAACCACATTGCAGCCCATTTTGATCACGATGTCCACCGGCGGAATGTCTCCCAGCAATTTGGGCCGCTGGGTCTGTTCCATGTCAATCCCATACATGTCCTTCATCAGCCGGACAGCATCCGGGTTGATCCGGTCTTTCGTTTCCGTCCCAGCAGAATAACTGTCAAACACGTCTCCAGCCAAGTGCCTGCCCAGCGCCTCAGCAATCTGGCTCCGGCAGGAATTGTGCACGCAAATAAACGCGACCTTTGGTTTGTTCATGCTGTTTATCTCCTTTGCTCCGGTAAGCAGCCCGCTTACTACTTGTCCATGGGAATCAAAAGCACAGATGACTCCGCATGCCGGGCCACATTGTGACTGACACTTCCAAGAAACAGTTCCTGTACAAAACTGCGCCCCTGGCTGCCCATGACCACCAGCTGTGCCGGCAACTCCCGCACCAGCCGGAGAATCTCTGCCGAGGGCACACCGACACTGACCTGGATCTCCACCGCGACATGATCGTGGCTTGCCAGTTCAGCCTTCATCTGCTCCAGACGCTCAACGGCTCTTTGTTTGTATTCTTCCACCCGGTCTTCCACTTCCGGCCGGATCGTGTGTTTGTCCACCACATGAGCCAGAGTGAGTTGCCGCGCTCCGTCTGCCACCATGTTCTTGAGCACCGCAAATGCGTGTTCTGCATTCTCCGAAAAATCTGTCGGGAACACAATGTGGTTGCTGACATTGCAGGCCAGCGGCTCCACGCACACCTCTCCGTCCCGGGTTTGTTCTTCCAGACGGATCAGCAGAATGGGCGTCCGGCAGTGATGAATCAGGTCGTGGGCGAGGCCGCCAAAAAACTGTTCTCTGACCAGAGACTCTTTTCTGGCACCCACCACAATCACCGAGCAGCCTTCCTCGCTGGCCAGCCTGCAGATCTCTTTTTTCGGCAGGCCGGCCACTGTTTTTGACTCAACTGTAAATCCCTGGTTCCGGAGGACCTCCTCCTGACTCTGCAGACTGTTCTCCATAACATCCGACGAGTACGTCAGTGCCATGGACACGCTGGTCTGCATGTTCAGAAACTGCACCAGCAGGCACTCCGTGGCACCGTATGCCCTGAGCCCCTCCAGCTGTTCAATCAGCGCATCGGACGCCGGCGACAGATCGGTTGCAATCAATACTTTCTTAAACATCTGTGACTCCTCCCTAATCATTCTTGCCCAACACCATCCTCATGCAGCCGGTTCCTCTTTGGGAAACCACCCGGTGGTCCGGTTGGCAATGACCACCAGCGTGAGCATCACGGGAACCTCGACCAGAACACCCACAATGGTCGCCAGTGCAACCGGCGACGTGGCGCCGAACAACGAGATGGCCACGGCCACGGCCAGTTCAAAGAAGTTGGATGCCCCGATCATGCCGGCCGGTGCCGCCACGTTATGGGGAAGCTTCAGAATCCTTGCCGCGATGTACGCGATGAAGAAAATGAAAAACGTCTGCAAGGTCAGTGGAATGGCGATCAGGAAGATATGCAGCGGGTTGGCCAGAATCACATCGCCCTGGAAGGAGAAAATGATGATCAGCGTCAACAGCAGCCCGGCAACCGTAATGTTGCTGAACCTGGGCAGGAAGGACTTCTTGAAATACTCCTCCCCGTGTCTGTTGATCACATGCAGCCGGGTATACACCCCGGCGGTCAGCGGAATCACCACAAACAGGACCACAGACAGGATCAGAGTGTCCCAGGGCACCGTCACACCCCCCACACCCAACAGAAACGCCACAATCGGTGTGAAAGCCACAAGTAAAATCAGGTTGTTCGTGGCCACCTGGACCACCGTGTACGCAGGATTTCCCCGGGTCAGATGGCTCCAGACGAACACCATGGCCGTACAGGGCGCTGCTCCCAGCAGGACCGCTCCTGCCAGATACTGCTCAGCCAGTTCCCGCGGAATGATCCCACGGAAAATCACGAAAAAGAACAGCGAGGCAATCCCAAACATCGTAAAGGGTTTGATCAGCCAGTTAACCACCCAGGTCAGATAGAGCCCTTTCGGATTGTTCTTGATGTTCTTCACGCTTTTGAAATCAACTTTCATCATCATCGGGTAAATCATCACCCAGATCAGAAAGGCAATGGGGATGGACACGTTGGCGTATTCAAACCGGCCCAGAAAATCCGGGATAAACGGCAGAAAGCGGCCGATCAACACCCCCACCACCATGCAGAGAGCCACCCATACCGTCAGATACTTTTCGAAAAAACTGATGCCCTGCAACTTTTTTTTGGTCATCTCTACTCCTCCTCCATGCAATTCATCTCAACTCAAAGCTTTCGTTACGCATTCATTCCGTCGCAAGGTATTCCACCACAGCATCCCTGCAGCAGGTGATGCTCTGGCAGTCGTACGAACTGTTTCGATAGCGGCGGAAGCGCTTCGCATCATGCCTGTACACCGGGTCCAGCCTGAACCGGTCTGCCAGATAGCGGATCAGGGGATCATGGTCCCTGCTGAACTGCGGGCTCAACCGGTAATGGGTCCACTGTGCATCCCGGTACGATTCGACCAGACCGGCACTTTTCAGTTTTCCCAGATGCCTGGATGCATTGGACTGAGACAGGGCCAGGACAACCTCCAGCTCACAGACACAGGGTTCCTCTTCAATCAGGATGTTCAGGATCCGCAAACGGTTGACATCCCCCAAAGCCTTAAACAGGTTTTCCATATTCCCCCCTTGTATTCGTATAATCGAATATACTCATATGCTATCACATGATTTCTTTTTTTCAACCCAATTCAACAAAAAGCGCGTACAAATTTGTCCTATTGGCTCTTCTGACATTCCTGGTCCTTCCTCCCGGAACAACCGGAATGTGATCGGCGTCTAAGGGACAAGAAACCGCCTGACCTGCACCATGGAAAGGCGGGAATGTCTGGAGGTCCCGATGACACACAATTCAACCGTTACCCGAAAACATCTGGCTGTCCTGGTGATTCTGCTCTTCACGCTGCTGGCCGCCGGCTGTTTTCCCACCGCTGAAACGTCACCACTGCAGTCCCTTTCGGAAGGTGAGAACACCCATTCCGAAAACCCTGAGTCCGCAGAACCAGACGGGTACGCTCCGTCAATGGATCCGTCTGCCATCCGTTTTGTCCGGTCTGAGTCAGAGGCTCTGGTCCGGTCCCATTTGGAACAGGACCGGGGTGAGCTGACCATCCAGGACCTGGACGGTCTGAATGTCGGGGATTCCCCAGCTTTCTGCGCTCTGGAAGACCTGATCCTCCCAGACACCGGCCAGTGGTTTTCCGAGGCGTCTCTGGATGCGTCCTTTGGCCCGCCAGCACAAACCGTTCTGGAAAAACGCGGGTACCTGCGCGATCCCCTCGGCTGGTTCGATCTGAACACTCTGTCCTATTCCGGCATTGATGTCAGGCTGATCCGGCCGCTTCACCCCACCACCGGTGAACCGGCGGGACCCTTCCGGTTCAAGAGCCTGCAGGTGACTAAACCCGGCATTCCGGGACCACGAAACGTCAGTGTCGGAGACGCTTTGGAAGACGTGCTGCACGCCTTTCCGGTCAGCTACCAGGATCCGGATATCGAATGGACCCGGGGCTGGCTGGAAACTGAAAACCATCTGATCCGCCAGATCACCTACATGGACCATGTGCCAGACGGTCCGTTTGAAGAGATGGGCTTTGGGCCTCATCACTTCATCCTGATCATTGCGTTCAGCGATGATGTAGTGGACCGGGTTGAGATCCGCCATGTCTTGTATGCCCTGTAACTGCATATTGCTGACAATGAAGAAGCCTAAGGGCGCAGCAAAACCCTGCTGTGCCGGAAGGCTTCTTTTTTCAGGTGTTTCTCCGTCGGGTGCATCTATGCCAGACGCACCCTTGCACGTCCTTTCAACATCTACCAACAACCGGTCCCATCTTCCAGACAACTATCGCTTTAGACGTCTTCATGATTCGTTAATGGTGAGAAGGACACATCGGTCAATTGAGCCGAAAAGAATTCACCGCACCATTAATTCCAATCAGCCAGTCATCACCGTGACGGGTAATCACCAGTTCCCAATGCCCCGGCTTAGGGGCAAGAGTGGTCAGTGCGTTGACTTTGTGCAGTGTTTCGTCAAACTGCACAACGTTCAGTTCCAGCCCTTCGCCGTGTTTGTCTCCAAAGACAACAAGAAGCCGGTCCTCTCCATCCCAGACAAAGGACCGGACCTACCCGTCATGACCAGTGAACTCTGTTTTGGCACCGGTATGCGTTTCAATAAACAAGCCCTCCCTCAAAGCGACGTACTTTCCATCGAATATGAATGCCAGTCCCGGGCGGGAGCCGGATCTTTCCTGAGTGGACATCTTCATTTCGGTAATCTTTTCGGTCATGCTCTCTTCATTCCTGATCGATACGATGTGTAGTCGGCCAGCTTCAGCATCTTGTACGCCAGGTTCAGTGTCTGATCATCCACATGGACCGCATGGGGATTGATGACCGGGTTTTCTTCATCCCTACGAAACAAACCCTTCACCAGAGAGGCCGGTAACACCGTTTCTGGCCGTTCCTTTGCCAGGCAATACTTCACCATCCCATCCGGCCTCATGTAATACAGACCTTCAGAATCCGGACCCCAAACGGGACGGGGAACCGGTATTCCGGCATGCTCATACGCGACAACGATCTCATGCTCGACATCCACCGGCAGATTGAAATTTGTGACATAGATGACATCTCTTCCACCGGATGGCTCAGAATCAATATCTGTCTCCCGGATGGCATACACCAGCCTGCGGCCATCAGGAGACACGACCAGAGGGTGCCTGAGTCCCCTATCCAGAAAGCCTGAGCCAGGCGCAGACATCCTTGCGCATGACCGGCCTGTGGATCCCGGCAGCCACTTCCCTGTTCGTGTTACTTGGAATCAAGGATGCAGTAGGATGGTCCATCGAGCAGAACCGCCCGGGCATAAAGAACGGAATCGCACCGGGGGCTTCCTTCCTGCAGGCCGACCGGAACATCCATGATTTTTTCAAATGCCTCTGTCTCTTCAATCCTTGGGGGCGACACCTCCGCAAAACCCGCGGTCAGCGTCACATCCCTGTGCACAACAAACGTATAGGCGGTTGATGAACTGACCGGCTGTTCGCCTTCTTTCCAGCCGGTAAAGACAAAGCCCTCCGCCGGGGCAGCAACAACCGTCGCTTCAACGCCTTCATGGTAACTCCCTACCCCGGATGTTGTTCCTACCTCTTCAGCAACTGCATCAATCAGAACCACATATTTTTCTTGACCTGCTGCCGCACAGCATCACAGCCCGGGATACTCTCTTGCTCCTCATACACCCTCCTGTCCAGTAAACTCCACATATGAAATCCGGTATCCCTGGTTTTCGGTCATGCCTCCCGAAGCTGCATGATCAGCTCCTTTATTTGCAGACCGTTCTCATCATCACAATGCAGGGGTGGAACAAACAAATCCACATGACAACTGGCTTCAGATCAACTGACCGTCGAAAAGCAGAGATCCGCTGTTCTTAATCACCCTTCCATCGTCCCCGCACACTCAGAAAGACTTCGGACCGGTTGGGTCCATCAGAGAGGATGAGACAACCCCTGGCCCCTCAGGAATGACCAGACCTGTTCATCGATCTGCCGGTTGTTTTCCTCCAGCACGCTCAGGTAATCCTTCAGCACACCGGCCGTGCGGGTTTGCGGGTACTCCCTGACCAGATCCCGGTAGGCGCTGATTTCCTCCGGACTGACCGAAGGGACAAACGGATCCCGGACCAGAAACATGGCGAGAAACGTCTCATATTTTCCCTCCACCTCAACAGCCTCTGGCAGTTCGGGGTTGCCGCTCAGAAACCCATCAACACGGATCAGCAGACGGCTGTGCTCCTCCGGGCTGATCAGCATATAGCCTTCCGACATGGCGTGCAGCATATCATTGCGCAAGCCCAAATACGCGTGCATACCTGGGGAAAGAAGCGGTTGAAACGATTCCTTTAACCGGCTGTAATCCACAACGGAACTGAAGCTTCCTTCCCCGGTTTTCAGGGTGAATCCCTGGTTCCACATGCCCGTCAGAGACTCCCGCAGGTCACGGTCTTCAATGGCCCCGGGATCCTGTTCAATGGTTTTCATCAACAGATCTCTCATCCGGACAAATCCCTTCCCCGATAGAAAATCCTCATAAGACCCGGGCAGCCCCAGCCGTTCGTGCATGTCTGCATCATGGTGAAACAGCACATCGACCAGTTTGTGACGGCGTCCCTCACCATCCAGCCATGTCAGCAGGAACCGAAACAACCGGTCACGCTCTTCTTCAGTCTCCAGAGAGTCCATTTTCTCCCGGACCGTCTCCATCACAGCAAGCGGAGTCAGACCCTTATCAACCAAACTGTTGATCCAGATTTCTTCTTCATACAGAAAGCGGGCCGAAAGTGACTTCTCACCAGTCACCGTAAACGCATATTCCGGCTCGCCGCTGATCCGCTTGCCACCGCTGTACCAACCCTCGAACCGTGACTCTCCTGCCGGAAACGCACGGATCACCGCCTGCTGACCATGGGTGTATTCCCCGCCACCAGTCACCATTCCCCGGTTCCCGTTTGCAGTCACCGTCGGCCTGACCGTGTAGGTCAACTGCTCGAAATGAGCCGTCAGTTGGCGCCCGGCCGCCAGTGTGAAATGGTACACCGGATCTCCGGAAACCTGCTTGTCCCCATCCGTCCACTTTACAAACCGGTACCCAACAGCGGGCTCTGCCTCCACCCTGATATGTTCTCCTTCATCGAATGTTCCCCCGCCACTGATGGTTCCTCCTTCCTCAGGAACAGCCATCAGATCGACTGACGGCCGTGATCCGCAACCAGTCACGACCAGAAAAAACACCGCCAGCATCAGAATTGTCCCGAATAACAGCTTAACTCTATGAACCCCCATGTTGTCCTCCCTTCGATCCAGTTCCCCGGCAGGTTGAACAGGTCCACCCGCCAGTTGTACAATGTGAGGCAAGGGTAATGTATATCCGCTATTCTGTCAACCCGATGCCCGTTCGTTAGAATCCTTTCCGCAACTTCTGTTCTATCCATTCATTAACACCCGGGTATGAGATATCACAAGATACGATCGACCCGTCCAGTCTTGGAATAATCCAAAAACCGACACAAAAAAGAGACTCTCTACGAGTCTCTAGTCATCCGTGTTTACCTGGGAGGGCATGGAAACTGTGCCTCACCGGATAAAGTCCGGAACACTGTTCTGTTGGAGCCGATGGCCGGATTTGAACCGGCGACCTGCTCATTACGAGTGAGCTGCTCTACCCCTGAGCCACATCGGCGCCTGCTAGAATAGAATAGCACAGATCCAGTCGTTTGTTAAGGAAAAAATCTTCCAAACGCCCAACCTTGATCAGCTCCTGATGAGACCTTTTGGTCAGACACGAACTGATCCTTCCTTGTCAGCAACAGATGGTTTTGTACCGCAAGTTTGATTCATTTTCAACCAACACATCCAACCACCATTAGACCGTAAATCAATCAGCAGAACGACGTCCGCATTTCACTGAAAACTGTTTTTTCCGATAAACCTCATTCGCCTCTGTCTTGTCCAAAAAAGACCAATCCCACCATTCCCGGCCCGGTGTGAGCTCCAATGATCGGACCAACCGGCAACACAGGGATCTCATTAAGTCCATGACGGGCGATCAACACTTCTTTGAGCTGTCGGGCCTCATCCCGGGCCTCCACATGACAGATCCAAACGTCTGCACACAGTTCGGGGTTGTATCTGGCAGACAGCTGATCGGCCAGGTGGTTCAGGGATTTTTTCCGGCCCCGGATCTTCCCGACCGTCTGCAGCCGTCCATCGCTGTCTGTCGTCAGTATGGGTTTCACCTGTAGCGCAGTCCCCATGGCTGCGGCAGCAGGTGAAATCCGCCCACCCCGTTTCAAATGCATCAAATCCTCAACCCGAAACCAATGGGATACCGCCCTGCAGTTCTCACCCAGCCACCGTTCCAGTCGATGGATCTCCCAGCCCTCCCGTTGCCTGTGGGCCGCCTGACTGACCAGAAGTCCCTGACCCACCGAGGCACACAGTGAATCGACTAATACCACCTGATTTGGGGCAAAGCGCTCATTCAGTTCTTTTGCCGCCCGGACAGCGCCCTGGTACATACCGCTTAATCCGGATGAAAACCCAATGTACAGAATATCCCGGCCGGCCTCCAGGTGAGACGTGAACACCGCCTGGTAGGTCATCTCGTTGACCTGGGACGTGATCATCCGCTTACCCGTCCGCAATGCGTCAAGAAATGCACAGCTGCTTTGGTGTTCACTGTCCGGATGATGCGTCCATTCGTTCCCGTCAATGCAAAATGTCATGGGAACCACGTCAATGCCCAATTCCCTCACCTGCGCCGGCGGCAGATCTGCTGTTGCATCGGTCACGATCACATAGTTATGATTCATTGCCCACATCCTTCCAAAGAGCCATTTATGAAACATTTGTCCCACTCATTCAAATATGCTACAATATCTGCGCATGGATGTCAATTGTCCAGAGCCCACAAGACAAAGGTGAAAAAATGCATCAAAATAGTATTGATCCCCGGTCGATCCGTTCCCGGGAATGGATCTTCAAGGCTTTGAAAGAACTGCTTGCAGCCACCGAATACGATAAGATCACCGTGATCATGTTGACTGACCGGGCCGGTGTTGGCCGGTCTACCTTCTACCGCAATTACAGCCGGATGGACGATGTTCTCCTGGAACAGATCCACCAGAAGCTCGACGACTTCGACCTGTTTCTGGAACAGACCGTTCCAGGATCGTCGGCTGGATTTCCGCTGATGCTGTTGGATCCCATGTTCCGGTTCTGGATGAACGATTCATCCCTTCTGGAACTCCTGCTCCGGGCAGAACGAATTCAGCTTTTCCATCAGGCGGTTCTCGCCCGACAGTCTTTTCTCAGTCAGTCCATGGTCGCCGGACTTCCATACCGGCATGCGCAGTTTGTCCGGGGTGTGGGTATCAGCATGCTGACCACCGCCCTCGTCCAGTGGGTCTCCGGCGGAAAACAGGAAACACCGGAGGAGCTGGCCCGGCTGGTCAGCCGGTATCTTTTCGAGGGCGGTGAGCTGGTCCAGAACCTCCCTGAAAACCATCAGCCCTGAATACTGTCGCAACCCTGACCCCATCAACAAGCCTGAGGTGACCCATGGACAAACACTCTACAACCTGCCAACAGTTTACTGCCGGAATCAGAACCGGCATTCCTGTGGCGATCGGGTATATTCCTATCGCCATTGCCTACGGCCTCCTGGCCCGTTCATTTGACATTCCGCCTTCTGTAACCCTGCTGATGTCCTTTCTGGTCTTTGCGGGTGCCAGCCAGTTCATCGCTGTCCAATTGATGGTCTCCGCGGTCAGCCCCTGGGAAGTGATCATCACCACATTCATCCTGAATCTGCGACACTTCCTGATGACCGCCTCCCTGTCTCAGCGCCTGCCGGACACCCTGAACCGCCGCTGGCTGGCCCTCCTGGCCTTTGGTGTGACTGATGAGACTTTTTCAGTGGCCTCCATGCAGTCAGAACGGATTCTGCCCGCCCCCTTCCTTCTGGGGCTCAACCTGATTGCCTTTGCGGCATGGAATGGTGGCACCTGGGCCGGTGTCTTTCTGGCCATGGGGATGCCTCAAACCCTGCAAAACAGCATGGGCATTGCTCTGTATGCCATGTTCATCGGGCTTTTGATCCCCTCACTTCGGGGCAGCCGGACAGTGGCCGGACTCTGCCTGATTGCCCTGCTGGTCTCCGGAGGCCTGCACTGGGGGATTGCCCGGCTGTTTCCCCTGAGCACCGGGTGGCTGATCATTCTGACCACCCTCCTGTCCTCAGCCCTTGGGGTACTGGTATTCCCGGAGGAGGCAGACGACCATGACTGAACTTCATTGGATTGTGGTTGCCATGGCCCTGGTGACTTACCTGCCCCGGATGATCCCCATGGTGTTTCTGGACCGGGCCTTCCTGCCCCCTTCCCTGCGCCGGTTTTTGGAGTTCATTCCCTACACAGTCCTGACCAGCCTGATCTTCCCGGGGATCCTGACTGCCGTGGACCCGCTCCCTGCTGCCCTGGCGGGCGCTCTGACCGCTGCCCTTCTGGCCTGGCTGCGCCTGAACCTGGTGCTGGTGGTTTTGGGGGCCATTCTGGCGGTGTTTGTCACCGGACACCTCTTCTGACCACATCATTGAAAACGCCCGTTTCTTCCGCAGGGAAGAAACGGGCGTTTGATTAGAATTTCCAAGCTGTCAGACCGGTGACCGGATGCCTTCGATGGCATTCTGGACCATGGCAGCAGCCAGCTGCACAGTTTTCCCGGCATGCAAAGACGCTTAACCTCCAACCATCGGTTCATGCTTGCCGATACAATGCAGGGCACCGATCCGTGCAGCAATCTGTGCTGGGGACTAGCAGCCCAACGAGTGGAAACGGTCATTCTTCGCTTTCGGGGATCCCAAACAGGCTCTTTCGGCTACCGGAGAGCAGATCCACCCATAACGACGTGATCCGTCTTACCCAAATTCCGATCTTCTGGAAAGAGCCCACAACGGGTGAACCCCATCGCAGGGAACTCTCCGAAGTGCCAGCCCAAAGCCGTCAAACAGGACGCAGAGCAGCAACGTCATTGCAGCAGATCACCAGGCTCGCCAACTGTGATTCAATCCACGCTCCCGCAGAGGGTGCGACACAACGCCAGGCAGCAAGATCGCTCCATTGGTGCGGCATTCATGAGTACCGTTGATCTTTCCAGAATCCACTAAGAAATGTCTGCTATTCTATTGGGGGTGTTCCTTCTTCGTTTGCTGCGACTGCATCGATTTGGATTAAAGCATCTTGTGGCAAAGCTGATACGCCCACCGTTCTTCGCGCCGGAACACCGTTTTGGAAGAATGTTGTGTAAACCTCATCGACAGCTTCGATATCAGCGACATTCTTTAGGAAGATATTAACTTTGACCACATCGTCCATCGCGTGGTCGATGCTTTCCAGGATTGCCTTAATGTTTTTCAAGCACTGGCCAGCCTGTTCTTTCACACCGCCAGCCACCATATCACCGGTTGACGGGTCTAAAGGCAGTTGAGCAGAAATGTGATTATAATGGGAAAACGCGACAGTTTGTGTCGAAAGGGGACTCTTTGGTGCATTCTCCGTGTTGTTTGCTTCGATGATGAGTCCATGCCTGTCTTCAACAGCTTGTGGAGGCGTACCATCTCCGTGTGACACCACTGCTTCAATCTGTACCAAAGCATCCATCGGCAATGCTGAAACTGCAATTGTCGTCCGTGCAGGAACATAGGCTGCGGCCCTGGCGATGCCCGAATCCGGGAAAAATGTTGTATAGACTTCATTGACGGCTTCAATATCCGAGAGATTTTTTAAGAAGATATTGATTTTAACTATATCGTCTAAGGGAACGTCGATACTCGCCAAGATTGCCTTGATATTGCTCAAGCACTGGCCAGCCTGCTCTTTCACACCGCCCGTCACCAGTCTGCCGGATACTGGATCGATGGGTAATTGCGCTGAAAGATTATTGTAATGGGAGAAAGATACAGTCTGTGTCGACAGAGGACTCATTGGAGCATTTGGCGTGTTATTTGTAAGCTTGATGAGATCACCTGCCTGTGGTGCGTTTGGAATTGTCCCTTCACCGTTTGACACCAGTGCTTCAATCTGCACCAAAGCATCCATGGGCAAAGCTGCAACTGCGACTGTCGTCCGTGTCGGCACATAGGTTGGGAAGAATGTTTTATACACTTCGTCTACAGCATCAACATCTTTGATGTTTTTTACGAACACCGTGATTCTGACCACATCGTTCATCACATGATCGATGTCTTCCAAAATTGCCTTGATGTTCTTGAAACACTGTTCAGCCTGCTCTTTAACACCACCAGCCACAAGCTTCCCCGTGTTCGGATCAACCGGTAATTGAGCCGAAAGATTATTGTAATGGGAGAAAGCAACAGTCTGTGAAGATGGACCGATGCCTTTTGGAGCGTTCTCCGTATTCCTTGCCAAAACTGCGTTATAACCACTCATAATTGTAACCTCCATTTTTTTAATCGCTCGATAGTTACATTGTTCACATCGTTCTCTTTGGCCCCTTACGACTGCCGTAGCCGTTGACCTGGCGTTGTTATGTTTCGAAGGCCCGGTTCTGTGCCTGAAACTGTCACCGATGTTTCTGGTGACATGGTGCCCGTGTACGTCACCGCGTCTGGTGTGATTCAATACGAAAAAACAGGCGCTTCCTCCTGGATAACGAAAGAACCAGGTATTTCTTACAGTTCCCAGGCCGGCAGACCGGTGACCGGATCGTATCCCCGGTGCAGTTCGGGTCCCTCCAGTTCCTCAATGATCACCTCGGCAAAAAAGACGTCCGTTCCCGGGCGGACGTGACCACCGCGGGTTTGTCCCTGGCTGTCACCGAACACCGCATGCAGATGGGCGATCGGTTTTCCCTCCTTCAGGGACAGGTTCCCAAGGCACCCCAGAATTTCCATGGGCTCGCCGAACGTAACCTCCTGGTACTCCCGGACGGTCTGATCGTAGTAAGCCACCACCGCTGTGCGGACTGCCCCGATGACCGTGATTCTGGCCACCCGGATGTTGCGGTCTGCCGCAAACCTTTCGATCCCTTCCAGGAGATCCTCTCCAGTGTCAAAACAACCCATGTGCGTTTTGCCAATTTGGTATTCGTTTGTATTCACAATACTCCCCTTTCCATCTTTTTTCAAGCACCCTCACTGGGGATTCTTTTTCCCGGCAACGTTTTCTGTCATGATGGAAATGATCAGCTGCTCCACCGAACGGCCACTCATGCCGTGGCCGGCCAACTGCCAGTACTTGGCTCTTGTCCGCAATTCCTCCTCTGGCATGTCCAGACCCATCCGGCGGGCCATGATCATCGTCATGTCGTAGTATTCATCACGATTCAAGGTGCCGTAACGGATCACCAATCCAAACCGGTCGGACAGAGACAGTTTTTCCTGAACGGAATCCTCTGGATGAACATCGTCTGCATCACCCATCCGGTCGGTCCAGGTCTCACGGATCAGGTGCCTGCGGTTTGACGTGGCGTAGATGAGCACGTGATCCGGCTTTCCCTCCAATTCCCCTTCAATGACCGCCTTCAGACTCTTGTAGGCGCTCTCATAGTCTTCAAACGACAAGTCATCAATGAAAATGATGAACCGGCATCCCCGGGGTCTGAGCTGGTCCATCAGGGAGTCAATTTTCTCCCAATGGGGTTTGGACACTTCAATCATCTTCAGGCCCTGATCCTCATAAGCGTTCAGAATCCCCCGGACTGTCGACGATTTGCCGGTTCCCCGATCCCCATGCAACAGAGCATTCAGTGCAATCTCTCCGGACAGGAACGCTTCGGTGTTCAGCCGAAGAGCAGTCAGCTGACTCTCGTTTCCAATCATCAAATCCAATGAATAATCCTGTTTTCGATGAATGGGGCGGATGCAGCCGTCAAAAGAAAACGCAGATGCCTGACTCCAGATCCCGCAGCCGTAGCGTTCTACATAGTCCCGGATGGCCCGGGCCAGCTCGACCGGGTCCTTCTGCGCCGTCAGATTGTCGGCAATCGGGGCATACGCCTCATTCACCGGGTGGTCGACGATCTGCCTGTACGTCCTCTGGGTTCCCGCCATCTTGCCCAGTTCAGATGCGGACATGTCCGCCAGGCGTCCCAAAATGGCCAGCTCATCGTAGACACACTGATCAAAGGGAAACGGTTCTTTCCGCTCACAGGCCATGGTAAAGGACGTTTCCGTGGTCACCAGCAGCCGGGCCAGGTACTCCTTTAATCCCATGACTTTCTCCCCGCCAGTCAGCAGCCGTTCCACCATCCGGAAATAGCGCTCCGTATCACCTTCAACCAACACCTGTTCGAGGTCCTGCACCAGAGGATCTTTCCGGATTTCCCTGAAGACCACAAGTGTCTGCATTTCCAGTATACTCATTGTTCATCTCTCCTTGCTGATTCATCTGTTTTCTGGCCTACCCACCGAAAGGCTCCAACGGGACCCGCCTTCCACCAGATTTGTGTCAAATCTCAAACTCCGTAAACCGCAGCACCGGCTCCTTGGCGGCCTTCACCTCGTCGGGCCGACCGATCACCGTGTTGTGGGGTGCCGTTTTGACCAGTTCCGGATCCTCTTCGCATTCCCGGGCAATCGTGCCCAGCACTGCTGCAAACTCTTCCATCGTCTGCACGGATTCCGTCTCCGTCGGTTCAAACATCATGGCCTCATCCACGTTCAACGGAAAATAGATGGTCGGCGGATGGTATCCGTAGTCCAACAACCGTTTGGCAATGTCCATGGTACGCACGCCGTTTTTCTGCTGCCGGGCCGATGTGGCAATGAACTCGTGTTTGGTCAGAACGTCCGGATGGGCAATCTCAAAATGCTCCGAGACCAGCGTTTTCAGGTAATTGGCATTGAGCACTGCCATCCTGGAGGCATCCTCCAGCCCCTCGCTTCCCAGTGCCCGGATATAGGTATACGCGCGAACCAGAACCCCGAAATTCCCATGGAACGAACGCATCCGACCAATGGAATCCGGCCGTTCTTCATCGAAGTAATACCGGTCCTGGTGAACGTCGTACTCCACCGTTGGTTTCGGCAGAAAGGCCCTGAGGAAGTCCTTGACTCCCACTGGCCCCGCACCCGGTCCACCACCTCCATGCGGTGTGCTGAACGTCTTGTGCAGGTTCAGGTGGACCACATCAAACCCCATGTCTCCAGGGCGGGTGATCCCCATGATGGCATTGGCGTTGGCCCCATCGTAGTACAGCAGACCACCGGCATCGTGGACAGTTTTGGCAATGTCACGGATCTGGCTTTCGTACAACCCCAGGGTGTTGGGATTCGTCAGCATCAGAGCAGCTGTCTCTTCATTGACTGCTGCTTTCAGGGCGTCCAGGTCCATCTCACCGTTGGATGCCGACTTGATTTCCACAACCTTGCAACCGGTCATCCGGGCGGTGGCCGGATTGGTCCCATGAGCGGAATCCGGCACAATGACCACGTTTCGTCTGTGGTCGCCGCGCTTCTGATGGTACGCCATGATGATCTTCATACCGGTCAGTTCCCCATGGGCCCCTGCTGCCGGCTGCAGGGTCATCTTGTCCATCCCGGTGATTTCCGCCAGATACACATCCAGTTCATGCATCAGTTGAAGGACTCCCTGGACGGTTTCAGATGGCTGGTAAGGATGCAGCCAGCTGAAGCCCGGCAGCCGTGCCATAGCCTCATTTACCTTTGGGTTGTATTTCATCGTGCAGGAACCCAGGGGATAAAACCCTGTGTCCACACCATAGTTCAGGTTGGACAGCCGGGTGAAATGACGGGCCACAGTGACCTCGCTGACCTGAGGAAGTCTGGGTTCCTGACTGCGCTTCATTTCCGCAGGCACCAGTTCTTCCAAAGGGACCTCCGGCACATCGCAGTCCGGCAGAAAATATGCCCGGTGCCCGGGTGTGCTCTTTTGGAAAATGAGGGATTCCAGTTTACTTGTATTTCTGCTCATTGAAGACCACCTCCATACATTCAGCCGTGTAGTCGATTTCCCGGCGGGTCCTGAATTCAGATGTATAGAACAGGCCGGCCTGACCGTACTCCGGATAGTACCGCCCGATGTCCACACAACCGAAAATCCCTTTGCGGAGCAGGCGCTTGTTCAGCAGCCGCGTCTGTACAGGCAGTTTCAGCGCAAATTCATTGTAATAGCGACCGGTCCCCAGCAACTCAACGCCCTCGATGGCCGTAAACCGTTTCACGGCGTACCGGGCGTTTTTCATGCTGTTGACGGCCATTTCCTGGAGTCCCCTGGTCCCCAGGGAACTGAGCGTCATGTTGGCCGCCAGGGCAAACAGGGCCTGGTTGGAGCACACGTTGGACAGGGCTTTTTCCCGGCGGATGTGCTGTTCTCTGGCCTGCAGGGTCAGGACGAACGCACGGTTTCCCTCTGCATCAGTGGTCATTCCGGCAATCCGTCCGGGCATCCGGCGGACCAGTTTCTGCGTACAGGCCATCATGCCAAGTGTGGTGCCGCCAAAATTGGCCGGCCCGGCCAGGCTCATCCCGTCTCCAACCACGATGTCCGCCCCCATGCTCCCGGGTGATTCAAACAGACTCAGAGACGTGATGTCCCCGACCACCACAATCAGCAGGGCCTTATGGGCATGGGCCAGTTCTCCGATGGCCCGGACATCCTCAAAATTCCCAAAGAAATTCGGATACTGGACCACCAGGGCAGCCGTATTGTCCGTGATCAGTTCCTCATAGGCCTCCACCGGCGTCATCAGATTGTCCAGCCTGGCGGACTTCACCTCGACCCCAAGCCCGTTCGTATAGGTCTCCAGGGTCTGACGGTATTCCGGATGCACAGCTTTGGAGACCACCAGCTCTTTGCTGCGGTCACAGGCCATCAACATGGCCTCACCCAGGGCGGACGCCCCGTCGTAAACGGATGCATTGGCCGCGTCCAACCCGAACAACTCACAGACCATGGTCTGAAACTCAAAGATATTCTGTAGAGTGCCCTGGCTGATCTCAGGCTGATATGGGGTATAGGACGTATACCATTCGGACCGATGCATCATATGGTCCACAATCATGGGCATGTAATGGTCATAGGCACCTGCCCCCAGAAAACTGATGGCACTGTCAATGTTGCGGTTCAGGTTGCTCAGTTCAAGCAGCGTCCGCTTTAATTCATATTCACTCATGCCCGGTGGAATGTTCAGTGCGCGATTCAGCCGGACAACCTCCGGGATGTCCCGCAACAGGTCGTCGATTTTCTCCACACCGATCCGGTCCAGCATTTTCTTTCGGTCACCTTCCGTCGCCGGCAGATAGTTCATGGGTTCACCTCCAAGGATTTTCGCTTGCATTACAGTTCATGAAGCAACAAACACCGCTTCCCGCCGAACGGACAAGAGCGATGTTTGCTGTTGCTCCTGAACGTTTCCGTCCAGGCCTGCAGGCGGGATTGGCGACCGCCTGCATTTATGAAGATAAGGAGTGTAAGGTTTGGACAAATGTTAGGACTGGCTGAATTTGGTTCTCCATTCTTTTCCAACCGCTTCCATGTCTGAATCTTTCCATTTTCTTCTCAGGCGGTTTAGCACAGGCATGCCATGGTTGAATTCCACCAGCCAGTTTCTGGCAAATTCACCGCGCTCGGTTTCTTCGAATATCTTCTGGATCTCATCATAATTGATCACACGGGGTCCGGAGGTTCTGACAGCAAACTCACAGGTTCTGCTGGCTCTGCGCGTCAGGTACTCCTCTATACCCACTTCATCAATGTCGTCAATGATCGACCGGATAGACCGGATGGCTTTGGCGTATGCAAAGGATTTTGGATAGCCATTTTCTGCCATGATCTCGTAAATGGCTCGCATCAGATGGATGGTCCCACCGTACAGAACCTGCTCCTCGAAGTTGTCCCCTTCCGTTTCCTTCTGGAACGACAGATACACCGTACCTGGTTTGGTGCTTCCCACACCCTTGGCAATGGCCAGAGCTTTTTCGCGGGCTTTTCCGGAGTAGTCCTGGTCAACGGACACCGCGCCGTAAATCCCGGAGCCATCCAGGTATTTCTGCCGGACCACGGGTCCCGGTCCGTTGGGCACAAACAGAATCACGTCCACATCCGGACGGGGCTGAATGGTCCCGTACAGCACCGCAAATCCGTGCGCAAAGCTTAAGGTCTGCCCTTCGCGCATATTCTCATGAATCGACTCGTAGTAAACACCCGGCTGTGCGGGGTCTTGTAACAGCACGTGTACAATGTCCGCTTTTTTCACTGCGTCTGCCACAGAGTAGACTTCAAAGCCATCGTTCTCAGCTTTTTCCCAGTCAGGATATCTCCACTTTGGACCGGCACCAATGATCACATTCACACCACTGTCTCTCAGGTTGTTGGACTGAGCTGTTCCCTGACTGCCGTACCCAATGATGGCCACCGTCTGATCCTTCAGAATATCCATGCTCACATCGTCATCGCGGTAAATCTTTTCTGTAAAAGCCATAATTAAAACCTCCTTAGGAAATGTTTTATAACCGATAGAATTGAGTGAAACCTTTATTGCGGCCGCTACATCTGATCGATCCGCAGCACGGCGTCCAGCAGGACATCGCATCCCTCCTTGATGTTTTCATAAGGGGTGTATTCCTCCGGGACATGACTTCTTCCGTTGATGCTCGGGACAAACACCATCCCCACCTCCGTGACTTCCGTCATGATCGCCGCATCATGAACAGCTCCGCTGTTCATGTTGGTGTAAGGGATGTTTCGCTCCCTGACCACGTCTTCAAACACGTCTGCAATTTCTTTTGAGATCATGTTGCCTCTCGATTCGATCATTTTCTCCAATGTCACCGACACGTTATCCTGATTCGCCACTTCCTGACCATAAGTCCGAACGGCTTCCAGCACCCGGTCCATGGCGTCATTGTCCACATCGCGGATGTCCAGTGTGAACCGGACTTTCTGGGGGATTACATTAAATTGGTTGGGCACACATTCAATCCTGCCCACAGTGCCCACCGTGGCCGGCCCTCCATGGTTTCTGACCAACTCCGGAAGAGCAGTAATGATCCGGCCGGCAGCCACCATGGGATCGTTTCGAAGATCCATCGGCGTCGCTCCGGCGTGATTGGACATACCTTCAATCTCCATCACGTAGGCCCGGATCCCAGCGATTCCCCTGACGACACCTACCGACAGGTTTTTCCGTTCCAGAAGAACACTCTGTTCGATATGCATCTCCAGCATCGCCCGGATGTCACCGGGCTGGACCTTCAGGTCTTCCACCCCTTCCGGGTTGTAACCGGCATTCTTCAGTACGTCATAATAAGTGACGCCCTGGTCGTTTTTCAACCGTTTCAGGTCCGCCATGGACAGGTGTCCGGCAAGCGCTTTGCTGCCCGTGGTCGGTGCATTGAAATTGGAGCCTTCCTCTTCGGCAAAGATCATCACCTCATAGGGATGCTCCAGTGTGATTCCGTGTTCCTTCAGGACCCGAGCCGTCTCAATCGCACCGACAACCCCGGCGATCCCGTCATAGTTTCCACCGTGTCTCACCGTGTCGATGTGAGATCCGCACATGATCGGGGCCAGATCCGGATTGTTTCCTTCCAGTCTGCCCTTCATGTTTCCAATGGCATCCGTAGACACGGTCAGTCCCAGTTCCTCCATGCAGCCCTTCAGGTATTGCCGAGCCTTACGGTCCTCTTCAGAATATGAAAACCGTGTGCATCCGTTCCCGGGGGTTTCGTTAAACTGTGCCAACTGTTCGATTTGCTGTCTGATTCGTTCCAGTGATGTTTCCATAACCCCTGCCCTTTCTGTCAATCCGGGTTTCTCGAACCTCCTACCCTTAGTATTCTTTCTGCAGTTCAGGAACCCTTTAGCACTATAGGCTAAACCATCTGCGAACAGTTTAACCTTCTTTCCCATGCAAAGCCGGTTTCTCAACCGTTTCTGGGCGACGTGCTCCGTCTGTGTTTCTCTGACTTCATTTTCGCACACCGGACCCTGCGATCCTATGTTCATTGGTGACAACTTTTACGGAAAATGATTAGCCAATTAAGATAAGCACTGTCGTTGCAGAACCATAAACGATCCGGACAGCACTGGTTTGCGCTCTCCGGATCGGGACTTATCTGCTCATGTTGAGATAACGGCCATCCTGGTGCACCACATCACGGCCATCGTAAACCACATTGCCACGTAAAATGGTCATGACCGGAGCACCCTTTCCTTTCATGCCCAGATATGGGGTATGTTTGTTTTTAAACCGTATGCCTTCCCGGTCAATCTCCCAGGGCTTGTCCAGGTCGACCACTGTGAAAGACGCTTCCGCTCCAACCCGCACAGTGCCTTTTCGGGGATAGAATCCCATGCGCTTCGATGGATTGACTGACAGGAGTCCTGCCAGTTGGTTCAGGCTCATGCCCCGCTTGTGTACACCTTCCGACAGCATGATCGGCAGCATATACTGAACACCCTGGATTCCTCCCCAGCTTTTTCCAAAACTCGCCTGTTCCTTTTCTTCGATCGTCGATGGCGAATGGTCCGACCCCAGATAATCGATCTTGCCGTCCAGCAGGCACTGCCAGAGTCCCTCGACTTTATCCCGGCTGCGAATCGGCGGGGTGCATTTTGCGTACGCCCCTTTTTCCCGCAGGTCATCCTCGTCCAGAACCAGATAATGAGGACATGTCTCCACTGTGACATTGACCCCTTCAGATTTGGCCTGAACCACTTTTTCAATGGCTTCCGGCAAGCTTACATGCAGTATATGCAGTTTGACCCCGGTGGCCCGTGCGATTTCAATCGCAGTGTTCACGGAGACGATTTCCGTTTCCGGTGCATGACACCAGAGAAAGTCTTCAACGCTCAGGTCGCCCTTACGTTTGGCAATGGATGTTCGGTGTCCCACCAGGGCCTCATCTTCGCAGTGCAACCCGATCATCAGATCCAACTCAGCGCATTTGGCCATCCCTTCATACAGAACACCCGTGCTCAGCCAGGGAAATTCCTCCCCCTGGGAAACAAGAAAACCCTTGACTGCCGCAACTCCGGCACTTTGCATGTACTTGAGCTTGTCAAAATTGTTGTTGACGATTCCACCCCACAGAGCAAAATCAACGTAAGCCTGTTTGCTGACAGCCTCCAGTTTTGTTTCGACCTCCGCGGGTCCAATCGCTACCGGCTCGTTGCAAAGAGGCATATCCACCACAGCGGTCAGGCCACCGGCCGCCGCAGCCGCCGTTCCCGATGCAAACTCCTCCCGGTGGGTATAACCCGGATCATTGAAATGCACATGGGCATCAATCATTCCAGGAAACACGATCTTACCAGCACAAGAAATGGTCTGCCCGGCTTCCAATGTTTCTTCCGGAGCCAAAATGGCGCTGATCTTGCCGTCCTGCACAGCAATGTTTGCCAGGTAGTCTTCATTTTCCGTCACGACTCTGCAATCGGTGAGCAACACGTCACACAATGCAATCCCCCCTTTTTTGGAACCAACCTGGCTTGGGATCCACTGATCCGGACACCGGTTTGTTTTCATCGTTTGTATATCTGTCATGTCCGGTCGATTGCCGGAAGAAAATGGGAACGACCCCTGGGCGCCGGCCCATGGGTCCATTCCCAACTGCATACTGTTCGTTGCCTGTCAGTGGACCGGTGGGACAGTTGCCTGTTCAACGATACGCTGACAGGCAACCATCCGTGCCACGCACAATGCCCGGTTTACATATTTCCATGTTGTTTCACAGGATACACAAACCCGGAAAGGCACCAAAACGGTCGTTTTCTTTACAATATCAGTCCATACCCATATAGGCTGCCTTCACCTGCGGATCCTTCAGAAGATCCTTGCCGAAACCGGTCTTCACCATATTTCCGTTTTCCAGGATGTACGCGCGGTTGGCCAGGGTCAGACTGTTGACAACGTTCTGTTCGATCAGCAGGACGGTCACACCCTGTTTGTTGATTTCCTTGATTCGTTCAAAGACTGTCTCCACCAGCTTGGGAGCCAGGCCAAGAGACGGTTCGTCGAGAATGAGCAGCTTGGGATCGCTCATCAGCGCCCGGCCAATGGCCACCATCTGCTGTTCCCCTCCGGAAAGACTGCCGGTCAGCTGGTGTTTTCGTTCCTTCAGTTTGGGTAGGAACGTATAGACCATATCCCGCAATTCACCGACCCGGCCTTTGGGCATCAGGTAGGCCCCCATCTCGAGATTTTCCAACACGGACATTTCGGGGAACAGCCGGCGACCTTCCGCCACCTGCACCAATCCGAGCCCCACAATTTTGTGTGAGGGAGTCTGATCAATCCGGATGTCATTGAAGACAATCTCCCCTTTGGACGGATGATGAAGGCCACAAATGGTATTCACCATCGTGGTTTTCCCGGCGCCGTTTCCACCGATCAAAGCCACCAGCTCGCCTTTTTCAACATTCAGCGACACATCTTCCAAGGCCTGGACCTGGCCGTGAAATACATCAATGTTTGACACTTTTAGCATTCGACGGCACCTCCTCCCAAGTAGGCCTCAATGACGCAAGGCATGTTGATGATGTCACGCGGCTCTCCGTCACCGATTTTGGCCCCCTGATTCAGGACGACCACCCGGTGTGACAGAGACATGATGACTTTCATTACGTGTTCCACAACGATGAGCGTGATGCCGCTGTCTGCTACTTTCTGGATCACCTCAATCTGCGCCTGGGTTTCGTTGGGTCTCAGACCGGCCATCACCTCGTCCAGCAGAATCATTTTGGGTTTTGTGGCCATGGCTTTTGCCACTTCCAGTTTCTTTCGATCGGGAACCGACAGCCCAGCCGCCAAATTGTTCGCCTGCCTGGTAAACCCCATGAAATCAACCACTTCCTGTGCAATCTCCCGGGCCTCGTCATTGCTGTCCGTGTGACAGTATGCACCGACCATAACGTTTTCAATAATCGTCAGTTGCGGGAACGGCTGGGCCACCTGGTAGGTTCTGGCCAGACCCGCCTTGCAAATCTGATGCGGGTGCCACCCGGTAATGTCCTGTCCATCGAACCACACCGTACCGGACGTTGGTTTCAGAAAACCACCGACCAGGGAAAAGAATGTTGTCTTTCCGGCTCCGTTTGGGCCGATGACGCCAAGGATTTCCCCTTCTTTTACTTCGAGGTCGACATCATTAACGGCCACCAAACCGCCGAACTGTTTGGTTAGCCCTGATGTTTTGAGCAATGTTTCACCTCTAGCCGCTGTCATTT
>SKMO01000174.1 GCA_007121025.1 Bacillota bacterium | reverse complement strand
TTCTTTGTGTTTGAGCATAAGGCAGCCAATGGGGAGATCCGACAGGTGCACGTGTACTCGTACCCGTTTGAGCAGGATGGGCGTCAGCTTCTCTTTTCGATCGTCCATGACATGACAGGAACGGTGGCCCTGGAAGAGAAAAATGTGGCCATTAACCGCACACTGCTGGCCGGATCTGCCCTGGTGATCGGGTTTCTGCTGATCGGCGGGGGACTGCTGATCAACGCCAACCGGAAGCTTCGCAAGAAATCGGAACAGCTTGAAAATTTCAATGAACTGCGCCAGACGTTTATCGATGCGGATGACGCCATGACCACCCTGAAGGACGGGGATCTGCGCTACGTGTTCAGCAACCGGCTGTTTCTTGCCTTTGCCGGCCGGGGGGAAGAGGCGGTCCTTGGTTTCCGGGCAGTGGACGTTTTGGATGAGGGGCTGGCCCGCCGGTTGGAAGAACTGGACCGGGAGGTTCAGGAGAAAGGGCGTCTGCTGGCCGGGGAGCTGGAGTATGGCGACCAGGCGTTTCGGGTCACCAAATTCCCGGTCCGGATGGTGGACGGAACAGATGGGGTGGGCACGTATATCCATGATGTGACCGAGGAAATCCGCCGGAAACAGGAAATCGAATTTCTCAGTTACCACGATTCGCTGACCGGACTGTACAACCGGCGGTTTTTTGAAGAGGAAATGCGGCGGCTGGATGTGCCCAGGCGTCTTCCCCTGTCCATCCTGATGGGGGATGTGAACGGCCTGAAACTGACCAACGATGTGTTTGGCCACCACTGGGGCGATGAGCTGCTGCGGAAAGTAGCCGGCACACTTCAGGAGGTCTGCCGCTCGGACGATATCTGTGCCCGCTGGGGCGGGGATGAATTTGTGCTGTTGCTCCCGGAAACAGGGCCGGAGCAGGCCCGGAAGATTATGGAACGGATCCGGGCGCACTTTGCCACCCAGAAAGTCCGGGCGCTGCAGGGAAGCATTGCCCTGGGGCTGGCCACCAAAACATCCGGGGAGCAGGACCTGATGGCGATCCTGTCAGAAGCAGAAGAGCAGATGTACAGGGACAAAGCGCTGGGTAATGGAGACCGAATGAACCGGGCCGTGCTGGACGAACTGATGGAGATCATTTTCAGTGCCCGGCCGGGAGAACGGGAACATGCCCGGAGGGTCAGTGCCCTGAGTGGGACGTTGGCCCGGGCCAGAGGTTTGGAGGAACCGGAGGTGCGCAAGGCTGTGGAGGCCGGGTATTACCATGACATCGGGAAAGTCGCCCTGGCGGAGACCCTTCTGCGCCAGGAGGAGCCCCTCAGTGCGCAGCAGGAGGTGGACATGCACAATCATACGCTGACCGGCTACCGGATTCTGCATGCGTTTGAGGAAACCATGGATCTGGCGGACATTGTGCTGGCCCACCACGAACACTGGGATGGCAGTGGTTCTCCCAAAGGGCTGGCCGGCCAGACAATTCCCCTGCTGGCCCGGATCATTGGGCTGGTGGAGTTTCTGGACCGGTTCCGTGTGCAAGAAGCCGAAAAATCCCGGCCTGACAACAGGGAGATCGCCCGGCGGATCCGCGGGGAGGCCGGTTCCCGGTTTGATCCGGACCTGGCAGAGGCCGTGGCCCAAATGCTGGAAGAGAACCGGTTTTCTGAAAAAAATTATGAGGACGGATGGCCGGACAATGGGCTATAATGAGAGCAGGATTCAAGTCCTGGGGCATAAGCTCCGGGACTTTCACGTGAAAAGGGGTGTCAGGGATGAAAAGGGTGTTGGCAAGGGCCGAAGTGGTCTTCTGGTTTACGGTGATCTGGGTCATTTTGCACGAAGGGGCAGGATGGGTGCAGGTGGCTTCCGGGGTGGGGTTTTCGTTGCTGACCCTGCTGGTCAGCGAGCGGTTTTTCCTCCGGGGCGATTACCGGACAACTTACCGGATGCAGGCCCCGGTGCTCTTTCACTACGGTGCCTGGCTTTTGCTGCAGATTTACCGATCCGGTTTCACGGCCATCCGGCGGATCATCCGGGGACAGACCCGGGTGGTCATCGAGGAGTATGCAACGGAACTTGAGGATGACTACCGGATCTGTCTGCTGGCCAATGCGGTGACACTGACCCCCGGGACGGTGACCGTGGACAAGGTGGGCCGGACGCTGAAAATCCTGTCCTTTCAACCGGAACCCGGGGAGACGGACGGAGGTCTGGAAGAGGTCTGCGGGCGGTTTGAACAGATTCTGAGGGGGAAAGAGACGACATGATGGTGTATCAGTGGGCATTGGCGGTGATCGCCCTTTATGCGGTGGCCGTGGTGGTCCGGATCATGATGGGCCCGACGATCTGGGACAGACTTCTGGGCCTGAACATGATTTCGGCCAAAATCATTCTGTCCATCGTACTTCTGGCCCTGATACTCGATCTGCCGTTTCTGCTGGACATTGCACTGGTCTATTCGGTTCTGGGGTTTATCGGGACGGTGCTGATTGCCCGGTTTATTGAAAGGAGTGGTGACCTGTGATGGAAGCGGTGCTCCAGATGGTTGGTGCCGTTCTGACGGTGGCCTCCCTGGTGTTCATGGGTTTTGGGGTGGTGGGGATGTTTCGGTTCCGGGATTTTTATTCCCGGATCCTGATCACCTCGAAGGTGGAAACAGTGGGTTTTCTGACCCTGATGTTCGGTGTCATGGCTCATGGGGGAATCAGTGCGTTCACGCTGAAAGTGGTTTTGATCGGACTGATGGGGATCATCACCAATCCCCTGTCCACCCATGCCATTGCCCGGTCGGCCTATCACAGCGGTTACCGGATTGAACGGGAGGACCGGGCCGATGGTTGAGGCTGTTTTTCTGGTTCTGATGCTGGTGCTGGCCCTGCTGGCCCTGAATGCCCAGAAACTGCGGGTGGCGGTGATCTATCTGGGGGTGTTTTCCCTGGTCAGTTCGTTTGTCTATCTTCTTTACAGCGCTCCGGACGTGGCCATCGCGGAAGCGGTCATCGGCACGGGGATTGCCACGGTGCTTTACCTGGTCGCCCTGAAGAAATACCATGTGTTTACCATTTATCACACCAGTGATGAATACGAGCAGATCGACGACCGGACGCTGCGCAGCGGATCGATCGGGCTTCTGCGGGACGTGGAGCGGTTGCTGACGGAGCGGGAACTGGAGGTCCAGACCATCTACACAGTGGACGATCCAGAGGAGGTTCTGGCCACCAAAAATCACGATCTGGTTCTCCACCGAGCGGGAAACAAAGTGATTCTGTATGGTTACGATGCGGATTACCATCTGGATGCAGTCGAGCGGTACCTGACGGGTCGCTCCTACGGGGACCTGGCCATTCGCGTGGTCCGCCGGTCGTAAGGGGGAATGACGATGAGACGAACACTGGAAGCGCTGTTTCTGATGGGACTGGTGGCAGCCATTCTCGCCATTTACAATGAAACCCGGATCATGCCCGATACGGCCATTGCGGATTACTACAATGCGTTTTTCACCCGGGATACGGGGGCACGCAACGGCGTTTCGGCCATCTATCTGAACTACCGGGTGTTTGACAGTATTTTTGAAACCCTGATCCTGCTGGTTTCGGTGACGGCAGTGATCCGGTTTTCCTGGAGGCAGGGCAATGACTAAACATTCTGAGATTATTGCCACCATGATGGGTCTGTTGTATCCGGTGATCATTCTGTTTGGGATCTATGTGATCCTGAACGGGCATCTGAGCCCGGGGGGCGGGTTCCAGGGGGGAGCGATCCTGGCCTCTGTGCTGATCAGCCGGTACCTGGTCCATCCCACCGAAGACCTGCGGATCGGGATGCTGCAGACCCTGGAAAAAGTCCTGTTTCTGGGGATCATCGGGCTGCCGGCCCTTCTGGTGCTGGGGTCCGAAGTGCTGCTTCCGGCGTCCCTGAATGAGCCCTACCTGATGGCCATGAACGGACTGATCGGGCTGAAGGTGGCGTCAGGACTGGGGATCATTTTCTTTCGGTTTGTGTTTTATGAAGGTGGACGGGTATGAACTGGATCAACGGGGAAAACGTGAGCATTGTGCTGTTTTTTGTGGGGGTGTACGGGCTGATCGCCCGGCGCAACATCATCAAGTCGATCATCGGATTCAGCATCATGCAGACAGCGGTGATCCTGTATTTTCTGTCGGCGGGGTTTGTGCCGGGCAGTGTGCCACCCATCGGTGACCTGACGGGACTGGTGGCCGCCGATCCCCTGCCCCAGGCCCTGATGATCACGGACATCGTGATCGGTGTGGGGGTGACGGCCACCACCCTGACCATGTTCATTCATCACTATCACCGTTACGGAACGACCAACTGGCAAAAGGCCATGGAAAAGCGGGTGAAGGAATGATCAGCCTGTATTGGATGGTTCTGATTCCCATCGTTGCAGGGACTCTGGGGATGCTGACCAGCCTGCGGGTGGCCCGGGTGCTGACGCTATTGATGAATGGCGCCATGATGGCCGCTTCCTGGGCCCTGTTTGTCCAGGTGAAGTCCGGGGGCATGGTGATCCAGCGGATCGGCGGCTGGACGGACTTTGTGGGCATCTCCCTGCGGGCCGATCTGCTGGGGGCGGTCATGGTGATGCTCACCACACTGCTGTTTTTTTTCATGGCGCTGTTTAATCTCCGGAAGTCATACGTGAACAACCTGTTTGTTTTTCTGTTTGCCGTGCTGGAAGGCCTGATGATCGGCATTTTCCTGTCCAACGACCTGTTCAACATCTTTGTTCTGGTGGAGGTCTGCACGGTGATCATCAGCGTGATGATCATGTTCAAGAAGGACACCCAGTCGATTTACGACGGAATGCTGTATTTTTTCATCAACATCGTGGCCATGACGTTTTTTCTGTTTGGCATTGGCATGCTGTACAAAACCGTGGGCATCATTGATCTGCACGGGGTCAGGATGGTCCTGGAGACCATGGACAGCCCGCGTCCGGTGATTCTTCCCTATGCCTTCATGATCACGGCGGTCAGTCTGAAGGCCGCCCTGATGCCCCTGTTCAGCTGGCTGCCCAAAGCTCATGGAACCCCCAACGCCCCGTCAATTGTGTCGGCAATCCTGTCGGGTCTCTATGTGAAGAGCGGCGTGTATCTGTTTCTTCGGCTGCAGACCGCTTTTTCTCCGGTGATCGACACCAGCGAGCTCTTTCTGGTGTTGGGCTTTATTACGGCGGTGATCGGTTTTTCCCTGGCCCTGGCCCAGAAGGACCTGAAACTGATTCTGGCCTATCACACCGTGTCACAGATCGGACTGATCATGATGGGCATCAACATGGGAACCGATCAGAATTACATTGGGGGCATCTATCATATTGTCAATCATGCGTTTTTCAAGTCCACCCTGTTTCTGACAGCCGGCATGATCATCGATGAGTACGGAACCCGAAATGTGTACGCCCTGCAGGGGGTGTTCCGCCGGATGCCCCTGGTCTCCATGGCGACAATTTTTGCCATTTTTGGCATCACCGGGGCTCCGTTTTTCAACGGCAGCATTTCCAAGTACTGGATCGCTTACGGTGCGGCGGACACCTGGGTGGCTTACGGCCTGATCCTGGTCAACCTGGGAACCATCCTGTCGTTTGTCAAGTATTCGCGGATCTTTTTTGGTCCCGCACATTCCGGAAAGGCCCGTTGTGACCATCTCCGGGAAGGGGTGGTCCTGACCATGGGGACCCTGTGTCTGCTGGGAGGACTTTTCGGAGGATTTCTCATGGAGTTTCTGTTCGGCGCCCAGCTTCCCCTGGACCTGCGGTCCTATTCCCTGAAGATGATCAGTTTCTGGATCTCCCTGGCCGGGGGTGTTCTGTTGTATCATGGCTGGCTGAAGCGAACGGATCTGCTGACACGGGCCAAACAGTTTGAGCTGAGTTTCAATGGGGTCAGCCTGGCCATCACCCTGTTTTTCACCGTCATGCTGGCTTATCTCTGGGTGTTTGTTGCCTGAGAAAAGCGGATTTGAAATGCATTTGGTCTTTCGGGTATAATGGGACAGATGTGTCGCATAGAACGAACAGACGGAGGTGCACGATGATCCGAATGCTTGTGGACAGTACCTGTGACCTGCCCCGGGAGGAGCTGGCGCTGGGGGATGTGGGGGTGATTCCCCTGCAGGTGGTGCTTGGGGATGCTGCCTACCGGGACGGGGAAACCATCTCGGTGCAAGACGTGTATGCTGCCATGCGTGAAGGGATTCTGCCCAAAACAGCCCAGCCGGTTCCCGAAGATCTGATCACGCATTTTGAGGACCCCTGCCGGCAGGGACAGGACGTGTTGTATCTGTCCTTTTCCAGTGCCTTGTCGGGAACCTGCAATCTGGCCAGGACGCTGATGCAAGAGGTGCAGCAGCGCTATCCCCGGCGAAGGATGGCCGTGGTGGACAGCCGGTCGGGATCCACGGCCATCGGTCTGATGGTCCGCCGGGCCCGGGATCTGATCCGCCGGGGAGAGACGTTTGATCAGACGGTGGCGGCCCTTGAGGCCATGAGCCGGTCGGTTGAGCACCTGTTTACGATTGATGATCTGCGCTGGCTGGTGGCCGGCGGCCGGTTGGGCCGGGCCCAGGGGGCCGTGGGGAATCTGCTCAGTGTCAAGCCGCTTCTGCAGGTCCGGGACGGGTCCATCGAACTGATTGGAAAAACCCGGGGCCGGACAAAAGCGCTCAGGGCCCTGGTGGATCTGTTCGAAGAGCGAAGCCGGGGGGTTGCCGATCCGGTGGTGGGGATCAGTCATGCGGATGATCCGGAAGCCGCCAGGACACTGATGAACCTGATTGACGAACGGACCGGACCCAAAGAGTACGTGGCCAGTCCCATTGGCAGTGTGCTGGCCACCCACCTGGGCCTTGGGGGTGTCGGGGTCTTTTTCTTTAACGAGGATCCCGATTCCACAGAGATGCAGCCGGTTTAAGATGAAAAATTAGGGCCTGTCCCCACGTGCTCCGGGAACCGGGCTTCAGGGAGCACCGCGGGAGGCCGGGAAAAACAGTTTCAATCCCGAACGGGTTGTGCTATAATTTTTTAATGTAGTGACGAGCCGGAGGATGCTTCGGGGGCAGATGGGGTGGTACGATGACCAAAGGACAACTGGAAGCCAAGCTCAGCGAGGCCATCAGCCGGTTTGAGATTGAGTGCATGGGCCGCGGCCCGGAAAAGATCCGGACCACTGTTCTGGGGGATCTGATTCTGATTCGGCAGCAGGGCTTTTTAAGTCAGGCGGAACGGAATCTTGCGTGCAACCGGGAAGGTGTGGAGCTGATCAAGAAACTGCGCTCTGCCCTGTTTGAAAACGCCAGGGAGAACCTGGAGGAGGCCATCGGTTCGGTGGTCGACGCAAAGGTGGTCAGTACGTACTCGGATGTCAGCACGAAGACCGGCGAAAAGATCATTGCCGTTGTGATGGACCGGGACATTGAACAACTGATAAAATGAGTTGGAAGACCAACGGAAGGTTCTGCGGGACCAGCCGGACGTAAGCCAGCAGCAGACATGCCGTCAGGTGCGTTTGTTGTTGGCTTTTTCGCATCACCGGCAGGAAGTGCCCGCCGGGAGCAGAAGAAGAAAAAGAGAAGCCCGGCGTTCCGGGCAATGAAACAGGAAAAGGAGGAATACCCATGCGTCAGTATCCGGCAACCATGGCCACACAGCATCCGGACAATTCGGAAGTGTACATCAACATCCAGCAGGAGCCCCAGGAGGCCATTCATGCGCTGACCCCGCGGGACCGGGGGGGACTTGGCATTGAGGAGATCATGATCGATTTCGAGGGGAAACTGACCCCATACCATCAGACATCGCAGATCGCCATGGGACTGATTGACATCGGGATCATTCCGGGCCGCGATGTGTCCATCACGCCGCGGATCCCCAACGACCGGAAGGAACCGCTGTTTCGCCAGCTGATGAGCATTATGTCCCTGGTGGAAACGAATATTCTGGCATTCAAACAGACTGGCGTCCAGGCCATCCGGGAGACCGTGGTCCCGATGATTGAGTCCGGGGATGAAATTTTCCGGATTCAGCAGCGGATTGACTCGGTGATCGAGCTGGGCAATAAAAACTATGACGTCCCCTTTCCGGCGGGAGCCATCCGGGTGATCCCCCTGGTGGAGACGGTCCCCTCACTGGTGAACATCGACCGGATCCTGGATGATTATGAGGAGTCCGCCCGCAAGGAGGGCATGACCACCAAGGACATCCGGGTGATGATGGCCCGGTCCGATTCAGCCATGAGTTACGGCATGATTTCATCGGTGCTGGCTGTGCTGACGGCGATCAGCCGTTCTGCCCAGTGGGGAAAACATCACGGTGTGGAGGTGGCCCCGATTCTGGGTGGGGGATCCCTGCCCTTCCGGGGACACGTGACGCCGGCGAACCTGGATATGTTCTGCCGGAACTATGGAGGCATCCGGACGGTGACCCTTCAGTCGGGCCTGCGGTATGACCATGGACCGGAGGCGACCCGCCGCGTGTCTGAAGAACTGTCCGGCAAACTGGGCACCATCCCGGTCCGGTCGTTTTCTGATGAAGAGCAGGCACGGATGCGCGAGTTCATCGGGATCTTCACCAAACATTATCTGAAGACCTTTGTGAAACTGGCCGAGACGGTGGACCGCATCGCCAAGTACATCCCCAAGAACAGGGATCGTCTGGCCGGATCCAAGTCCGCCCTGGGATACGCCCGGGAAGTGGCGGATACCCGGGAAGTGGCGGACCTGGTGGCTGATCCGGTGCTTCGGGAAGAGTTGTGTTCTCTGAACACGGAGATCTCCTGTGCGATCCCCCGGGCCATTTCGTTTACCGCTTCCATGTACACCATCGGGATGCCGCCGGAGTTTGTGGGTGTGGGCCGCGGTCTGAAGGAGATTCTGGAGAAGTATGGCCAGGAGGGCATCGACCAGCTGACGGCCTTCTACCCGCAGTTGCAGGCCGATCTGCAGTTTGCCTCCCGGTTTGTCAATCTGAAAGTCTCCAGGGATGTGGTGCCGGAAGAGGCCCGTTCGGAGTACAAGGAAGATTTTGTCCGGGCCAGCCGGATTCTGCTGGATGGCCGGACGGAAGCCGAGGGAATGGCTGAAAACAGTTTCTATCACACGCTGTTGCAGTCGACCATGCCGATCATATTGCATCTGATGGGCAAGCAGAGTGACATCTTTTCTGATGACCAGGAAGAATTGAAGATCCTCCATGAGTGGATCGTGAAAATGGGAAAAATCCGGGGAAGCCTGGGGTAGAGAATACCCCCTTTCTCCCCGGGAATTCCCCGGATAGAAAGTGGTTTTCTGATGAACGGAATCAATCAACAGAAAGAACAAATTGAACAGACAGTCCGGACTGAACAGACAAGAGCGGACGGCCACCATCACCGGGGATATGAATCCCTGGAGGTGCAGGGTCACCTGCGCTGGGTGCCGGTGATCCTGGGAAGCCTGATCATGATGTGCCTGGGAACGGTGTATTCGTGGAGCGTGTTTCGGCTTTCTGTCCAGGAAGTGTACGGGGTGGGCGCAACGGCCGGAGGATTGCCCTACATGGCGTCTCTGGCTTTTTACGCCGTGAGCATGCTGCTGACGGGCCGTCATTTGGGGGATGTGAGTCCGCGTAAGATGATCTGGATCGGCAGTGTGCTGGTGGCCGGAGGCTGGATGCTGTCGTCCCTGGTGACGGGGATTGTCGGATTGACCCTGAGCTATGGTGTGCTGATCGGCACGGGGGTGGGTTTTGCCTATGGGGCACCCATGATTGTGGCGGCCCGCTGGTTTCCCCGCCAGAAAGGGCTGGCTGTGGGGCTGGTCCTTCTGGGTTTTGGGATGTCACCGCTGGTAACCGCTCCGCTGGTTCGGATTCTTCTTGAAGGGGTGGGGTTGTCCCGGACATTCCTGATCCTGGGAGCGGCCTTTGGGGTTCTGATGCCTCTTCTGGCCATTCCCCTGCGTCTTCCGCCTCTGGAAGGGGCGGTCGTGGGCAGTGGCCGTGGACGCAATGGTGACCCCCATGAAGTGTCCACAGACCGGATGCTCCGGACCCGGTCTTTTCCGGGGCTCTACGGGACCTTTCTGATCGGGACGACCATCGGGCTGACGGTCATTGGATTGACCGGCCCCATCGGGATTACCCATGTGGGTCTCAGTTCCGCCGGGGCCGCCGGGCTGATCTCCCTGTTTGCGGTGTTTAACGGCCTGGGCCGGCCGCTGTTTGGCTGGCTGACCGACCGGTTGGGGCCCCAGAACGCCATACGGATATCCTACGGGCTGATCACGGCAGCGTCTGCCCTGATGCTGCTGGCCGGCCCGGGGAGACCGGTTGCCTTTGCCCTGGCGTTCAGTCTTTTCTGGCTCAATCTGGGGGGGTGGCTGGCCATTGCGCCGACCACCACACTGTCGTTCTACGGAACCCGGTACTACGGGCAGAATTATGGGGTGCTCTTTACCGCCTACGGACTGGGTGCGGTGGTCGGGGTGCTTCTGTCCGGGTTCATTCTGGATGTATTGGGAAGCGTCTCCCTGATTTTCGCCCTGGTGGCCGTTCTGGCCATGACCGGCCTGCTCTTGTCCGGCCGGGTGGTCCGGGAACAAACCGATTGAGCAGTGCGCCAACGGTTCATTTCAGAATAATCCGATCGACACACAGCGGGGGACAGACGCTCAGGCGTCTGTCCCCCGCTGTGTGTGATGGATGGTTTCTTTTTGGCACGAACTGTGACAAAACTGTCAATGACAAATGGGCGGAACAGCGGACACCACGGACCGGAAACGTTAGAATAGGGTTGAATCCGGCCTGAACGGAGCCTGGAACAAGGTTTGCGGGAAGGGAAACAATGCTGAAGCCGGACCGGGACCGGAACAGACGATCTGTGTGTGTGATGAGGAAGGAGCGATACCATTGAAGAAAGCACTGGCGGTGTTAGTCATCCTGATGATGCTGGTCACGGCGCTGCCCATGGGGGCACTTGCAGTGCCGTTGTACGATGAACCACTGGATTTTACGGTGGACTCGGAGGAGTCTGGGGATGGATGGACCTGGGATCCGGTCAATCGGGTTCTGGTTCTCAGTGACCTTGACCT
>SKMO01000121.1 GCA_007121025.1 Bacillota bacterium | reverse complement strand
TAGAAGTAAGCCCACCGGTTGCTGGTATGCCGGAGCCCCTCAGCAACCAGAAAGAAAAAGACCGGGGCCACCAGCCGGCCCAACCAGGTCAGCCACAGAGGCATGCCGGGAATGAATTGATAGAGATGATCCATGAACATCAGAATCACCATGATCGCTTTGAGTCCAAATGTGGAAAAAACCAGTTGCACTGTCTTGTCCTTTCTGTCCAATCTAATCCCGGGGAATGGTCTGCACGGGACCGGGACGTTTGCCCCGGAAACGGCTGAGAAACAGTTCCCCTCGGGCCACAACACGCCGGTCATTGATGCCCCAGGCACCGGCAATGATCAACACCATCCCGAGGATCTGCAGGCCTGCAAAAGCCTCACCCCGAAACACCACACCGGCCCAGACCGATATGATGGGCACAAGATTCAGGAAAATTGCGTTGCGTGACGCTTCCATGTGGGCCAGCGAGTAATTGAACAGAAAAAACGCAACAATCGATGACACCACGGCCAGAAAGAAGAGATTGGGCAGAACTTCCGGACGGAAGATGGCCGCCAGGTACCCGGCCGGCGTGCCACTGCGCGTAAACAGGCTCAGACCGACAACGTTAAACACCAGGGCTCCCACCCACATCATCACGTATGTCGTCTCCAGGGGGGACGACACGGCTGACATTTTCCGGGACATCACATTGTACATTCCCGCCGCGACCACGGCCAACAACAGGATCAGAACCCCCAGAGGGCTGCTCTCCCCGCCGGCCTGTCCCTGGGAGGCCACGATCACCATGACCCCGGCCATGGACACCATGGCCGCTGTCCACTGGGTCATCACCAGCCGCTCCTTGAGAATCAGCACGGCAAACACCATGGCCGAAATGGGAACCAGCGAAATGATCACGCCGCTTTGCGATGCATTGGTCAGATGAACACCCAAGGTTTCAAACACAAAATACAACAGCGGTTGAAACAGGGCAACAGCAAGAAGCCCCCGAACGTTTTCACGGGGAATCCGAATCTGTAGAACACCGAGCATTCTCAGCAGCGTCAGGACCAGCGCGGCCAGCAGAAACCGGTACCCCAGCAGCTGAAAGACCCCCAGATGATCCAGGATGTTTTTTGTAAACAAAAAAGAAAAGCCAAAAATCATGGCCGTCGCACTGATGGCCAGATATGGCAGTGCCCGCGAACTCTTCATTTGAACGACTCCATTTCCGTGTGCAATGTTCTGTCTTCTTTTTGTACACCTTTTGCCGGGGAAAGTCAAGCTTTCCCCGGACTGTCCGATTCCTGAACCGGGTGCTGAGCCGGCTCCAGCCGACCGGCGGCCGTCCGGTCCAGATGCCAGTTCAGCTCTCCCGGGCGGGGACGGACCAGCGACGCCGGACAGGCTGATGTCGCCTCCTGTGTCAACGCCCGGGCGACCGTCGGTGCCTTCTGACTCCCGGCCACCCCGAACACCACTTTCCGGGCCGCATTAATGACCGGCAGTGAGAGACTGACCCGGGCCGGCGGTGGCTTGGGGGCATCCTCCAGTCCCAGTACCCAGGAACCCGTCATCTGCAACAGACGGTGCCCGGGAAACAGGGAGGCCGTGTGTCCGTCTTCACCCATCCCCAGAAGGATCAGATCAAAGCGGGGCAGTCCCCGGGGATCCAGCTGTCTGCCAAACAGTTCCCGCAATGACCGCTCATACTCGTGGGCACTGCGGGAAGCACCGGCACCCGCCTGGGGGCTTAAGACCTGTTCCTCCCGGACCGGCAAAACAGAAAAAAGCGCCTCCCGGGCCTGGCGGTCATTTCTTTGTTCGTCGTCCGCCGCCACCAGGCGCTCATCAGCAAAACAGACCCGCCAAAGACCGGTCTTATGCCCGCTCAGCTCCCTGCCCGCCAGACCGGCTCCCAGCATCTGAAGCACCGATCCCCCGGACAGGGCCACCACAAACCGGCCTCTTGCTGAAATGGCACCGGCTGCTGCCTCTAAAAGGCTGGCCGCCAAGGCCTCGCCCAGTTGTTCCTTTGTGTCCCATACCCGGATGGTTTTCTTCTGATCAGTCACAGTCAGCCTCCCTTTCCCCAAACAGGTCCTCCAGTTTGGGCAGTACCGGCAGCTTCACCGATTTCCCCCACGCAGCAATCCGAACGTCCAGCCTTACGGACTCCTCATCCATTTCCCTGATCAGGTCCTCCGTGCCGTCGGCCGGTCGGGTCCGCGTGCTCAACAGATCCCGGCAAATCTGACCGTCCAGCCACTCCCCCAGAAGTTCCTGGCCAAAAGCCAGGTCCCGGACCAGTTCATCCGCCACACCAGGCAGACAAAACTCCAGCCAGTAGCGCAGCTTTTTCATCCGGATACGCAACCGGTGCCGCTCCCCCGGTCCCATCTGACCGACCCCGGGCAATTCCTGTGCAACAAATGACCACTGCCTTTGGACAACCGACCGGTAGTGCGCATCAAACCGGCGGACCGGCGTCAGGCCGTTCTGTTCGCGCCCTTCCCGGACAAATCGTCTCAGGGACACACACAACTGTCTGAATGCGGGCCCCTTTACCCTTTGCATATAGCTGCGGATCAATCGGTCACGCCTTTGCTGGAGTTCCCCCATCTGGGCTGCCCCTTCTCCCCGGACTCCACCGCAATTCCTGTTTTCCAGATGCATCAGGCAGATGTCCAAGTCGCGGATCGGCGATGACAACCTGAAATACCACTGGAACCGCCTGCGATACCGTTCCATTTCCTGATATCCGTCAGCGGACAGGTCATCTCTGGTGTAGGAGAGCACCCCCCGCAGCCTGCGCAGCGCCACCCGAAACTGGTGAAGGGTTTCCCGGTCACCGGGGTCACGAATCAGTCTGGCCTGCCAGAGCGCCACCCGGTCAGCAAGCACCCTGCATGCCGACCGGGCGTAGGAATCCATCGGCGATCGGGCCGTGGCCCCCGCGTGGGGAACAAGCATCC
>SKMO01000123.1 GCA_007121025.1 Bacillota bacterium | reverse complement strand
CGGGAAGCTATGTTCCGCTCAAAGACAGAAAATAAGGCAGGACTGTTGAACCTTTTACAGACAGAGGAGTATAATCAATGTAGACGAAGTCTTTTGAGAGGAGAGTGAAAATCATGAGCATTATTCATGTAACGGACGGCGATTTCAAGGATAAAGTCATTGGTGCGGAAAAACTGGTCCTGGTGGACTTTTGGGCGGCCTGGTGCGGTCCCTGCCGGATGGTGGCTCCGGTGGTAGAGGAAGTGGCCAAGGCGACTGAGGGAAAACTGCAGGTGGCCAAACTGGACGTGGACGCCAACCCGGCGACTGCTTCGGAATACGGAATCATGAGCATTCCGACCCTTCTGTTGTTTAAGGATGGGGAAGTGGTTGAAAAGCTGGTGGGCTTTATGCCTAAGGAAGCCATGATGCAGGTGGTTGAGCGCCAGCTATAAGGATGTCAGGGACTGCCCGAACGTGAGGCAGTCCCTGTTTTTGGGAAATGGGGGAGAAAGGTGATCAGACTCATCAGGAAACACCAGGCGTGGCTGGAACAGTGTTTGCGGGATCCGGGGACAGACTGGAAAACGGTGAGGCAGGTCCACCTGACCTGGATCGGGTTTTTGCAGCACGAGAGGACCATTCATCTGGTGGTGACCCTGGCCATGGGAGTATTTTTGCTCGTGTCTGCCGGAGTTGCTCTGTGGCAACCGGGTCTTGCCATTGGTAGCTTGGTTCTTCTGTTGGCCGTTTTGGAAGGGTTCTATGTGGTGCATCTCTACCGACTGGAGAATGCCCTCTTGAGGTGGTACAGTCTGGACAGGGAAATGTGGACTGCTGGGCAGAATCCGTCAACGGTTTCATAGTAACGGCAGGTCGGTCCGGAAACTTCGGCCCGAAAAGTGAACAGTGGGGGTTGACAGAATACCCCCTTGGGGTATATAATTGCGTTGTAAACAAACAACAAAGGAGTTGATTCGGATGTCAATTGTACATGTATCGGATGCGGATTTTAAAAACAAGGTGCTGGAAGCAGAAGGACCTGTTTTGGTTGATTTTTGGGCGGACTGGTGTGGACCATGTCGCATGGTGGCACCTGTCGTTGAAGAAGTGGCACAGGCTACGGAAGGAAAACTGCAGGTGGCCAAGCTGGATGTGGACGCCAACGCGGTGACAGCCTCCCAGTATGGCATTATGAGTATTCCAACGTTGCTGGTGTTCAAGGGCGGAGAAGTCGTTGAGAAGCTGGTTGGCTTTATGCCCAAGGATGCCATGATGCAGGTTGTCAACAAACATACGCAGAATTAAAAAGCAAAAACCATGGACCAATGAAGTCTGTGGAGCAGCCGGCCTTCGGGCCGGTTTTTTTTGGTTGTTGGTTCTGGGTAACCCGGGGAGCCTTCTTTTTCCGCCTTCCCTGACATGCTATAATGAATGGGATTAAGAGAGGAGGGGGCGCGTGAAGGATCTGTGGAAGCTTCTTGGCTATCTGAAACCATATCGGAAAGAAGCGGTTCTCGCCCCTCTGTTTATTTTCGGGGAGGTCCTGATGGATCTTCTGATTCCCACCCTGATTCGGACAATGATCGATGTGGGGGTGGCCCGGGGAGATCTGGGCTACATTGGGGTCCGTGGTGTCTGGATGCTTCTGGCGGCTCTGGTGGGCATGAGTACTGGGCTGCTGTCCAATTATTACAGTGCGGTGGCCTCCCAGTGTGTGGGGGCAGACATTCGAAGCGCACTTTTTCGCAAAACCCAGACATTGCCGTTTCGGGAGATGGACCAGTTTGAGTCCGGGCAGCTGATAACCCGGGGAACGAATGACATTACGCAGGTGCAGAACCTGGTGCAGATGGGCCTGAAGATGATCGTCCGGGCACCGTTTCTTTTGATCGGCGCTCTGGCAATGGCCATCGTGACGAGCCCCCAGCTGGCAGTCATTGTTGTGGTGATGATCCCCGCCCTGGTGCTGGGGATTGTCCTTGTGATGAAAGTGGCCTTTCCCCTGTTTACCAGGGTGCAGGAACGGATAGACCGGGTGAACACGGTCATTGGAGAAAACCTTTCCGGGATACGGGTCATCAAGGCCTTTGTCCGGAAGGACTACGAGAAAAAGCGGTTTGGACGGGCCAACCGGGACTTGTTCGAGACATCCATTCGGGCGTTTGGCACCATTGCAGCCATGATGCCGATCATTATGCTGGTGGCCAACGGGGGGATCGTCGCGGCCATTTGGCTCGGAGGTCTTGAATATGGCGCCGGAACCATGCAGATCGGACAGATTCAGGCGTTTGTCAATTATCTGTCCCTGATCATCTTTTCTCTGATGATCATGGCCATGACCCTGGTGATGATTTCCCGCTCCGAAGCGTCGGCCCGGCGGATCAACGAGGTTCTGGACCAACCTTCATCCATGATGTTCGGGTCGTCCGTTTCCACACAAACCCGTCTGGAGGGACGTGTGACCTTTGACCGGGTGACATTCAGTTATGATGGGGATGAATCCGATGACGTCCTGCGGGACATCACGTTTGAGATTCGTGCGGGAGAACGGGTGGCCATTCTGGGTTCTACGGGTTCCGGGAAAAGTTCTCTGGTGAGTCTGATCCCGCGGTTCTATGAGGCCCGGGAAGGAACCATCCGGCTGGATGGACGGGATCTGCAGTCCATCCCGGAAGAGGCCCTCCGCAAGAACATTGCCATCGCCCCACAGCAAGTGATGCTGTTTTCGGGAACCATCCGGGAAAACATCCGTTTTGGTCGTCCGGACGCATCAGACGATGCAGTCGAGGAAGCCGCCCGGGTTGCCCAGGCCCATGGGTTTATCAGTCAGATGAAAGATGGCTACAATACGGAACTGGGGCAAAAAGGTGTAAATCTGTCCGGCGGGCAACGCCAGCGGATCGCCATTGCCCGGGCACTGATCATTCGGCCGGCCGTGCTGATCCTGGATGATTCCACGTCGGCGGTTGACAGTGAAACAGAAGTGCTGATCAACGAAGCGCTTGAACAGTTT
>SKMO01000054.1 GCA_007121025.1 Bacillota bacterium | reverse complement strand
GGATCCGGACGAACATCCATTATGTCCTGAGCACCCGGACCATCGAGGAGGCCATTTGGCGGATGGAAACGGGAGACTGGCCTTCCGGGATCAACCGGGTGATCTTTCTTCTCCACAAGCCGGTGGGGCTGGGGACCCAGGCGGAGGTTCTCCAGGCGGAGGATGAACGGGTCCGGCGGTTTTTTGGGCTGTTTTCCCAGCCGGACCATGGCCGGATGGCCGGGTTTGACAGCTGCAGCGTGCCGGGACTGGTCACCATGGCCCGGGGGATTGCCCCCCAGTCCATGGAAACCTGTGAAGCCGCCCGGTTCAGTGCGTACATTTCGAGCGACGGCATCATGACCCCCTGCAGTTTTGACGGGGACAGCGTCTATGGTGTGGACCTGGGGACCCATTCCGTGGAGGAGGCCTGGAACAGTCCGGCGTTTGAGCGGTTCCGACGCAGTCTGGCCGGAAACTGCCCCGGCTGCGGAAAGCGGGATCTGTGCATGGGGGGATGCCCCCTGAAACCGGAGATTGTGCTGTGCCCGGACCGAACCGGGGACGGTGACCAAAGGAGGGATGGCGGACATGAAGATCCGCGGGGATTTTGTGACCAATTCAAGCAGTGAGAGTTTTGTGATTGTGGCCGTGGACACCCTGCAGACCATGGTGGGGGCCGGGGTGGGCCTGGGCCTGATGAGTGCCACCCTGCAGGCGGGAAGTGAGGCCGGACAGGAAAGCAGCCTTCCGGTGGATCACCCGCCCTTTGAGGGGTCTCCGGAAGAAATGCTGGACCGGCGGCGGGCCGAACTGGAAGGGGAACTGGAACAGTACACCCGCCAGATGGCCGAGGCCATGGCCGGGGCGGATCCGGCGGATCCCCGGACGGACCAGGTCCGGCAGGAATACGAAGATTATCTGGCGTACATCCGCAACCAGATTGACCACGTGGAGTACGAGCGCTACACCCTGGAGGTGGAAAAAGCCGGGGAACAGGCCAGACAGGAGGCACAGGCCCAGTGGATCCGGCAGCGCCAGGACGATCTGGCCCAGACCATGGAACAGCGGGCTCTGTTGGAGGCCGTCCGCAATGGGTATGGGCGGGCGGGGTTTGATGTCCGGGAGGTGGAGCGCCAGATCGAGGATCTGGTCCGGCGGGAGTGGGAGATCAAGAACACCCTGCGGGAACACGACGCGTCTTCAGACTATGTGCCCCGGGTCCGGGATGACATCGGTCCGGATCCGGACATGGTCCGGCTGGCCCAGGAACAAGAGGCCGAAAGGCAGCGGCTGGCCGATGAAATCCGCCGGGAACGAAACGCCGAACGCCGGGCCGAACTGGAGCGCCAGCAGGTTCTTAACCAGCGGGAACAGGAAAACGCGAACACCCATGCCAACCGGCTGGACTGGATCACCACGGCCCTGGAGTACGTGCAGGCGGGGGCTGATCTGGGGGTGGAGGCACTGAGCTATGTGACCGGCCCGGCCGGGCAGAAAATCAGTGTGGCCTACAGCACCAGCAAAGAGCTGGCCTCCGGTGTCGGGGAAGCCATGGCCGATCCTGACAATGCGGGGACCCATCTGGCGCAGGGAACGTTCAATGCGGTGACCGAGGTGGCCAAGGACCGGTTTGGCGGGGACAAGGTGCCGTACGGGGCCTGGAAGGAAGCGGGAATTGACATCGTCAATGCCTCCCTGCAGGGGGGACTGGAAGCCTACCGGGACGGGGAAAGCGTCCTGGGAGGCATGGCCAGTGGTGCCGGACAGGGGACCTTTGATGCAGCGCTGGGAGCCGGACTGGACGGGATTGCCGATTCCAGCCCTCTGGAGCTGGACCTGGGCGACCGGGATGCCCTGGAATTTTTCGGAAGCATCACCCAGAACCCGCTGTCCCTGGCGGTGACCCGGTCGGTGGGGGAAAAACTGGCGGAAGACGGGGTCAAGGACTGGGTGAAAGAGGGGATCACGGATGCGGTGCTCGGGGAGTAATGGACAAGGAGGATGGACAGATGACAGTGAAAATGCATGTAAGCCCGGAAACTCTGGGTTGGCTGGGGCGAGCCTATGAGGAACTGAGCCCGGTCTCCCTGCTGGCGGTGTACGCGGACCAGAGTGCGGACATGACGGAGGAACTTCGCCGGGACCTGGTGGCCCAGGGGGTGCTCGAACCGGACGGAACCCTCCGGCCGGAAGCAAAAACCGCCCTGGACGTGCTGGCCCGGCCGGAGGGGTTTGTGCGGATCCGGATGGACGGGGCGGTGGCCCGGTCGGAGAAGGTGGTCTATCACCGGGGTGGACTCACGGTGTCCCTGGATGCAGGTCTGGAGCGTTTTCTGGTCCGGCTTCCCTCTCCGGGAGCCGATGCAATCGACAGTTACCGGGAGATCATCGGGGGAAGCCGGCTGGTGAATCATCCCTTCAGCGTGTCGCTGACGTCCCAGGAAGCCCTGATCCTCATGGGTTGCCTGGATCTGCAGCGCCGCAGCCTCTTTGAGGCTCTGGCCCGGGGGGAAACCGGCGGTCCGGCGGTCTTTCAGAGAGGAAAGCTGGAGGAACACCTGACGGGGCACACCCCGTCTGGAACCTGGCTGGTTCATCTGCTGGAAACCATGGAGGGGATGGGTCCGGCAGATCCGCAGGCACTGGAGGAAGCCCTGGGGGGGCTGACCGAAAAGGGTCTGGTGAAACAGGAAGACGGATCCATCGGTCTCTTGGCGGACACGTACACCCTGGCCGGCTATTTTCTCGTGCCCTCGGGGGTTTACAACATTGACCGGGGACGGATGCTGGACGCGGGCATCCTGGAACGGTCCGGGTGTCTGGTGGTGCAGAGCAGCGCCCAGGACCTGCTGTATGTGGATGTGACCGGCGGGGAGGTCCTGGTGGAGACCATCTCCGGTGCTGCATTTTTGGAGATTCTCCGGCGGCTCTTTGAAGCAGGCAGGGATCCGGGGCTTCTGTCGCTCCAGTAAGAAAGCGGGCAAGGCAACGCTCCGGGAATTCCCGGAGCGTTGCCTTGCCCGCTT
>SKMO01000196.1 GCA_007121025.1 Bacillota bacterium | reverse complement strand
TCTTCTTCCTCTTCCTCTTCTTCGTCCTCTTCATCCACAGCAGGCTCGAAGTTCTTTGCGTTGTTCAGGCCCACCAGGCCTTCCGCCCGGGTGATCTGGTTCACTGGTCCGAAGGTCCCGTCCGGATAACCGACCATCAGGCCGGCTCCGGCCACCGCACCGACAAATCCCCGGCTCCAGGTTGGAATGCTCCCCTGGTCCGCAAATCCGTCCGCTCCTTCCGGGTCCTCTTCAAGACCGGAAAGAACAGCAATGATCACAGCGGCTTCCTGCCGGGTGATCGGGTTGTTGGGGCGGAACGTCCCGTCCGGATACCCGGCGATATACCCTGCGGCAACCGCCTGGCGAACCACCGTGGCGTACCAGGCGTCCTCCGGAACATCCGTAAACGAATGGTCTGCTTCTTCCTCGAAACCAAACGCACGGTTTACAAACGCCATGAATTCTGCCCGGGTAACCGGCTGATTCGGACGGAACGTCCCGTCGCCGTACCCGCCGGCCAGACCATCACCCAGCCATTCGTTAATGACCTCCTCGGCCCAGTGGCCGCCGATGTCATCCGTTCCGGCCAGGGCAGAAACGGGCATCAGCATGCTGAGCACCATCATCAATGCCAGAACCAGGGATACGCGCCTGCCGGTTTTGCTTTTTGTCATATTGAATATCCTCCCATCAGATTTAAATCGTCTCAATAAACATCAAAATCACACACACACCAACGGTGTGAGTATACCATAACGCCCTGCCAAATGGCAGACATTTTTTCCAATCTATGCGCTGGCCGAGGCCTTTTCGAGGCCCCTATGAGGCCTTTTTTTCGATCATTCCTCGTAGTAATAACGATCGTAATTGTAATACCGGTTGTAGTAGGCTCCACCGGAATGCCGGTCAATCTTCGAAACAACCGTTCCCATGATGTTTGCCCCTACATTGTTCAGATTGTCCCTGGCGTGCCGGGCCATGTCGATGTTCGACTCCCCGGAGGCCACCACCAGGATCACCCCGTCCACCAGACGGCCCACCACTGCTCCGTCGGTCAGCTGACCGGCCGGGGGCGTATCCACGATCACATAATCGTATTCCTCCCGCGCTTCCGCCAGAAGCGTCTCCATCTTCTGCGACTCCAGCATTTCTGAAGGATTTGGCGGCAGAGGCCCTGAACACATCAGGTGGAGGTTTCGGATCTCCGGCAGTGTCTTGATGGCCGTAATAAAGGGAATGTCCCCCTTCAGGATGTTCGTCACCCCGTTGTCATTGGGCATGGCGAAATACTTGTGAATCTTCGGTTTACGCAAATCGGCTTCCATCAGCAGCACCCGGTTGCCGGTCTGCGCCAGACTGACCGCCAGATTGGCACAGGTCGTCGATTTTCCTTCACCCGGGCCGGGACTGGTCACACAGATCGTCTTGATCTGCCGGTCAATCCCCGCATACCCGATGTTCGTCCGCAGGGAGCGATAGGCTTCCGAGGCCGGGGCTTTCGGATCGAACAGGGTGATCAGGTTTGCACTCAGTTTCCTGCGGCGGGCCGGTGGCCGGCCGCTGTCAGGCTTTTTTTGTTCGTCGGCCATTTTGAACCCCCCGTTTCTCCCCGGAAAACTCCGGAATTTCCCCAAGAACATTCAGTCCCAGATGCCGCTCAACGTCCTTGGCTGACTTGATGGTCTGGTCCAGGTATTCCCGCAGGAACACCCCGAACACCCCGATCATCAGGCCCAGCACCCCGGCAATCGCCAGGTTCATCCGCTTGTTGGGACGCACCGGAGACACCGGCAGTTCCGCCCGGTCAATGATCTGCACGTTCTGCACGTCCATGATGTCATCGGCTTTCCGGATAATCGCCTCACTCAGGGCGTTGGCCACGTCCCGGGCCAGCGCCGGATTGGCGCTTTCAAAGGAAATCCGGAACAGCCGGGACTCCCGGACCGTGTTCACGGCAACCCGGCTCTGGAAACCCGAAATGCTCATGTCCAAATCCAGCTCCTCGATGACCTCCCGGGCCACCAGCCTGCTCAGGATGATCTCCCGGTAGTCAACCACCAGTTTCTGCTCCAGGCTAAACTGCCCCAGATCGATCCCCGCAATGGACCCGGCGCTCTCCTGGCCCCCGAACAGGGTGGCCTCCGCCCGGTAAACGGGCTCCAGCATCCGGAAGGACACAACCCCCGACACGCCCACCGCCAGAACCACCGACAGGACAATCATCCACCAGCGGATCCGCAGCATGTGCAGCAGTTCCTTTAAATCAATTTCTTCAAAATCCCGTTGCTCTTCTCCCACGTTCAACCCTCCAAGACCCCGGCCCATGGCCCGGTTCTGTGACCTTCCTCAATTCTGTCTGCAATACCATTGCTTGCCCGGCGCCCGTCCTAGGACGAACTGGCTCCGAGCATGTCCATCAGCCGGTTCAACAGCGGCTTTCGTTCCTGCCGGTACCGGGGTCGGGGCACGGTCAGAGGCACATCGTCCAGCACCAGCCGCGGGTTATCCACAAACAAATGCCTGGCCCGGGTCTCCCCGAGCATCTGCACCACCAGATGCCAGGCCTGCCGAAGCTTCGGCGACCGGCTCCGGGCGGAATGGCAATCCGTGCCCACCAGATGGACCATGTCACTGGCCAGAAGCGTCCGTGCGGTTTCCTGGACCGCCCGCCCATGGCGGCCGGTCAGCGAACCGGCATTGAGCTGCGTCAGACAACCAAGCTCGATCAGATCGGTCAACAGATCCGGATCCTGCTGGATCTCCCGGTACCGTTCCGGATGGGCGATCACCGGGAGGTAACCCTCCTCCAGAAGGCCCGCCAGAATGCTCTCCGCATCCCCCGGAATGCCCGTCAGAGGAAATTCCACCAGAAGATAGCGGGTTCCCGCCAGCGTACAGGCCCGGCCTGCCCGCAGCTCACCGGGCAAATGTTCATCCAGAAAAAGCTCCTGTCCCAGTTCCAGGGTCAGGTCAATGCCTTCCTCCGCCAGAAGTTCCCGGGCCTGCGCCAACCGTTCGTCCAGGATCTG
>SKMO01000004.1 GCA_007121025.1 Bacillota bacterium | reverse complement strand
TAGGTCCCTGATAGGATCTGGACAGGCACTCCCCGGCTGACCAGATCTTCAAGGGCGGGTAGGATCATCCGGACACCGGACTCCCGCAGGAACGACACAATAAACTTCACCTGCGTTGCCCCGGTCAGTGCCTCCAGCAGCCCTTCGGATAAGCGGTGGCTCTCGCCTGTGTATACATTGCTGATCGTCATGGATGCTCTCCTTGTCTTTTCGTGCTGGTTAACCACATGTTACCCCATATACTGGCAAAATAGGGACAGGTCTGCCACATCTACCAGGCGGAAGCAGACATATTTTCAGTCGGGCTTCCTGACTCATGATTCCTGTTGTTTCCGTTCGGGGAATCCGCGCCGGGGGCCTCCTCATCCCGCACCAGATACAATTCCGGCAGGATCACCACATGCTCCTCCTCTTCACCTTCCTTGCGCCAGTGGACCATAAAGCTCACCTTGGCCTGCCAGGGAGTATACCCAGCCCGGCCCGCCCGTTCTACGTCCTCCATGAATCGCTTTGAAAACCGGAGCACCCGTTGTCCCTGACTGTCCAGGCAGATCCCATTCTCATAGCGGAGTATATCTCCGCTTTGCAGTCGCCCGCTCTGCTCCTGTCTGGACATCACATAGTCCAGATGCACGTCCTGCAGGCTTGCCTGCATGGCCATCTGCCCCGGCAGGGGGTAGGTGTTTTTGTCTTCCTGAACAACCATGTCAGTGGCCCTGATGCCATTGAACAGCGGTGAATTTAGATGCACATGCAGAGACTGCTTTGCTCTGGTCACCGCCACGTAGAGTTTTCGGTATTCTTCAGCCGTGTTCAGTCTGCACCGGTTGAGGAGCAGGTGGACATGGTCAAACTCCTTGCCCTTCGATTTATGAATGGTCGACACAAAGATCGTGTCCCGGGCTCTGAAATAGAAGTCCTCCAGTCTGGACTCCCGCAGCAACATCTTGAAGTCACTGAGGTATTTGTGATCCGGATGGAGCTGTTCAAAATTGCGGATCACCCGCTGGCAGTTCTCCAGTCGGACGCTCCGGTCAAACTCCTCTTCGAGCATCCACCTGGCCCGGTTCCACTGTTCCTCGTCGATCATAGGCTGATCATCAGCAGGCGTGATCAACTGCACGAACCGCCTGAACTCCACCATGTCCATCAGGCGGAAACCCTCATTGGACTGGATCAGCCGGGCCGGAACGCCCCGGTTCAGGAGAAGCCCGGCCACCTGTAATGCCTCATTGTTGGTGCAGGTCAGCACACAGTTGGTCCCCCCATGGGGCAACCGGCACAGGTCGTCCACAAAGGGCCCGATCAGGTTCTCCGTGTGATACCGGATCATCCGGACCGTGCCATTCTCAAGGGTGTTGGGGACAATGGGCTTTGATTTAAGCCGGCCGGGAATCCGTCCGGCGAACAGGTTGGCAAACTCCACAATATTGTTTCGACTCCGGTAATTGGTCAGCAGATCATGAACCGCCGCCCCGGTTTCCTGCAGGAAATGTTCGAGGTGCCGTGAACTCGATCCCCGGAACTCAAAGATGTTCTGGTCATCATCGCCCACCGCGATCACCCGCATGTCTTCGTTCTTCTCCATGAGGATCCGGACCAGAGCGTAACTGTCCTGGTCCATGTGCTGGGCTTCATCGATCACCAGCACCGCTTTGGTGATCCGGCTGGGTTCCACATCACCCTCCCGGATGCATTCAACCGCCCGGGCCATCACGTTGTCCGTGTGCTCAATGTCCCCCACCTGACCCAGCAGGTCAAAGCAGTACGAGTGAAACGTCTTGATTTCCACGTACCGGGCCGCCACACCCATCAATTTATTGAGACGAAGTCGAAATTCCGTAGCCGCCGCCCGGGAAAATGTAAGCATCAGAAGCTGGTCGGTCTTCACGTCTTCCATCAGGAACAGTGACGCCAGCTTGTGAACCAGTACTTTTGTCTTTCCGCTTCCCGGTCCCGCCAGCACACCGATGTACTGGCTGTCCTTGTCCTTGATGATCTTCAACTGGGCCGGAGACAGTTCCCCGAACAGTTCCCTGAATTTCCGCGGGGAGATCCTTCTGGTGATCTCCTCTCTTCTGGTCCCCTTGAAATAGGTGTCCAGAAACGTTTCATAGTCCTGATTGAAGTAATCCTCTACAAACTGAAGGGCCAGCTTGTAATCCTTCACCATGATCCGGGCGTACTCCCCGACAATGTGAATCTGCTGCATCCGCTGGTCGTAGTAATGTTCCAGCTTCTGGTAATCCTCCTTTTTGAAGCGTCTCCGGTAATCTTCCTTCCGCCGGAGCACCATGGAATTGTAGATCACCATGAAGCCCCCTTCAATCTGGATGGCCCCGATCCTTGAGAGATAAAACAGGACATCCTCCACATCTTTCAGGGTTCCCTGACCGAACAACCGCCCCTCATTGTAAGCATCCTTGATCTCATGGAGCGAGAAGGACACCATCACCTCCCTGCTGTTCACCGTTTCCGGACGGATTTCAGACAGCTCAAACAGATACCCGATCACAAACCGGGCCATCTCTTCGCGCTTCTTTCGGATCTCCTCAAGCTCAGCCACCGGCCGAAGGCAAACCAGCCGGACATGATGTCCGGACCCCTCTTCCCTGGCGTATTTGATCAGCCGCCTGATCTTCCAATAGTTCAAAATGGTGCGGATCTTCTCTGTAGACACTCGGGCACAACCGGCTTCACTGGCCTTCTGGTTGAGTTCCTTCACGTTGTATGTGGCTTCCTCTTCGGTCAACTGGGTCAGCAGGAACTGTTCAATGGCCGTGTATTGGTTGAATTGAAGAGATGTTTTGCTCTCCCTGTCTTCTTCCGCAATGTAGACAGTCAGATCCTTGGCGCTGCCCAAAAGACCAATTTCCCGCAGCAGGTTCAACACGTAGATGACATCTTCTTTGGGGATCCCCAGGGCGTCCGCAATATAGTCCACCCGGTGCTCCCCGTCCGTTCCCCGCTGACGCTGCCGGCTTCCGATCAACAGATTCATGATCCGCAATGCCTGCCCTT
>SKMO01000014.1 GCA_007121025.1 Bacillota bacterium | reverse complement strand
GGTGGAAATCAGGCCCTTTTCCGGAGCCGTTTCGGGTGATGAAGGTAAACAGCAGGTTGCCCCGGTCCATGAAAATACAGCCGCCGCCGGAGAGTCTGCGAACCACATGGATGTTTTCTTGCCGAACGTACTCCTCGTTGATCTCGGCCAGGGTATTCTGGTTTTTGCCAACGAGACAGGTTTTATCGGTGATCCAGAAGATCATCAGGTCTTCCGGAAATGGAGACTGCTTCAGAAAATACTCCTCCTGAGCCTGGTTAAAGGCCGGATCGAACGAATCGCTGATGATGTAACGCATGGTGGCCGTCCTTTCGTGCAGAGGTGTGACAAAGTTTTTCCCGTCCATTATAATATAAGTCAGTGTGTCTCACAATGAGAAAACGAAGGATTCAGAAGACACCCCGGCTGATCGCGGCCCGCAGTTTGCTCTGCGTGGGAACAGAAGCGTCGTTCGCCGGGATCGAAACAAAAGGAGGCAACAGTGATGAAACCAGAAGAACAAAGAGACGTGTTAGAGCGTATCCGAGAGGAAGATGTGGTCGCACTGGCCGGCGAACTGGTCCGGATCCCCAGTCATTACCAAGTGCCCGGGGGGGAAACCGGGGTGGCCAGACATATTGGAGATTATCTGGAAAGCCGGGGGATAACGTCCCGGGTTCGCGAGGTGTTTGACGGCCGCAGCAATGTCTATGGAACACTGGAGGGAGATCGCCCGGGCCCCACTCTTCTTTTCTGTGGACACATGGACACCGTGCTTCCAGAGGGGATGGTCCATCCGCCTTTTGGCGCTGAGCTCCGGGACGGCATGCTCTGGGGTCGGGGTGCCGTCGACATGAAGGGAGGTTTGGCGGCCATGCTGGTGGCCATGGCTGCCCTGAAAGAAGCCGGCGTTTCTCTGGCGGGCTCCCTGGGTTTTGCCGGTGTGGTTGGTGAAGAGTCCCCCAACAACAGCGAGGGCGCCCGTGCCCTGGTTCAGGACTGGCCTGTGGTGGATTTGGCGGTGGTGGGTGAACCGACAGACCTCAACGTCGCGGTCTATCATAAAGGGATGACCTGGCTGCGTGTGCATGTGGGCGGAAAAGCAGGACACGCCAGCCATCCGGAAGACGGGATCAACGCCATTGTGGTTGCCTCCCGGATCATAGCCAGACTCCAGGACCAACTGGTTCCGGTGCTGGCTTCCAGAAGCCATCCCTATGTCAGTGGGCCGACCCTGAGCATTGGACGGATTGAAGGGGGCATTCAGAACAACATCATTCCCGACAGCTGCTGGTTTTCACTGGACCGGCGAATCATGCCGGGGGAACAGCAGGCGGAGGTGATCCGGGAGATTGAAGAGGTGGCCGATGACGTTGTACGGGCATTCCCCGGGGCGTCCTTTCAAATCGAAGAACAGCCGGAAACAGCCGGTCGGGGGCCCATGGAAAGCGGCCCCGGAAGACTCTCCCGGGCGTTTTCGTCCTGCGGGCTTTCTGTGACTGGAACCAGGCTACCGGTGACCGGGGTGGACTACTGGACAGACGGAACGCATCTGTTCCGGGCGGGGGCTGAAACAGTGGTGTTCGGGCCCGGAAGCATTTCCCAGGCCCACAGTGCGGAAGAATTTATAGCTGTCAGTCAGATGACCCAGGCTGCCCGGTTGTATGCACTGGCAGCCATGCGGCTGCTGTCCCATGACCCGGAGGAAAATCTATGATGCGGCGGGATTATGAGGCGATTTCCCGGGCTCTGTCCATCGGGGCCAGAGCCCATGAGACGCAACGGCGAAAGGGAAGCGCCGTTCCGTATATCGTTCATCCGGCGGAAGTGGGCATGCTGTTGATCGAAGAGGATCAGCCACAACCGGTTGTGGTGGCCGGGATTCTTCATGATGTGCTTGAAGACACAACCATTCGGCCGGAAGAACTTGAAAAATGGTTTGGTCCGGAGGTCCGTGATTTGGTGCTCGAAGTGACCGAGGTCATGAACGGGATCCCCAGGGATTCCTGGGAGATCCGAAAGTCACAGGCCATAGGGCGGGTGCCGGATCTGTCCCCGGGAGCCATGATGATTACCTGTGCCGATAAGCTGAGCAATATCCGCAGCATTCACAACGATCACAAAACGCTACAGGAGGCCGTCTGGGACCGGTTTAACCGGCCGAAAAACAAACAACGCTGGTATTACCACGCCATTTACCAGGCGCTGGAGCCGTTGGAGGGGACCATGCTCTACCGGGAACTGGGACGCTACATAGCTCTTGTGTTTGGACCGGAAGAGCAAAATGATTAGGCATAGAGGCAGGAATCGCGCAGCAAAAATGGAAATGAACAGTGACAGGGTGTTGCTTCAATGCGTTTTTATGATCCGAGGGGTGAGACCATGAAGAAGATGGTGCTGCACAAACTGTTTGAGAGCCTGGAAGGGCCTTCTTTTGCCGTGCGGTACTGGGACGGAGACAACGTGACGTATGGGTACGGGACGCCGTCCGTCCGGATTGTTTTTCATCGGAGCCTACCTTTGGGGCAAGCCGGGAAAGAACCGGTACGCGTGCTGGGGGAGGCGTACATGGATGACATCCTTGACTTTGAAGGGTCGATGGATGAGTTGATGCGCCTGGCGTCAGCCAACAGGGAACTGCTGAATGGACAGACCGGCGAGTCTGAACTGTATTCGGGCTCGTCCAAAGAAAACATCGCGCATCACTATGACATTGGGAACGATTTTTACCGTCTGTGGCTGGATGAAACCATGAGTTATTCCTGTGCCTATTTTCTCAGCCCCGGGGATTCACTTGCCTGTGCCCAAAAAGAAAAAATCAGTCACAGTCTGCGCAAACTGCATCTGAGGCCTGGGCAGACGCTGCTCGATATTGGCAGTGGCTGGGGACATCTGATCGTTGAGGCCGCCCGGGAATACGGTGTCCGGGCAGTGGGGATCACCCTGAGCGAGGAACAGGTGGAAGCTTCCCGCAGCCGGATTGCCCGGGAGGGCCTGGAGGAACGGGTGGAAGTTCGGCTTCAGGATTACCGGGAGTTGACGGGTGGGCAGGAACAGTTCGATCGTGTTGTCAGCATCGGCATGTTTGAGCATGTGGGCAGAGATCACCTGGATGACTACATG
>SKMO01000098.1 GCA_007121025.1 Bacillota bacterium | reverse complement strand
GTCAGTCCGACCACCGATGACATGTTGATGATCCGGCCAAACCGGTTCTTGTTCATGATCCTGGCGGCTGCCCGGGCGCAATAAAACGATCCGTAGAGATTGACTTCCATGGTCCGTTGCAGATCTTCATCGGTGGTTCGCAACAGCAGGTTGTCCCGGCTGATCCCGGCATTGTTGACCAGGACATCCAGTCGGCCAAACCTCTTCTTTACGTTTTCCACCACTTCGGCCGCCTCTTCTGAGCTGGACACATCGCCCTGACACAAAAGGATCTCCGCCCCAAGGGCGCCCACTTCTTCTTCCAGTGATCTGGCCGCGTCTTCACTGCTGACATAATTGACCGCCACCTGGTAACCGGCTGCTGCCAGTTCAAGCGTGACTGCCCGGCCAATTCCCCGGGTTCCCCCGGTGATCAATGCTGTCTTTGTCATAGTAATCCCGCCTTTTTCGCACTTTCCATATCCGGGACGCTGATGATCTCCACACCCTTCAGTGTCTTTTTCACAAAAGACTTCAGGGTGGATCCCGGTCCAACTTCGATCATTCGTTCAATTCCCAGGTCGGCAAGCGTCCGCAGTGAATCCTCGAACAGGACCGGAGACATGACCTGACTGGTCAAAAGCTGCCGAATGATGGCCGGGTCAGCTTCCGTCCGGGCTGTTACGTTAAACACCACAGGAGGATGAGGCTCGCGTACAGAAACGTCCTCCAGCACTCCCTGCAATCTGACTGCCGCCGGTTCAAGCATTTTTGTGTGAAACGGGGCACTCAGGGGCAGATCGACGCACCCCTTTGCACCCGCTTCCATGGCCCGTTCTTTGAACGCTGCCAGCGCATCCAGCCTTCCGGACACCACGATTTGCCCGGGACAGTTCACATTGGCAATCCACACATCCAGCCCCAGTTGTTCCAAAATCCCTTCAATGGACTTTCGATCCAGCTTGAGAACCGCTGTCATGCCACCTACGCCTGCAGGAACAGCCTCCTGCATAAACTTTCCTCTGGCACTGACCACCTGCAGCGCTTCAGCAAAGTTCAGCGCTCCGGCAAACACCAGGGCAGAATACTCCCCCAAACTCAGACCAGCCGCCGCGGCAGCACCTTCAAGGTTCAACGAAACGGCAATGGCCCGGCTGGCCGTCAGGATGGCCGGCTGGGTGAACTCGGTCAGCTCCAGGTCCTGCCCCTCAAAAATCCGTTGTTCCATACTGTAACCCAAAACGTCAGAAGCTTCCTCAAACACCTGCCGGGCAGCGACTGACTCTTCATAAAAATCCCTGGCCATGCCGGGAGCCTGGGCCCCCTGCCCGGGAAAAAGCACCGCTGTTTTCATCATTCGCCCAGCTCCTTTGCCTTTTCCAGAAACAGTTCCCGGGCTCCATCATATAATTCATGAATAATTTCTGCGCAAGACTGTTCTACACTGCAAAGCCCTGCAATCTGTCCGGCCATAAAGGATCCGCCTTTGATGTCTCCATCACAGGCCGCCAGCTGAAGGCAGCCGCTCCCCAATGCCTCAAGTTCTTCCGGAGGAGCACCGGCCTTTTCCCGTTTCATAAACTCCCGGGCCAGGGGATTCTTAAGAATCCGAACCGGATGGCCTGTGGAGCGTCCGGTGACCACCGAGTCAATATCCTTCGCCTTAATGATCTTCTCCTTGTAATTGGGATGAATCCCGCATTCGTGGGCCAACAAGAACCGTGTTCCCACTTGAATACCCGATGCTCCAAGCATCCAGGCAGCCAGTGTTCCCCGGGCATCGCCGATGCCTCCGGCCGCAAAGACCGGCAGATCAACGGCATCCACCACTTGGGGGAGAAGTGCCATGGTTGTCAGTTCCCCGATGTGCCCGCCGGCTTCTGTGCCTTCAGCAACCAGGGCATCCACCCCCAGTTTTTCCATCCGTCGGGCCAATCCCGTCGACGGAACCACCGGAATCACTTTTTTCCCCCGTTCCTTCCACATGGCGATATACTCCGCGGGATTTCCTGCCCCCGTAATGATCACCTTCACCGGGGTCTCTGCCACCATTTTAGCCACCTCATCCGCAAACGGACTCAGCAGCATGACGTTGAGACCCAGCGGTTTGTCGGTCAGCTGCAGCGCCTTGTCGATCTCATTTTTCACCCAATCGCAGGGAGCGTTGCCCGCGGCAATCACTCCCAGCCCTCCGGCCTCAGAAACAGCTGCCGCCAGGACTGCGTCGGAGACCCAGGCCATGCCGCCCTGGATCACCGGATACTTCGTTCCTAAAATTCCTGCTCCCAGTCCTGTGAACATCGTCTAGCCTCTCTTTGCTTCAATGAATTTGACCACATCTCCCACGGTCTTTACATCTTTGATCTCCGCGTTGTCGATTTCAACATCAAACTCATCCTCAAGAGCCATGACCAGCTGAACCATGTCCAGGGAGTCTGCATCCAGGTCTTCCCGGATATCACTGTCCGCCGTAATGTCCTCGATGTCCACGCTCAGCTCATCTGCCAGTATCTCTTTAACTTTATCAATCATGTTCATTTCCTCCTTGGTTTAAAATCGGATCAGTGCGCTTCCCCAGGTCAGGCCTCCGCCAAACCCGGTCAACATCACCAGATCCCCACTGTGCAACACGTCTTTTTCTTTCATTTCAGCCAGAGCAATCGGAATGCTGGCGGCTGAAGTATTGCCTGTTGTTTGTACGTTCATGAAAAATTTGCTTCGGTCCAGCTTCAATCGTGAGGCTGCATAATCCACGATCCGGGTGTTGGCCTGATGCGGCACCACCCAGTCCAGGTCCCCCAGAGAGTAACCGGTCCCTTTCAATGTTTCCCGGATGCTTTCCCCGACAATTTTCGTTGAAAACCGAAAGACCGTCTGCCCGTCCATTTTCATGTATGGACCAGGATCGTCTTCCAACGGTTTACCCGCCAGAAGGAAATTTTGCAGTCCGGGCGCTTTGGTTGACAGGATGTTCTGATCGTCGCCCCGCGCGCCCAACGTGCAGCGTATGACCCCTTCGTCAGTCGAAGCCCCCAGCACCATGGCGCCTGCACCGTCAGCAAAAATGACGCAAGTGGTCCGGTCTGTCCAGTCTACCGACCGGGACAGTGTTTCTGCACCGATCACCAGAACGTTTTGGCTTCCGCCGCTGCGAATGAAATGATGGGCCACGGACAAGCCATAGACAAAACCGCTGCAGGCAGCCGACAAATCGAAACACGCGGCCCGGTGGGCCCCAATGTTCTTCTGAACCAAACAGGCCGTGGCCGGCATGAAATAATCCGGAGTCATGGTTGCAACAATGATCAGGTCCAGATCTTCTGGTGCCAACCCGCTGTCTTCAAGCGCTCGGCGGGCAGCTTCAGTGGCCAGATCGGTCGTGGTTTCACCGGTGGACAGATGCCGTCTTTCGATGCCTGTCCGTTCCCGGATCCAGGCGTCACTGGTCTCTACAACCCCTTCCAGCTCAATATTCTCGACGGCCCGGTTGGGCAATGCCCGTCCCAGGCCCAGCACTTTAGCATTCATGGTTTAACCTCATTCCCCAAACAGCCCGTAACGGCGAAACCGCTGGTACCGTTTGTCCAGCAGCTCCTCAGTGGGCATGCCGAGCAATTCTTTCATGTCAGATTCCAATTGTTCCCGCAGATATCCCGAAGCCATCTCGCGATCCTTCTGGGCTCCGCCCAGCGGTTCAGGAACAATCTGATCGATAATGCCCAGTTCTTTCAGGTCTTCGGCCGTTATCCTCATGATTTCGGACGCTTCCTGGGCGCGGGTGCTGTCTTTCCACAAAATGCTGGCAAACCCCTCCGGGGACAAAATGGAATAGATGCTGTTTTCCAGCATATTGACCCGGTCAGCCACAGCCAGCGCCAGGGCGCCACCACTTCCACCCTCGCCAATCACTGTGGAGATCACAGGAACCTCCAAAAGACTCATTTCCATCAGATTTTCGGCAATGGCCTGTCCCTGTCCCCGCTCCTCTGCCTCAATGCCACAAAAAGCACCCGGTGTATCCACCAGACAGATCACTGGCCGGCCAAATTTTTCCGCCTGTTTCATCAGCCGTAATGCCTTGCGGTATCCCTCGGGCCTGGTCATGCCAAAGTTGCGCCGGATGCTTTCTTCCGTATCGCGCCCCTTTTGCTGCGCCACAACCGTCACCGGCCTTCCTGCCAGTCGGGCAATGCCACCCACAATGGATGCATCTTCTCCGAACGCCCGGTCACCATGAAATTCCATATAATCCGTAAAGATATCCTCAATATAGTCCAAAGCGGTTGGGCGGCCTCGCAAACGGGCCAGGCTTACCTTGTCCCAGGGACCGAGGTCCCGCAGATTATCCACCCGCAATCCAGCCACTTTGCGCTTCAGGCGGGAAATTTCTTTTTCCAGATCCAACCCTTCGTCCTTGCCGAAACTGGCCAGCGCCATGATCTTGGACTCCAGTTCATCGATCTTTTTTTCCCGTTCAAGGCGGTTATTCATCTGACTCACCTCCATGGAGCTTCAGGATGGTGCCAAGGGCCCGTTTCATCTCCGCCCGGGGCACGATCCGGTCCACAAACCCGTGTTCCAGAAGAAATTCCGCCGACTGGAACCCTTCCGGCAGCTTCTGCTTGATGGTCTGCTCAATGACCCTCGGACCGGCAAAGCCGATCAGGGCACCTGGTTCTGCCAGAATGATGTCCCCCAACATGGCAAAACTGGCCGTGACACCCCCAGTGGTGGGGTCCGTCAGCACGCTGACGTAGGGAAGGCCTGCCTTCCCGTGCCGGCCCAGCGCAGCGCTGGTTTTGGCCATTTGCATCAGGGACACAATGCCCTCCTGCATCCTGGCACCTCCCGATGCGGAGAACACCACCAGAGGGCACTTCTGTTCGGTGGCCATTTCCACTGCGCGGGTGACTTTTTCACCAACCACACTCCCCATGGATCCCATCATAAATCGGCTGTCCATGACGGCAGCCACAGTGCGGACGCCATCAATGGACCCGCTCGCCACGACGACCGCTTCGTTCAAATCGCTGTTTTTCTGGTACTTTTCAATTTTTTCCTCATAGCCCGGAAAGTTCAGTGGGTTTAAGGTTTTCATCTGGTCATCGAACGTCTGGTACCGCCCCTCATCGAACAGACTCTCCAACCTTGCCGGTGCGGTTATTCGTCCGTGATGCCCGCACTTATGACACACCCTGAAGGCTTTGTCGTATTCTTCTTCCAGCAGAATCTCCCCACAGGACGGGCATTTGACGCAAAAATCGGGAATGTCCTTCGTGTCCCTGGGTGCAGGTGCCTGCCGTTCGCCACGAACGAGGAAATACTGCTTCTGAAAACTTTTTCTAAGCATGTTTATTCACTCCAGTTTTTCTCCAGGATCAATCCGGTGTGAATCTGCCCTTCACGGAATTCCTTCAGACCGGTCAGCTTCAACTGAAACTCAATGTTGGTCTTCGGGCCGGTAATCACAAACTCACTTAGTGCCCTGCGCATTCTGGCTATGGCCTCATCGCGGGTCTTTCCGTGGACAATCAGTTTGGCCAAAAGGGAATCAAACCGCGATGGAATGGTCAGCCCCTGATAGATGGCGCCGTCCACCCGCACACCAAAACCCCCGGGCAGGTGCAGTTCTTCAATCAGGCCCGGTGAGGGCATGAAATTCCGGGTTGGATCCTCCGCATTGATGCGGCATTCCATAGCGTGGCCCCTGAAGCAGATGTCTTCCTGCCGATACTGAAGGGGCTCTCCAGAAGCAATCCGAATCTGTTCAGCGATGATGTCCACGCCAGTAATCAGTTCTGAGACCGGGTGTTCCACCTGGACTCTTGTGTTCATTTCAATGAAGTAAAAATTTCCGTCCGGAGCGAGAAGAAACTCCAACGTGCCCGCGCTGCGGTAATTCACGAATTGGGCCGCCTTGACTGCAGCCTCGTGCAGACCGGCGCGAACCTCCGCGGTCAGGCCGGGTGCCGGCGCTTCTTCTACCACTTTTTGGTTGCGCCGCTGCATGGAGCAGTCCCGTTCGCCGAGATGGATCACATTCCCGTAATGGTCTGCCAGAATCTGCACTTCAACGTGCCTGGGCTTCTGGACAAACTTCTCAATATAGACAGAACCATCGCCAAAGGCAATCTCCGCCTCGGACCTGGCCTGGGAAAAGGCTTCCTGAAAGTCTGCCTCATCCAACGAAATCCGCATACCCCGGCCCCCACCACCGCTGGCGGCTTTGACCAGCACGGGAAATCCGATCCGCTGCGCCTCCTCCAGCGCATCCTTCATGTGCTCAATGGTTCCGGCCGATCCAGGAACAACCGGGACCCCCGCTTCCATCATGGTCTGGCGGGCCCGGGCTTTGTCTCCCATCCGGTCAATGAGGTCAGCCTCCGGACCGATAAAGACCAGGCCGACGTTTTGAAGCGTCCGGGCAAACGTCGCATTTTCAGACAGAAATCCGTAGCCCGGATGAACGCCATCCACCCCTGTCAGGAGCGCAGCACTGATCACATTGCTGATGTTCAAATAACTCTTGCGCACATCCCCACGGCCAATGCAGATCGCCTGATCTGCCAGTTGGGTATGCAGCGCGTCTGTGTCCTCTTCGGCATAGATGGCCACCGTCTCGATTCCCATTTCGCGGCAGGAGCGGATGATCCGGACTGCAATCTCCCCACGGTTCGCCACAAGGACCCGTTTCAGCATCTAAGCCCCCTCCGGACGTATGGCAATCAGCCTGTGCCCAAACTCGACCATCTGCTCGTTGACCACCAGAACTTCTTCCACCAGACCGTCCACGTCTGACTTGATTTCGTTCATCAGTTTCATTGCTTCAATGATGCAAACCACCTGACCTTTGCGGACACGGTCACCCTTTTTGGCAAAGGCCGGCTCTCCGGGTGCACTGGCCTCATAGAATGTCCCGACAATGGGAGATTCCACGAACACCAGTTTATCCTCTTCCGGATCGCTCGCCGGTTCCTGGACCTGCGCAATTTTCTTGTGCACCGGTCCGGGTCCGGGAGCCTCAGCCGCTGGTGCTGCGGGAGGCGCTGCCACGGCCGCTGCCGTGGCATACCGGCTCATCTTTAATCTGAAAGGCCCATCGGAGACTTCCATTTCTGCCAGTCCACTGTCAGCCATCACCTGAATCATTTTTTGTATTTCCTGTGCGTTCATCACGTCACCGCCTTTTTGCGGGAAACCCGCATTACTCAAATCGGGGGAGCTGTTTCAGCCGCCAGGCCAGAAACGCCCCCAGTACACCTGTCAACAGATCCGGCCCGACAAACGGGACCAGACCGATCGCAATCACTTCGCCAACCCCCAGCGGGGCTCCCTGGACGAATATGAAATAAAAGAATAAATACGGGACACCTATCGAATAAATGGTTGTCAGAGCCACGATCATGGCTCCAACTGCTTGTCCAAAGGAGTGTTTGCGTGCATAGATCCATCCTGCAACCCAGGCTGCCGGCACGAATCCCAGAAGATAACCAAACGTCGGTTTGAAAAAATACCCGATGCCCCCACCCTCTGCGAACAGTGGAAGTCCCATCAGGCCCAGCAGCAGGTATGTGCTCATGGCTCCCGCTCCCCATTTTGCACCCAGGATGATTCCGCCCATCGCGCAAAACATGGTCTGGAACGTAAACGGCACGGGCCCGATCGTCAATCTGACGGTCGCCCCTGCGGTCATGAGGGCAACAAACAATGCTGCTCTTACCAGTTGCTTCGTTTGCTTCATACTTATACCTTTCCGAGAAAACTCTCTGCTTCCTTTTCCCCGGTTTTCACTCTGCGAAGATACGCTCGCTTGACGGCTTCCGGATCCTGTTCCAATAGGGCAAACCATTTTTGCTGCTGCATCAGGACGTCATTGAGAACATCCCCGGGCTCCAGCCGAATGCCTGTTTGTTCCGCTACTGAACCCGCTTGATCCGAGGCCTGTTCCAGCTGTGCCTGCTTCTGCATCAGGTTCAGGCCGGTACCAAGAACCAGATGGCTGTGCGCCCCCTGAGTCACCGACTCCCCCAATATACCACAGATTTTTCGACCTTTCAGAAAGAGGTCGTTGGGCCATTTGATCTCCGCAGCAACGCCTTGTGCTTCTAAAAAATCAGCGACACCCAAAACGCCGGCAATGGTCACAAGTTGAACAAAACGCCTGTCCTGTCCTTCTCCCAGATACCAGGAAAAGTAAAGGCCGCCTTCTGTTGAATGCCAGGGCCTCTTTTTTGTCCCTCTTCCGGCGGTCTGCCGCTGGGCGGCCACGACAAATGGTGCCCGTTCGCCATTGTACGCTTTCCTGAGGCATTCTGCATTGGTGGAATCCAGTTGTGAAAACCAGTAGATGGCTGTCAACCGCCTGATCACCTCCTCTACAAGATCCGGGCACTGTATTGAGCACAGTGACCCATGATAAAAATTCTACCAAAGAAACATGGTTTGTCAAATACTTTGATATTCAACCTTTCCTCCAAACGAAGGGCCGCACGGCTGTGCGGCCCAAGGCGATTCATCTGATTTTTTCTGCTGCCCGGCTGATTGCCCGGATAATCGGCATATAACCGGTGCAGCGGCACAGATTGCCCGAAATGGCGATCCGTATCTCCTGCTCGGTCGGAGACGGGTTGTCCTGCAAAAGCCCCCGGGCGCTCATCAGCATCCCCGGCGTGCAGAAGCCGCAATGCACGGCGTGTTCTACAATGAATGCCTGCTGTATCACGTCCAGTTCACCGGTAGCGTTCAGACCCTCAACCGTCCAGATGTCTGCATCCTGAGCCTGCGGGGCCAGAACCAGACAGGCATTCACCGGCAGCCCGTCCATCAGGACTGTACAGGCGCCGCATTCGCCTATTTCACAGCCCCGCTTGGTCCCGGTCAGGCCGATCGTATCCCGAATCAGATCCAGCAGGGTCGACGTGATGTCCACCATCTGCGTCACTGGCTTTCCATTCAGGGACAGGGTTACCGTCATTTTACTCATGCTCTGACCCTCCTTCATCCGACACGCGAAACAGCTTCAGCACCAGGTTTTCAACCGCAGGGAATTTCCAACGGGCAGAAGCCCGGACCCCGGCAATCTCTTCCACCCGTCTGACCGTCCTGAGAGCCAGTTCCCGAAGAGCCTCCGGTTCGGGACCCTGTGCAAGCAGTTCCCTTGCCTCCTGGCTCATATCCAGAGGTGTCGGAGTGGCCGAGCCGATCACCAGTGTGACCTCGTCCAGCCGGCCCGTTGCGTCGCGCCTGACAAGGCAGACTCCGTTCAGCCGGGCGATGGCCACTGCGTTTCGCCGGCCCACCTTCTGAAAGGTTCCCTGCAGCCCCGGTGCAGGGGCAGAAAATTTCACTGACCGGATGATCTCTGCGCTCTCCAGAGCCGTCTTGTTCATCCCCTGCAAAAACGCACTGACCGGCAGTTCCCGGCGTGTATTGCGGCTCTCCAGGCAAACCCGGGCACCAAGAGCCACCAGTACAGGAGCCAGATCGGCTGCCGGACTGGCATTTGCCAGACTGCCGCCAACGGTCCCCCTGTTCCGGATCTGGGGTGAACCTACGGAAAATGCGGCCTCGGCCAACGGAGGCGACACGGACCTGATCACCGCACTCTGGGCCAGCATGCGGTGTGTCACCATGGATCCAATCACCACTTCACCATCTTCCTCACGAATCTGACGCAACTCATCCAATCCACTCAGATCGACAATCCGCTGTGGTTTCTCTGCTTCCGTCAGTTCTCTCCACTGCACCAGAAGATCGGTTCCGCCTGCCAGCAGCACCGCTCCCGGGTTGGCCATTTCTTCCAGAGCCCATTCCAGGGACTGGGGTCTATGATAGGTTCTCTCCATTATTTTTTCTCCTCTCCGATCAGGGCCAGGACCTGTTCCAAATCGGCCGGCAGGCGGTACACCCTACGGCCAATGGCCTGAGATACAGCATTGGCAATGGCCGGCGCTACAATGGAGGTTACCGGTTCTCCAAGTCCCTTGGCTCCCAATGGCCCAATCGCAGAATAATCTTCCAGAATCACCGGTTCGATCTGTCCCACATCCAAAGCCGTCGGAATCAGGTAGGCGTCAAAATTGGGATTTGTGATCCGCCCGTTTTTCAGACTGACTTCTTCTGTCAGAGCGTACCCGATCCCCATGGCGACCCCTCCGCAAATCTGGCCGTACACTTCCTCCCGATTCAGAGCCGTTCCGATATCGTGGGTGGCAATAAACCGCAGGACATCGACTTTCCCCGTGTCGAGATCCACCTCCACCACCGCCGCACACGCACCGTATACATAATTGAAATACGCATCGCCCTGTCCGGTTTCCCAGTTCCAGACCAACTTCGGGGCTGCCCACCAGCCATTGCCGTAAAGGTTCCGGCTTTGTCCGTACACGAGACCCACCGCCTGATCAAAGGTCACTTTTTTGTGGGGGCTGTCCTTCATGAAAATGGTCTCATTTTCAAACACCATTTCCGACGACGGTTTGAACCAAAGTTCCTGTGCCAGTGCTTCCGTCAGCTTGGCTTTGATTTGATTCACCGCGTCCACCACCGCATTTCCGGCCAGCACTGTGCCCCGGGAAGCCACCGTGGGACCGCTGTCCGGCACGTAATCCGTATCCACAACGCTCACCTGACAACGGGACGGGGAAATGCCCAGCATCTCACTGACAATCCGGACCATCACGGTCTGGCAGCCCTGTCCAACTTCACTAAGACCGGCATAGATGGTCACACTGCCGTCCTTTTCCACATGCACATTGGCGCCGGCCGTATCGATTCCCTCACCACCGGCTCCCAGGGCCTCCCCCCGGTGCAGGGCTGAAATGCCCATTCCCCTGACTTTCCGGGTCTTTTCACTGTTTCGGTTGAATGCCTGGATCTCTTCCTGTGTCCGGGCATAATCCACCGCCGCTTCCATTTCATCCAGGCACTGGCTGATGGTGACACCTGACAGCACCTGCCCGGTGGCATGTGTATCCCCGTCGCGCAACATGTTCACCCGGCGGATCTCCAACGGATCCATCCCCAGTTCTTCCGCCAGCACATCCATCAGCACCTCGGAACCAAAATCAACCTGAGGAGAGCCAAACCCCCGCAGGGCGTCCGTATACACCTGGTTGGTGTAGATCACCGACAAATCCGTCCAGATGTGGGGAATGTTGTAGGGGCCACCGGCTTCGATGGCCGATCGCCAGCCCACCAGGGCGGACTTGGAGAGATAGGAGCCGGCATCGCTGAGGACGTCAATTTTCAGGGCTGTCAGCTTTCCATCTTTGCGCACCCCTGCTTTGTAACGGATCTTGTATGGATGGCGCTTGGTCCCTTCAATGATCGACTCCTCACGGGTATAAGCCATCTGGCAGGGACGGTTAAACAAACGGGCTACCAGGGCCACTCTGGAACCCAGTACGCTCATGTCGTAATCCTTGCCTCCAAATGACCCGCCGACTGTCGACGAAATCAGGCGGACTTTATTGATCGGCAGATCCAGGGTTTCTCCGATGACCTTCCGGACGTTGAAGGGGCTTTTGCTGGGACAATACACCGTGATCCCGTTGGAATCGGGAACACCGACCGCAGCTTCCGGCTCGATGGCCACGTGCTGAACTCTCTGCGTGGACACTTCCCGTTCCACCACCAGGTCCGCCTGGGCAAACCCGCTCTCCGGATTGCCGTGTCTGAGCGAAATGACCTTCTCCAGGTTCGACTCTCCGTGAATGGGGTAAGCCCCTTCCCGGACAGCCTCTTCCACATCGAACACGGCCGGAAGCTCTTCATAGCTCACCCGAACAAGGCGGGCTGCCTCGCGGGCTCCTTTTTGACTCGTGGCCACCACCAGCGCAACCCCGTCTCCGTGAAAGCGGACAAACGCTTCCGCCAGAACGGGCCGCTGCCGGGGTTGAGCTGTGATTCCGGGAATGTCTTTGGCGGTGAGCACGGCCAGGACATCCTCCCGCTCCAGGGCCGCGGCAGGATCAATGGCCACAATGCGTCCATGGGGAATAACACTGCGGACCATGGCCCCATAGATCATTGCCGGGAACACCATGTCCTCTGCGTATTTGGCCTCTCCGGTCACTTTCCCAAGCACATCAACCCGGGGAAATTCCTTAAACATCACTTTGTTCCTCCATTTCTATACCAGCCTGCGACGGATCGCGCCGATCCGTTCCTGGCAAACGTCAATCAATGCCGCTTCATCGGCAAATTGGATCTTTCGGTCTTCCATGACGATTTTTCCGTCCACAATGGTCGTATGGACATCGTTTCCATTGGCGTTGTAGACCACTGCCGATGCCGGCTTGTGGACCGGCGCAATGTGCGGTTTTTTCCAGTCAACCAGGATCAGGTCCGCTTTGTAGCCAGGAATCAGCCGACCCAGATCATCGCGGCCCAAGAGCGCCGAACCGGCGGCACAGGCCATTTCTATCATGTCTTCCGGTTGCAGGACCATGGGATCCAGGGTGGTCACCTTGTGCAGACAGGCTCCCATCTTCAGTACCTCCATCATATCCTGGGCGTTGTTCGAACCGGGTCCGTCGGTTCCCAGGGCCACAGGAATGCCCCGCTTGCGCATTTCCGGGATCCGGGCCACACCATCGGCCAGATACATGTTGGCCACCGGGCAGTGCACCACTGTGGCCCCATGGCGTTCAACCCGGTCCAGCTCATCATCATCGAGCCAAATCCCGTGTGCCAGCTGGGTGTCTTCACCCAAAATGCCCAGGTCTTCAAAAAAGGGCACATTGCGCTTTCCGTACATTTCCAGGCAGCGCTCCACCACGCTTTGGGTTTCCGCCGTATGAATCTGGTATTTCAAACCATGTTCTCTGGCATAGGCATACGTTCGCTTGTAAAGGTCTTCCGTGCAACCCCAGGGGTTGATCGGTCCCACAGCAATGCCCAGGCGTCCGTTTTGGCTCCCGTGATACTGACTGGTCAACCGGGCCAGAGACTCCATGATGACTTCATCTTCTTCCTGGAGCAACGGCGTGTAATTGTAGTTCGAAAACGTGCGGCACAATGTTCCCCGAATGCCGGACTCCGTCATCGCCTGCAGAACGCGGTCTGAGGTTCCTTCCGTCGTATGGATGTAATGCTGATCGATGACCGATGTGGCGCCACACTTGATGTTTTCGATGCATCCGAGCAATCCGGCCAGGTAAAAATCGTCTTCCTCCATGGCTGCCGAAAAAGGCCAGACTTCTTCCCGCAACCACTGCAGCAACGGCTTGTCATCCCCGAGTCCCCGCAGATAGGTCTGAAACAGGTGCGTGTGACCGTTGACCATTCCGGGCATCACAATCTTCCCCTGTGCATCCAGTACCCGGTCTGCCTGTTGTGCCCATTGGTTCAATGCCATTTCATCCTGGCCCACATCGCGGATCCGGTCGCCCTCGATCCAGACATATCCTTGTTCAATCACCTGCCGTTGCCCATCCATGGTCACGATCCAACCGTTGGTAATCAGCAAATTTTCCATGTTCGCAAATCCTCCTTGTCGCCTTTGAAATAGAAAAAAGACCGCAGATAAGCATCCCTCGGTCTCTATACGGCCCTGTTCTTCCCGGCCCGCTTTCATTCAGTTTCATTTTCTGGAATTAGTTTAACGTATAACCGGAAAAAAAACAACCACCTCAGGCGCATCTGAACGATATGTTTTTACGAATCAAACAAGACCGTTAACTAAGATGAGCAGTCCAAACAGAATCAGGAGGATCCCACTGACAGACGGAATGAAACGTCCAACCTTTCTGGCTTTTCCGGTGATGACCAGGATTTCCCGGAGAAAGAACGAGACGACCAGAAAGGGCAGACCCATCCCCAGAGAATAAGCCCCCAATAGGGCTATCGCCCCCATTGTGGTGCCCGTACCGGCCGCATACACCAGGATCGACCCCAGCACCGGACCAATGCAGGGCGAGTGCCCGGTTGCAAACGCCAGACCAAGCAGGTAGGCACTGCCCTCTCCGACCCCTGATGACGCATTTTTCTGCTGTTTCCGTGCTCTTACCGGGAACCGGACCACGCCCAGAAGACGAAGTCCCATCAGGATGATGACCAGTCCGCTGATTCTGGTCAGCCATGAGCCGAACCTGACCAGAAACGTTCCAAAAAAACCGGCAGACAGCCCCAGTAGCAGGAACACCGTTGAAAAGCCAAGTACAAACAGCCACGTCCGCACAAAAAGCAACAGGCGTCCCGGCTGTTGGGCTTCCGGTCCCCGGGGACAACTGATGTAGGTCATGTAGACGGGCATCAGCGACAGAATACAGGGCGTGAAAAATGACAGCACCCCTGCTCCAAGGGCGATACTCAGTGAGATGTTGGTACCCATGGTCCCTCCTCATCCTTCTTGAACGTGCTTTCATCATACACCCGTATTTTCGGTGCAGCATTCCGTTTTTTTCAAAACGATGGGTTTGTGATCCTTTCAGGTCCGGATACACGAAACACCTGAAACGACCAGAGAGGATAACCGGTTCCGGTCATCCTCTCTCAACCATTACTGTGCTGTCGCGGATTCATCCGCCAACTGCCTGGCGATGGCCCGTCCCTGTTCCCGTGTCTTCTCCAAAAAATCCGTATCCGGTGTCCAGAGGACCTTGATCCCCTCGTCCAACAGTTCGAATCCGGCTTTCTGGAGCCGCTCGTCCAGAATCTGCGTCGCTTCTCCACTCCAGCCAGAACTTCCAAAGGACAATGCCTTTTTGTTTTTATACTTTAACCCTTCCAGTTCTTCCAGGAAACCGGCCATTTCAGCCAGGATACCGTTGTTGATGGTGCAAGACCCCGCCAGCAACACTTTGGACCGGAACACTTCCGTCAGGACATCATTCTGGTCCGCCTGTGAAATACGAAAGATTTTGATCCGCAAGCCGGGATCAATCTCTTTCATTCCGTCCCGGAGTGCTTCCGCCAGCAGGCGGGTATTTCCGTACATGGTGTCGTACACAATGGTGACCTGATCTTCCTGGTAATCATTTGCCCACTCCCGGTACGCTTCGACGATCTGCAGCGGATTGTCACGCCAGATGACTCCGTGAGACGGACAGATCATGTCCACCGGGAGGTTCATGTCCAGAAGTTCCGTAATTTTTTTGTCCACCAGCTTATTGAACGGCGTCAAAATGTTCGCGTAATACTTGATGGCCTCCTTCTCCAGCTCACAGGGGTCCACCCGATCGTTGAACAGTTGCTCTGAACAATAATGTTGTCCGAACGCGTCGTTGCTGAACAGAATGTTGTCTTCAGTCAGGTAATTGAACATGCTGTCCGGCCAGTGGAGCATCCTGGCCTCCACGAACACCAGCTGCCGGCTTCCCAGGTCCAGCGTGTCCCCGGACTTGACCGGCACGAAATTCCAGTCCTGGTGGTATTGCCCCCGCAGGCTTTTGACCCCGTTGCCCGTGCAATAGATGGGCGTGTCGGGAATCTCCCGCATCAAGTACGGCAGGGCTCCGCTGTGGTCCGGTTCCCCATGATTCATCACAATGTAATCAATCTCATTCAGATCGATTTCCTTTTTCAGTTTCTCAACAAACTCTTCCGCATAAGGATTCCAGACCGAATCAATCAGGACCGTCTTTTCATCCCTGATCAGATAGGCATTGTAGCTGGTCCCGTGGTGTGTGGTGTATTCGTTTCCGTGAAACGTCCGTATCTCCCAGTCAGTCTTCCCGACCCAGGATACATGGTCAGTAATTTGTGTCGCCACGTCAATCCCCCCTTATCTGTACTGCTTATATGGTAACATCCGTTCCCGAACCGATCAGTAACCCCTGTTACCATGCATTCAGCCTTCATGATGCTCAAGGTACGTTTTCTGTTCTTCGGTGAGAATGTCGATCTCCACGCCCAGTGTCCGCAGCTTCAGGTGGGCCACTTCCCGGTCAATGTCTGCTGGAACATTGTGCACGCCTTTTTCCAGCCGGTTCCGGGTCAGATACTCCGCGCAGAGCGCCTGTACCGCAAACGAGGTATCCATGATCTCCGCCGGATGACCGTCTCCCGATGCCAGATTCACCAGCCGTCCTTCTGCAATGAGAAAGACCTCTTTGCCAGACGGCAGTGTGTACGCCACGATGTTTTTTCTCACCGTTTTTTTTTCTGATGCGAATGCTTCCAGCGCTTCATAGTTCACCTCAACATTGAAGTGCCCGGCGTTTGTCAGCACGGCTCCGGGGCGAAGCAGCTCAAAGTGTTCCGTGGAAATCACATCGCAACAGCCTGTCACAGTGACAAAAATGTCGCCGACCCCACAGGCCTGCTTCATTGGCATCACCTGGAAACCGTCCATGATGGCCTCCATGGCTTTGATGGGATCGATTTCCGTCACAACGACATGCGCGCCCAGTCCTTTTGCTTTCTGCGCCACGCCTTTACCACACCAACCATACCCTGCCACCACAACGGTTTTGCCGGCCACAATCAGGTTGGTGGTCTGCATGACCCCCGTCCAGACGGACTGTCCGGTTCCATACCGGTTGTCAAACAGATGCTTGCACAGTGCATCATTCACGGCAATCATCGGAAACAGGAGCTTTCCGTCCCGGTCCCGTGATTTCATCCGCACGATACCGGTCGTGGTTTCCTCACATCCGCCAAGGATTCCGGGAATCAAGTGGGGATACTCTTCATGAACAACGTGGACCACATCGCCGCCATCGTCCAAAACAATGTCCGGTTCCTCTTCAACCATCTCACGGATAAACTGCAGATATTCCTCCGGGGTGCAGCCATAACGGGCGAACACCTTCACCCCTCTGGCCGCAATTGCCTCGGCCACATCATCCTGAGTGGACAGCGGATTGCTGCCGGCGAGAAAGACCTGAGCCCCCCCCGATTGCAGGACTTCACACAAACGGGCTGTTTTCGCCTCCAAATGAATGCAAACGGCGATTTTCATTCCTTTAAACGGCTGTTCCTTGGTAAACCTCTGCTCTATTGACTTGAGAATAGGCATATGTCTGTTCACCCAGTCCAGTTTCTGGGCTCCGGATTCTATGGGAGTTGTCATGGTTATTCCTCCGATCTTTCGTGTCACAATCCTTCCTGTTACAGGCGGATCAGGGCATCCCTGCAAGAGCAGCGGGTTTCGTCCGGCAGGTTCCCGAACACATCGAGAAACGTTTCAGTGACCCGTTCTTTATTCAATGCCAGGGCTCCCTGAATCTCAGAAAGGGTCACCGGCTCTGTTTCCATCCCGGTGCACCAATTTGTAATGATTCCCACCGCAGCATAACACATCCCCAGTTCCTTGGCCAGAACCACCTCCGGAATGTTGGTCATTCCCACAACATCCCCTCTGAGGGTTTGAAACATCTTGATTTCAAAGGCTGTTTCGAACCGGGGTCCTTCTGTACAGACATAGACGGCTTCTCCCCTGACCGGCAACGCCCGTCTCCGCGCTGCATCCAACAGCCACCGTCTCATGTCACTGCAGTATGGATCCGACATGTCTGCATGGATGACACCCTCCTTGCCTTCATAAAACGTGATCGGTCGCTGCCTTGTAAAATCGATGAAATTTTTCAGAACCACAATGTCCCCCGGCTCAAACTGTTCATTGCAGGACCCCACGGCGGCGGTTGCATACACATATTGAATCCCCAGTTCCTTCAGGGCCATCATATTGGCCCGGTAATTGACCAGATGGGGAGGGGCTGAGTGCTCTTTGCCATGCCTGGCCAAAAACACAATGTCTTCGCCTGTGATCCGTACCACATCCACCTCAACGTCACCATACCGCGTGCTGACCATCCGGGTCGTAGCTTCCCCGTCCATGCCATAGACACCCGTTCCTCCGATGATTGCCTTGTTCATGATTTCCCTCCATTTATAGCAGACCCGCTTGATCTTACCCGTCAATCGTTATCCCGGGTCAGTTCCACAATTTTCCCCTCAAAAGGAGCCTTCAGAATTCCCTTTTCCGTTATGATTCCGGTGATGTTTTCGTGGGGTGTCACATCAAAAGCCGGATTAAAGACGTCCATGCCCTCCGGCGCAATCTGCACGCCGTCAATTCGGGTCACTTCCTCCGCATCGCGCTCCTCAATGTCAATCCCGGAGCCGTCGGGCGTTTCCGGATCAATCGTGGATACCGGAGCCACCACGTAAAACGGCACATTGTACGTCCGGGCCAGAACCGACAGCATAAAGGTGCCGATTTTATTCGCGGTGTCCCCGTTTCTTGCAATCCGGTCCGCTCCCACAAGAATAAGATCAATTTTCCCGTCCCGAATCAGCGTTGCCGCCACCGAGTCAGGAATCAGTTTTGCGGGAATTTTTTCCTGCACAAGTTCCCAGGCCGTCAGTCTGGCACCCTGCAACCGTGGTCTGGTTTCATCTGCATAGACAAAGATATCCTTTCCCTGGTAATGGGCTTCTTTGACCACGCCGAGTGCTGTTCCATATCCGGCTGTCGCCAGGGAACCCGTATTGCAATGGGTCAGGATAACCGCCCCCTGCGGGACAATCCCATTTCCGTGTTCGCCCATTTGTTTGCAGGTATCCACATCATCCCGGTAGATCCGGTCTGCCTCACTTTTCATCAGCTCGCTGATCTGCACAGGGGTGTTGTCTTCATTGCCAATCAGAATCTTGCGCATACGGGCCACCGCCCACATCAGGTTCACGGCGGTCGGACGTGAACGGTTCAACACATCAAGGGCTTCATGCATCTTTTGATGAAACTGCGGTCCTTCCTGCGTTTGAAACTCCATTGCGGCCAACACGGCCCCGTAGGCTGCTGTGGCCCCGATGGCCGGTGCACCGCGGACCACCATGTCCCGGATCGCAAATTCCACTTCCCGGTAATCCCTGCAAATGAAATCCACTGCTTCCACCGGGAGCTTGCGCTGATCAATCAGCCGCAGCATGCCGTTTTCAAATTGCAATGCCTGAATTTTTGCCATTTTGTTCCCTCCATCTGTATCGTTATCGTTCTGTTCCTCAGGTGCGGTTCACCACAAAACGGAACCGTTCCGGGTTGAAATAATCCATCGAATAAACCACCGGACGATCCTGAGCATTGAAATGGATCTGATGAAGCAACATCAAGGGTTGCGTCTGCGGCCAGTTCACCAGTTCCCTTAACTCTGCTTCAGGCATCACCGGAACCATTTCTGCCGTTGCCCGCTTCAGGATGATCCCATAATCATCGCTCAAAAACTGGAACATTGACCCATCCCCGAACGTGCCGCCACTGTAGCCCGGAATGCTTAAAGCGCCTATTGTATCGACACAATAGGCCGCAAATTCCCCGTCAGCCAACCGGATCCGGCGGAACGTGATGACCGGTTCTTTTATCCCCAGTTTCAGTTTGCTTCGCATGTCTTCCGTAGGGCGATGCCGCCGGATGGAGACCCAGCGTGTTGTTGGCACCAATCCTTGTCGCCGAATGATTTCGGTGACACTTTCCATCCGTTCAAGGCCACTTTGAATCTGCACCGGACGCCTGCCGACAAACGTTCCTTTCCCCTGTTGTCTGCTGATGATGCCATCCTGCTCCAACAGCGCCAGGGCCTCCCGTATGGTGTACCGACTAACGCCGAACTGGTCCATCAGTTGTTTCTCTGAAAAAAAACGATCCCCGGCCTGCAGCTCTCTGACCCGGATGGTCTCAATGATACTCTTTTTCACCTGCCGGCTCAGGGACTGCCGGGTCTCATTGTTCTCCATAGGACCTCCCACTTGTCTGACAAATTTATTCTAGCACATTATTCCTGATTTGGTCCTGTTTTCTTCCATTCCCCAAGGCAAAAATGGGCTCCTGTCCACAAAAAAAGCCTGCGGACCGCAGGCTTTGTGTCTGTTTGCTTAGAGCCATTCCGGGTCGTCACTGAGAATATAATCGATGGTCTCTTCTCCCGGATTGGTCTCAGACGGACGGATTCCAATCACAAACTTTTGACGGTATGCGGTTCCCCGTTCATCGCGGAAAGGAACAATGAGCGTGTAGTCCTGGTCCGGACCCGCTTTATCCAACGTGAAATTGATTTTGCAGGCTTTTTCCTCCTGGCCATACATCAAAAACTCATGAACTTCCTCCCAGTTTTGTCCAATGCTCATCCGGCGGGTGGTTGTGTCCATCGTTCCCGGATAGAAGACCAGCTCCTCGGGCTGGATCAGCACCGGAATTTCCCGTTCATTTTTCAGTCGGAAACAGAGTTCGTAACAGCCACTGTACCCGGGTTCTTCTCCTTCTTTGGCCCCAACTTCAAACGAGGCCAGCAGGTGAGCGTCCAGACTGCACTGATCACACACGTGCTCGGAAACGTCATGAATTCCCAGTTTTGGCAATTCCTGTGGATTGCGTTCCTTTTTCATCATCGTACTCCCCTTTCGTGGATACTCTCTTATACTCACTCTTTCTTGACCAGACAGAAAAACCCTTCTTCTAAGACAAAATCACACTACAGCGGCCTGCTTTTCCCGAGAATCCGTTCGTACACAAACCGGGAAGCAAGCCAGGCACCGAGTCCCCCCAGAAGATAAATGCTCAAAACCAGCAGGCTAAACACCCACCAGTTGCCAACCAATAGAAACACCAGGTTGCCGGTCAGGTAGACCGATACGAAAAAGGCCCAGACAAAGGCCATGGCCGGGTAGAGCGCCGCGCCCCACCGAATCTTCCGGTCACTGTCAAACCGACGGAACAACAGCAGATTGCCCAGTTCTGTCGTGATCCCAGTTCCGACGATCGCCATTCCCATAAAGAAATGAAACGGAAGCATCAGAACGGAAAAGACCGTGCTGGCCGCAAAGATGGTTCCCCTCTTGGGCACCGTTCGGAGCAGAACGTACATCATAAACCCCAAAAACGGGCCAAAAAGCAAAAACTTGTTTCCAGGAACCGGAAGCAGGTTTCCCGCCAGATAGAACACCGAGCCAATCACCACGTTCAGGGCGGCCACCAGGGCAATCAACGCCGTTTCTTTCGTGGTAAATGTCACAGCCCCACCTCCTCCAGCGGTTTTTCAAAGTGCTGGTAATCTTTTAGACTGGTCCAGTCCCCGCCCCAAATCCATCCCCGGGTGACAAAAGCCTCCCATACCGGGTCGCCCACCGTGATCATTCCAGGTCGAACATCTTCCCTGTTCAAATAGGCCCGTCCTGCTTCTGGGAGAACACGCTCACCCCGCACATACGGATTCTGCACGGGATTGATATCGATCGCCACACCGTAACTGTGACGGGACATCCGCCCGGAAGCACCCTCCACTTCCCGCACATTCAGTGCGGAAGTGTTGTTGTCTGCCATGGACAGGTGATCATCTGCTCCGTAGTGGTCAATCAGGCGAACCCGGGAAATGGGGAATTCCGCCAGAAATAGTTCTTCGAAAATCTCTGTCACCTCTTCCGCAAGATCTCTGTGCACGATCAATTCACCCTGCCGGGGTTCACCTTCGAAATCCCAGTGCCACAACCGGACCAGATGCAGTTCTTCCAGAGCAACCGGAGCCCCTTCCTGCCAGGACACCCCCGAAATAACGCGAATGACCTCATCCGGAAGCGGTTCGTGGGAAAACGTCCGCTTCGGTTCTTCATCCAAAACTGCCGGCGGCTTATCGTCCAAAGGCCGCTGCTGTTCTTCAACTGCAGAGGACGGAGGATCTCCTTCTGCCTCCGGTGGTCCTGCGGCATCAGAAGAACAAGCGGTCAGCAGCAAGGCCATCATCGTGATGATGAGCAATGTCACAGTCCAAAAGCGCTTTTCTGTCATTTGAAGTGTCCTCTCTTCTTTCTGCAAAGAACCTATTCGTTTTTCCCGTCCGGGCAAATGTCCCGGCGTACGAATAAGCAGGATCCTATATGCGCACACTATTTTTGTATCGTTACAATCTCATGTGTGTCCATGGCTTGTTTTACCTTCCGAACAGGCCCCCACCACCGTTTTTCCGGTGGATTTTGTCCCGTTTTGAGGCGATCACCAGAAGCACAAGGGCAAGAACATACGTCAGGGGGCCCGGTAGAACAGAGTGTGGCGGTACGTCTTCTTCCGCGTCCTCTGCAGCATACTGATGAATATCGTCAGCCAGGGCGTCACCGGTGCCTGACAGCAACAGCAGCATCACCAGAACTGACGCAACAGTCTTTGCCGTGATTCCTCTTGGCATCATCAGTGCGTTCCTCCTCCAATCGTCCCTTACTTTATTCTACCACAGGACTCTGGCATTTTCCTTCTTCCGCCTTCCCGCACGGGGCTTCACGAAAAGAGACCCGGACATTTGCTGTCCGGATCTCGAAGTGCGTTCCATGCATTGGAAACTAGCGTTTTCCTTTGTCGTAAATTTCTCCCAGTGCCCGTGGAACCCGGCTGTTCTTAGAGAAAAAGACCAGCAGAATCAGCGTAAGAACATAGGGGAGCGTCATCACCACATCATTGAAGTTGCTGCTCATCTCCAGGGCCTGCGCCAGCTGGAATCCCCCGGATCGGGCAAACCCAAACAGAAGTGCCGCCCCCAGTGTTGTGGGAATATTCCAATTGCCAAAGATCAGGGCTGCAATCGCCAGATAGCCATATCCCATGAAAATGGCTGGGGAAAAGTTTGCCGTGATCGAATACGCGAAACTGATTCCCCCGAGTCCGGCCAGGGCACCGGAAACCAGCACCGCCGCAAATTTGGTCCGCTCCACATTGATCCCGGCCGCGTCCACTGCGTGCGGATTGTCACCGCAGGCCCGCAACCGCATCCCAAAGCGGCTTTTTTCAAAAACAACAAAGGCTGTCACCGCCACCGCAAGGATGACAATCTGAAACACATAGAAGTTGGTGAAAAAGGCCCCCAGTACAGGGATCTCCGAGATGTAGGGAACCGTCACCCGGCGGGTGACGCCCAGCATGAACCGGTTGGACGGCTGATTAAATATCAGAACGTTCAGCTGTCGTGTCAAAAAAGCCGTCAGTGAAACACTTAGAATGTTAATCACAACGCCGGAAATCACCTGGTTGGCCTTGAATTGAATGCAAAGAACCGCGTGAATCACCGCAAACAGGGTTCCGCCGAGCATGGCAAACAGGATCGCCACGTATACCCCGGCCCCTCCCAGGCCGAACACTGAACCAATCAGAACCACCGCAAGCGCTCCGCTGAATGCCCCGAATCCAAGGAGACCCTCCAGCGCCAGATTGATCACACCGCTTCGCTCACTGAAGATTCCGCCGACCGCAATGATGAACAGCGGCAACCCAAAGGACAGTCCGTCAATGATAATGGTATCAATCATTTCTGCCCACCTCCTTTTTGTGCCGGCTCCTCTGCAGCATCGACCTGCTGCTCCATGTCTTTGACCTTTTCCACCCTGTAGCGGATATAGGCGCCGGTGGCACTGAACAGCAGGATCAGACTGGTGATGACACCCGAAATCTCCCGGACCACGCCAACGCGCGAGCTCATGTATGTAGCTCCTTTATCCAGGGTTGTAATCAGGATGGATGCCAGAATGATCCCCAGCGGATGGTTGTTCCCCAACAGGGATGTGGCAATGGCGTCAAAACCAAGGCCCGCCAAAACCCCCGGCTGGATGGAACCAAAGTACCCCAGATAGTAGGTGGCTCCGGCCAGGCCTGCCAGGCCTCCACTGATCATCATGGTCAGTACGATCGTCTTTCCAATGTTGATGCCCGCATATTTGGCGGCTTTCTTGTTGGACCCCACGGCTTTGATTTCAAACCCCAGCCGGGTCTTGGCCAGGATGAAATGCATCAGCAGCGCAATCCCGATGGCCAGAAAGATCCCCAACGGAATGTCGATTCGGATGCCGGCAACCCGGATGCCTTTCAGGGTCAGTGAAGCAGCCGCCTCGATCTGTTCCGACTGACGGGAAACCGGATTGATATAGTACGTCTTAATAAAATAGCTGGTCGCATTGGCAAAGATGTAGTTCAGCATGATGGTGGACACCACCTCGCTGATGTTGAACCGGTGTTTCAGGAATCCGATAAAACCGCCAGCCAGGGCACCCACCACCAGGGCAACCACCAGGACCAGGGGTTTGGCCAGAAATGCCGTCAGCCCACTGTAGCCGATGACGACGGTGGCCACAAACCCGCCCATCAGCATCTGTCCTGCCACTCCGATGTTAAACATCCCCGCCTTGAAGGCCACCGTGATGGCCAGTGCTGCAAAGATCATGGGAGCCAGTGCATCCAGGAAACTGGTGAAATCCGTCAGGAGATTGGTGCCTCCGGCGTAATTGGGCTTAAGCGCCAGTCCTGCTCCCTGCAGGATGGCATAATAAGCAGTAAATGGATTTCGACCCAGCAGAAGAATCACCAGGGAACCCACCAAAATCGACAGAACGACCGCAAACGCGGGGATGGTAATCCACTGGGTTTTTTCATTCTTCAGTCCCTGGATAAACCAATGATAGGGTTTGCGAAGGATGGACCTGCCCGCTTTATTCTTCATCCTGCTTCACCCCCATCATGTACTCGCCGATTTCATCCGGTGTCAGCTTATCTGCCTGTTCAATCTTCAACATCTGTCCGTTGTAAATCACCCCTATGGTGTCGGCCAGGGCCAGGATCTCATCCAGCTCAAGTGAAATCAGAAGAACCGCTTTTCCTTTATCCCGTTCGGCGAGGATCTGGTTCCACGTATTTTCAATCGCTCCGACATCCAATCCTCTTGTCGGTTGGAAAAAGATCAGCAGCGGCGTGTCCTGGTCGATTTCCCGTGCAATGATGGCCTTTTGCTGGTTTCCCCCGCTCAGACTTCGGGCGGTGCTCGTTTCACCCCGGCTGCTGCGAATATCGTACCCTTCAATCAGCCGGACAGCATATTGTTCAAATTCCGCCGGCCGCAGGGTTCCCCGGGGAGACGAAAACGGTTCTTTGAAATAGTTTTTCAGACCGAGATTATAGCGCAGATCATAATCAAGGATCAGCCCCCAGGTTTGCCGGTCTTCCGGGATGTAGGCAATCCCCTCCAGATTTCTCTGGCGGATGGTGTGCCCCGTGATGTCCTTGTTTTGCAGGAGAATCTGCCCTGCACTGGGTGTCATCAGGCCCGTGATGGCTTCAGCAATTTCTCCCTGCCCATTGCCGGACACACCGGCAATGGCGAAAATCTCACCCTGCCGGATGCTGAACGAGATCCCCTTGACCACTTCCACTTTGTCCTGGGTCTCCACGTGCAGGTCCTTGACTTCCAGAACCGTCTCACCGTACTGCGGGGCATCTTTTTCGATTTCCAGGATAACTTCACGGCCCACCATCTTGTTGGCCATCTCCCGTGTCGACGTCTTGGCCACATCCAGAACATCGATCAGTTTCCCACGGTTCAAAATAGCACAACGGTCAGCCACTTCCTTGATTTCTTCAAGCTTGTGGCTGATCAGGATAATGGTCTTGCCCCCTTCCCGCAGTTCCCTGATGATCTCAAGAAGGTATTGGATTTCCTGGGGCGTCAGAATGGCGGTTGGTTCGTCAAAGATCAAAATGTCCGCTTCCCGGTAGAGCATTTTTAAGATTTCCACTTTCTGCCGGGTGGCCACATTCACATTTTCGATTTTGTCCCGGGAATTGACGTCCAGCTTGTATTTCTTGGACAGCCCCTCGATTTCTTTTTCAGTTTCTTTCATGCTCACCAGGGGAATGATCCCCAACCGTTTTTCCAGCGGCTCAATCCCCAGGACGATGTTCTCTGCGATGGTGTAGTTCTCCACCAGTTTGAAATGCTGGTGGACCATCCCGATCCCCATCCGGGAGGCCTGCCGTGGGGAAAACCGTTCCACTTTTTTCCCTTTGATCCAGATTTCTCCTTCATCCGGCTCATACATCCCAAAGAGCATGCTCATCAATACGGATTTTCCTGCACCGTTTTCCCCCAGCAGCGCAAAAATTTCCCCTTCCTGAATCTCAAGGGAGATGTTGTCGTTGGCCGTAATGCCCGGAAAGGTTTTGGTCACATTTCGGATGCTCACTATGGTCTCACTCATCGTTTTTCTCCTTTGCCTGAAATCGATGCTGCGGTGCCTGTTTATTTCGTTGCCAAAGGCACACATCCCTTCCCGCCGCACCAATAAAAAATGCAGGAGAAAATGTTGACACATCTTCTCCTGCATTTCTGTCAAGACTAAAGACCGGGGAAGTTGTCCGGTGCGTGCCCGTTAAAGTTAGATGCAGGAACGATCGAGCCGTCGGCAACCTGATCGTACAGTCCAAGGACGATCTCCAGTGTTTCATCGGACATCTGGTGTCTGCCTTCCTCTGTGACCAAGCCGGTGGACTGCGTGTCCATCTGCATGATGTTGTTACTGCCCTGGAAGGTGCCGTCCGCAATGGCGTTCAGCTGACGTTCCACATTGATGGCCATGTTTTTCAGAGCTGATGTCAGCACGATGTTTCCGCCGCTGTAGGAACCGTCATCATACTGGTCGACGTCGCCGCCGATCACCATGACCCCTCCTGCTTCAAGCGCCGCTGTGATTGCACCCTGCCCGGATCCGCCTGCCACCATGAAGATGATGTCCACGCCCTGGGCAATCAGGGCATCAGAGATCACTTTTCCTGTCGCAGGATCATTAAAGTCACCGACATAGTTTCCACCCACATTGGCACCGGTCACATCAGTACCGGCATATGACGGCAGAGACACGATCTCCACATTGGTCCCCAGATTCTGGTTGGCGTAGTTCACGCCGGACTCAAACCCAAACTGATAGTTCACAACCGGAGGAAATGCGATCCCGGTCAGCGAAGCCACTTTGCCGGAATTTGTTTCCAATGCGGCAGCAACGCCGGCAAAGAAACCACTTTCCTCTTCCGCAAACGTCATCGCATAAATATTGTCAAATTCAGTGATGTCTCCCTGGGGCTCCGGATCGGAATCCACCAGAATAAAGTACGTGTCCGGGTTTTCCAGTGCGATGGCAGAGATGCCTGCAAACTGGAAACCGGGTGTCACGATCACATCATAATCAGCCACAATGTCTGCAACCGCCTGTACAGATGCCGTCACATCACCGGTCGGCTCCTGAATGGCGTTAACTGTCGCACCGGGATTGTCCTCAATGAACGCCAGGATGCCTTCGTAGTTGTTTTGGTTGAAGTTTCCGTCATCCACTCCCGACGGGCTTGTGACAATGGCGATCCTCAGACCGTCACCATCCGCAGGTGCATCGGCGCCACCTCCACAGGCAGCCAATGCCAACATGGTTACAAACACAAGCGAAACAAGCAACATTTTCTTCATCATTTTGTACCCCCTCATCAATTTTACACACCGGATTCCCAGCCGCATTTCCGCACAGCTTCGGAACCTCTCCTGCTTCGATTATAGCACCAACCAACTGCAATATATAGTATTAAGCACCGATCTTACAACAAACTGCATTCGGTGCAAGACACCCTTACTCAACCGGCCGCCAGGCACCGTTCTGCCTGCTGCTCTCCAGAATCGCATTGCAGACCTTCAGGTTCTCCCAGCCTCTGCGAAAACCAGGATACAGTTCCTTCCCGCTCTCCTGCCCGCCCGTCACAGCCTTGTAATACGCCCGGGCCAATTCAAGAAAACTGTCTGGAAAGCCTCCGTCAAAGGGGTAGCGGGTTTCGGTAATTCCTGTCTCCCGCTCACCCACCATCAGCCGTGCGCATTCCTCGGAATCCCACCACAGATTTTTGTTCTTCCCGCTGATTTCCACCCGGACCTGATTGACCCGCCCGTGAGACACTTCGCTCAGAACCAGAGTCCCCAGAAGGCCTCCTTCCATCTCAAAGCTGATCACCGCCAGATCGTCAGAATCCACCCGGATCCGTTTTTCTTCGGACTTTCCGTCAGGGTCCGGATACATTGTCCCCTCCCGAACGACTCTTTTGGGAGTCAGGCTCTGAAGCCGGGCGGACACGCTCCGGATTTTACGTCCCGTGAGTGCCACCACCAGATCGATCAGATGTGACCCAATTTCCGTGACCGCACGCAGAGGTCCTGCCAGCTGTTCCTGGTAACGCCAGGAAACCTCTGTAGGTAAAATGTGAAATCCCTGAAGATAGCTTCCCTGCACCAGAATCGGTTCTCCAAACGCCGGTGAGCCGATGATCCTGATGGCTTCCTGCATGGCCGGATAATAAGAGACATTGAAATTCACCGCCCCGACCAACCCTTTCGCTTCTGCCAGTTCCGTCAGTTCCCGGGCCTCGTCTGTGTGCAGGCACAACGGCTTTTCACACAGGACATGCTTCCCGTGCTCCAGGCAAGACCGGACCATCTCGTAATGAAGCGCCGGAGGAGTGCAGATATGAACACTGTCTGCATCTGAATCCAACACACGTTCCCAGCGGTTGTGCGTCTGAGCAGGGCCCCAATGCGACTCGAAGGTGCGCAGTGCCTCTTCGTTCGGATCAACAACCAGCGTCAGAGGAATCCCTAAAACACGGAGGTTTTTCGCATGAACCCCTGCGATGTTCCCACAACCAATGATCGCGGCTCTCACGGCAAACCCTCCCCGAATGAACGGGCATCTTCTGGCCCCAGCCGGGTCCCGTCTTCCGTGATGGCTTCCCATTCTCCGAACGTAAACCCGGGCACCACCACGCAGGAACACAGTCCCTGCTCATCGCCAAGAAGCACTTCCCTCTGCCAGGTGTCCGGTTGGATCACCACCTGAAGCCGGTGCCCCTTGCCCGGATCCGGTCCCAGGACGATCGTGGCTTCATGCACCGGGTCCGGCCCCGTTCCACCAAGAATCACTTCAACCGGGCTTCCCCCCTGGTAAAACCAGATCTCCGCCGAACGGATCCGGTGCCAGATCACCGGTTTACCGGGATCGATTGCGTAATAAATCACCGACGCACAGGGCTGATCTTCTGCCTGCGGGTCTGTTCCTTCCAGAAGCACCGGGCTTTCCCAGGTTCTGCGGCACCATCCTCCTTCAATGTGTGGGTCCAGATGCAGTGCACTGGAAAACGGTTCTTTCATTCAATCGGAACCTCCTTGTCTGAATCGTTTCCCATCTCCGCCTGTTTGCCGGTCAGTTTCCGCCGAACCCGACGGATGGGAAACCGGAAATCATCCGAAAACAAGTCCACCGTCAGGCAAACCCGCTGATTGTTCTGATCATACACGATCATCTCGTGTTCCATCATGGGCATATTTGCACTGATCCCCATGATCCGTGCCACTTCGACACCGGGACGTACCGCCCGGAACCAACCATCCGAATACGTGGGCACCATTCCTCTGGACTCCAGATAGGCAAAAATGGAGCCCTCAAACACGTCCTCGGTAATCCCCGACAGAATCCGGGAGGGAAAGTACACCACCTCATAAACAGAAGGGTTGTCGTTGACATAATGGAGCCTGACCAACCGGTAAACGGGATCCAGCTTGGAAATACCCAACTGCTCCGCCAGAACCGGGGACGGCTTTTCAATGTTCAGTTCGAGCACCTCTTTGCGGTGCTGGTCACCGTTTCGTTTCACCAGCTCTGAAATGCTAAAGAGCGTGCTGATCCCATAGTTGATCGCCCGGGGAAGCACCATGGTGCCGGATCCGTGCATGCGTTTGACATACCCTGCCTCGGCCAGCGACTGGACCGCTTCGCGCAACGTATTCCGGCTCACCTCATACATGGCGGCCAGCTCTTTTTCCGGTGGGAGCTTATGATGAGGCCGCCACCGTCCATTATCGATCTCCTGGATGATTTTTTCGGCAATCCGTTCAGACATTTTCTGTTTCATAGGATCCTCCGTGAGCTCCAGGCAAATAGATTCTACTTCATGTTTCAAGTTGTTCTACAATCGCTCATTGTTTCCTTCAATTTTCGAAAAAAAGAACCTCTTGCTTCGTGTTCGGCAAGAGGTTCACCCTTGAGGCGAAACAACAACGGGCGGCTCCCGAAGGACCCGCCCAATCTGACCATCTATCCCTTGTCCATGTATTCTTTGGCAAACTCTTCTTCCGGGGCCTGGTCGTCATCTTCCAACAGGGCCATAATTTCCCGCTTGGCCTTCTTGATGTCCTCTTCCATCATTGAAAATGCATCCATCACTTTTTCCTGCTTGCTCCGCTTGTCCATGATTTCTCCTCCTTTGGACCAGCCTGTCCCGCAGCGGTTCTTCCTGCCACAGGGCAGCCACCTTTCCGGAAAACATGCCTGCTTCTATGTGTGTATACTTCCATACAGAAACGGCTTTTCCTGCTATTCCTGTTCATCACTTTTCCGTTCCAATTATGTAGAATCCCCAAAGGAAATGCGGTATAATGTACCCGGATCCGTTATGCTTATCGGAGCATAATGAAGGGGCTGGGAGGTTCGAAAATGAAAACATTTCTGTTATCGGTCATCTGTGTTGCTCTTGCACTGTCGTTTTCCGGTTGCAGATCAGCGGCGGAAAAACCTGTTGTGCTGACACTTGCCACCACAACAAGCACGTACGACTCCGGCCTGCTTGATTTTCTTCTGCCTGCATTCGAAGAGGAACACGGGATCAATGTCGACATTATCTCTGTTGGCACAGGGCAGGCAATTGAAATTGGCAAGCGGGGAGACGCCGACATTCTGCTGGTGCACGCCAGAAACCTTGAAGACACCTTTGTGGAAGATGGATTCGGGACAAACCGGTGGGATGTGATGTATAATGATTTTGTGTATCTCGGCCCGGCAGACGGCCCTGTCTGGACAGGCATGCCCCTGGCTGATGCACTGGATGCCATGATCGGAGTCATGTCCGCAAACAGCATGAACTTTGTCTCAAGAGGAGACAATTCCGGGACCCACAACAAGGAACTGGCCCTTTGGCCAAAAACGGGAATCGATGACCCGGACGGGGAATCCTGGTATCTGTCCACCGGACAGGGGATGGGTGATGCACTGATCACCGCCAACGAAATGGGAGCATACGTTCTGACAGATCGGGGAACGTACCTGGCCATGCAGAACAACCTGCCGAACCTGACCATTGTTTTCGAGGGCGACGACGACCTGTTCAACCCCTATGGCATCATACCGGTTAATCCGGAGCTGCATGATCACGTGAAGCACGATGCCGCTATGGCACTTGTAGCGTTCTTCATTACACCGCAAACCCAGGAAAAGATCGCCGTGTACGGAGTGGAGGACTTTGGTCAGCCTTTGTTCTTCCCGGACGCAAACTAAATGAACAGGCAGGCACTGCGCAGATCCAACCAGGCCTGCGCAGTGCTCATTTTTTAAGCATCTGAACAACAGAAACCACTGTCAGCACACTCTCTTGCTGACAAATATGACACTACAAGGAGCCATTTGGATATGAGTGATTTTTCCTCCGGACTGACCGATGCCCTGCGACTGCTGGTCGGTCTTGATCCGTATGTGTACAATATCATCGGTGTTTCGCTGCGTGTGTCCGGGGCAGCTCTTCTGCTGAGTGTTCTGATCGGAATCCCCCTGGGTGCCTTTCTGGGACTGACCAGGTTTAAAGGCAAGGAACTGGTCACGGCACTGTTGTATACCGGAATGGGGTTTCCGCCCGTGGTGATCGGGTTGTTTGTGTTTCTTCTGCTCTCTTCCGTAGGTCCGCTGGGTCATCTCGGCTGGTTGTTTTCCGTGCGGGCCATGATCATGGCCCAGACCATCATTGCGTTTCCCCTGGTGGCCGGATTCACCATGGCCGCGGTCATGAGCGTGGACAAAAACCTGATGAAACAACTGCGTGCACTGGGG
>SKMO01000008.1 GCA_007121025.1 Bacillota bacterium | reverse complement strand
CCTCAGGGTCCTCATCGACCGGGGCAGCCGCTCCCGCTCCGCAACCGGCGGCCGTGATGAGCATAGCAACAACCAGTAGCAGTGCAAACCATTTCCTCATGTTCATTGTCTTTCCTCCTCGTGAAAAGTGATAGTCGACCAGATGTCTGACATCTGTCGCACCTAAAATACTATTCGCCACACAGTTGATTGTTCCTTCCTGAGCAGTGAATATCCCTGTTCCACTAGTCATCTATCCTGTCAGCGAGAAGGTCCAGTAAGATCCGGTTAAACGTTTCCGGATGCGTTTCCATAGGGCAGTGCCGGGCTCCCTCAACCACTCTCAACTCTGTACGCTCAATTTCCTCCTGCAGCCGGACAGCCTGGTCGATCGGTACCCAGGCATCCTGTTCACCCCATATGGCCCATACCGGGACTTTGCTGTTTTTCAGTGTTTCCAGGGGTTCGTTGCCCGCCGTCCTGATGAGATCCAACAGCGCACCCGCCGTTCCGGGTTGTGCCAGTGGTTCAAGATGAGCCCGGACCTCCTCTTCGGTCGGTGTTCGCCCATACGCAGAGGTCAATGATGTCCGGATCCTCTCTTCCCGGACCACAAGCCTCTCCACAAGCACTTCGGCCCAGCGGCCCGCCGGGGGAAAGGCCAGAATCCGGCTTACCGGACCCCGGCTGGTTTCAAACAGTGCTCCTGCAACCAGTACGATTCCTTCGGATTGCTGCGGTCGTTCCATGGCCATGGCCGCCACTGTGCCACCACCCATAGAGTGCCCGGCCAGGATCCAGTTCTGGCCGGGGTCTTCCTGTTCCAAAAGCTGCCACAACAGCGCGCTGCGCTCACGCTGGCTGTGATCCAGCCCCCGCTGCCGGCTGCTGTAACCAAAGGCAGGCAAATCCACAGCCAGCACCCGAAACCCGGCCTCCGAAAGAGGCCGCACCGTGTAGCGCCAGGAATAGGTGGACCCGCCCAGCCCATGAACCAGCAGGATCCGCCCCTTCTCAGATCCAACCGCTTCCCACTGCCGGACATGCAGAAAAACCCCATGAACATCGGCGATTGAACTCTGCGCAAACACCGCTTCGGGCGGTTGCCCTTCGGACTCAGTCACCGGAATGCCATAGGGAATCAACCAAATCAGCACAACCAATCCCAGTACCGCCATCAGGAGACGGCGTTTCCTATTTGTCATGGACAACCCCTCCCTTCTGGTCGTTTAACGCTTTCATGCGGGAGGACCGCAAGCGCCCCAGAAGTGCTCCCGCCAGACCGATCATGGCTCCGGCCAGTGCAGCCATCATCATCCAGCGAACCAGGCGTCCACCCAAAGAAGCAGCCAGCAGGGCGCACAGGACCACCATCCCTGCGTTTCCCGGACTCCTGCGACCGGACATTTCCGAACCGAACCAAATCACCAGCAGGCTGAACACAATGCCTCCCAGGCCATAATCCACAATCCGAACAGTCCCCCAGACAGTCACCGCACGCCCGACACCCCCAATCAACAGGGTAAACAGGGCTGAGAGCAATCCCAGCACTCCCGCCGTCACTGCGATAATCTTTCCTGCTGATTCCATGTTTTTCCTCCCGTTTATCGATTCAGGTCACGCCCGCAATAGGGACAAAACCGGTATTCATCGGGTAAAGGCTGCCGCTGACAGACACAACCCTCTTCGGTTTCCTGGTCTGCATTCCACGGCCCACCTGCAGCCAGGTTCTCCAGATCCACCGGTTCACCGCGCCGGACGGCGCGACCGGTCTCTTCATCCAGTACAACGGGATCCGGACAACAAGGGGATGTGGCCAGCGTCCGTTCGTTCCAGCGAAACACTGGGATGAAAAACAGGTGAAAGTAACGGTACTCCACCTCAACGCGAAGCCGGGTGCTTTTTCCACAGCCCGGACAGACCACCGGTCCGATTTCCCCCAGCGGCTTCCGTTTTTGTCCCACCCCTAAAATCCCAATAAAGAACACATTCAGTCCCCCCCTGTCATCTCATTCGCCTGAGGCCACGGACTGCAGTTTCCAGAACAGTACCCACCGATTCATTCAGGACGTGCGCAGGCCGTCCACCCAGCGCGATGTCCTCCCGGTTGATCACCACCAGATCATGGCCCTGGTAATGATCCACCAGACCTGCGGCCGGATACACTGCCAGAGACGTCCCCCCGATGATCAGAAGATCCGCCCTCTGAAGAAACCGGACGGCTTCATCGCACACGTCCGGATCCAGGGGTTCTCCGTAGAGGACCACATCGGGCCGAATCAGACCTCCACAGTCCGGGCACCGGGGAACACCCTGAATGTTCATCAGCTCTTCAAGCGCCACTTGCCGCCCACAACCCATGCAATGGTTCCGCCAGACCGACCCGTGCAACTCGAGAACCTTGTGGCTGCCGGCCTTCTGGTGGAGCCCATCGATGTTCTGGGTCACCACCGCCAGCAGTTTCCCCATCTCTTCCAGACGGGCAAGCGCCCGGTGGGCCGGGTTGGGCTGCGCCTCAGGATGAAGCATCCGCTCCCGGTAAAACCGGTAAAAAGCCTCTGGCTCCTGCAGAAAAAACCCCCTGCTGAGCAGTTCTTCCGGTGGGCGGCCAAACTGCCTGTGAACACTGTATAAACCGTCCGGAGACCGGTAATCTGGAATTCCGCTTTCCGTGGACACGCCTGCTCCGCCAAAAAAAACAATCTTCTGCTTCTCCGACAAGAGTTCCTGCAACAGATTGACACGCATCCGGCATCACACCCCTTCCGGTTTCCATCTACTGCTATCATATCATCCGCCCGGAAGATTGTCCTGTCGTGTGGCTCGTGGCAAAAAAAAAGACCCCCGGGGGTTTGCCTTGTTCCGATGGATAATGGTGCCCGAGACCGGAATCGAACCGGTACGAGGGGTAAACCTCGCAGGATTTTAAGTCCTGTGCGTCTGCCAGTTCCGCCACCCGGGCCCATGGACAAAAAAAATGGAGGCGACGCCCGGATTTGAACCGGGGATCAAGGATTTGCAGTCCCATGCCTTAGCCACTTGGCTACGTCGCCAACGTTTGGAGCGGAAGACGAGATTCGAACTCGCGACCCTCGCCTTGGCAAGGCGATGCTCTACCACTGAGCCACTTCCGCACGCTGTTATGCGT
>SKMO01000159.1 GCA_007121025.1 Bacillota bacterium | reverse complement strand
GAAGCATTATGATGTGGTGGTCATCGGAGCCGGAATCGTGGGCGCTGCGGTGGCCTGGGAACTGACCCGCAGGAATCTGCGGGTGGGGATCGTGGAACGGGAAAGGCCCTGTGCAGGGGCCAGCGGTGCCTGCAACGGGGGGATCAGTTATTTGGGAAAAACCGGGGACGAGCTGAAACGGACGGTGGAAAGTCTGAAGCGGTACCGGGAGCTTTCCGGGGAACTGAACCTGAAGGATGCCGTTGATCAGTCCCGGCCCATGATTTTGCTTGGGAAAACGGAAGAAGACCGGATGCTTCTCCTGAAACGGGTGGATGCCTGTCTGCAGGCCGGTCTGGACGCGTCTTTTCTGACCCGGAATGAGCTGCTTCGGCTGGTCCCCGCACTGGACCCCTCGGTTCTCTGGGGAGCGGTGGCGTATGGGAGCCTGCAGGGTGTCGTCAATCCCTTTCGGGTAACCTTTGGGCTGCTGGATGATGCCATCGGGCGGGGCGCAACCCTTCTGAGGGGTGAGGTCAGCGGATGTATTCTGCAGGAAGACCGAATCCGAGGTGTGCAGACCGGGGCAGGGACGATCGGGGCGGACGCGGTGATCAACTGCGCCGGGGACCGGGCAGACGACTTGTGGCAGGAACTGGGAATCTGCATGGACATTGAGCCCGTGCAGGGGGTGGTGCTGGTCACGGACCGTTACCCCAAACGGTTTCCCGGCAGCCTGATGAACGTGGATTTTTTGAAAGACAACCCGCCGGAGGTCTCTCTGGCCATTGAACAGTCCCTGGAGGGAAACCTGCTGATCGGGGCTTCGAAAACCCGCAACCGCCCTGAGAGCGCTGTGGACCGGGGAGTTGCTGAGCGGATTGCTGCCTACGCTTCCGGGTACGTCCGGGGACTCGAAACACTGCAGATCATCCGAAGCTATGCGGGGCAACGGGCCACCCGTCCGGGAGGTCCTTTTGTGGGGCCGATCCCTTCTGTGGAAGGCCTCTATGGGGCCGTTGGCTTTGGTGGCGGGGGCATCACACTGGCACCCTGGGCCGGCCAGGTCATGGGGGACATCTTTGAACAACGATAGGAGTGAATGATTATGGGAAAGAAATTTGATGTAAAAATTACGGTGGAGTCCATTGCTGAACCCTGTAACTCAGGGATGCAGGTGGGGGACACCTGTTACTGTGAACGAAAAGGGGGCTACGGTCTGCGGATGCGGGGAACGGACGGCTGGTGTCCGGAACTGCTCAACTCGGTGATGCCGGCCCTGTCAGCCATGGCGTTCGGGGGAAGTCTTCCCTGGGAGGATGCTGACGGGAAGGCCCTGTCAGCCTGCCCGGATCCTCACTGCCGGGTGGTGGCGTCTGTCCAGAAAATCGGGGAATCCGAGCCGACGAATAAAGACCTGGAGCGGGAAGCCGCCAAACTGGTCAAAGAGGATCCGGAACAATCGTAGAGTTTCATTGAAGGAGGACATGCCGTGGCCCATGTGACCATACTGGTGGACAACAACAGCCTGATTGACCGGTATTTCCGGTCTGAACCGGCCCTGAGCCTTTGGGTCCAGGGACGGAAAGCCCCGGTGCTTCTGGACACCGGCTATTCGGATGCCTTCCTGCAGAACGCCCTGAAACTGGGCCTGGACCCGGTGAGCCTTTCTCATGTGGTGTTGTCCCACGGACATTTTGATCATACCTGGGGACTGGCTGATCTGGTGCGGCATTATACGGAACGGGCGATTGAACAGAAAGAGTCTGCCCGGCCCCGCATTGTAGCCCACCCGCTGTGTCTGGAAAACAAGATCATCGGGAGCATCGGGTCGGTGGGCGCCATGTTTGACCGGGGGACCCTGGAACGGTTTTTCCCGGTGACCCTGACAGAAGAGCCCCTCTGGCTGGCGGAGGATCTGGTGTTTCTCGGGGAGATCCCTGCACGCTACGGGTTTGAGATGCCGGCCAGGTACAACGTCCGGGAGAGCGCGGGGGGCCCGGTCCCGGACACCCTGACCGATGACAGCGGACTGGCCCTGTTGACGGGCGAAGGGCTGGTGGTGGTCACGGGATGTGCCCACCGGGGGATCTGCTCAACAATCCAGCGGGCCATTGATGTGACAGGTCAGAAGCGGGTCCGCACGGTGATCGGTGGCTTTCATCTGTTGGAGGCATCCGACAAACGGCTGGAGGAAACAGGCCGGTTCATGAAGGAACGGAACATTCCGGAGATCTATCCCTGCCACTGCGTAGACGGGGACGCCAGAAGGGCGCTGGCCCGCTGGGTGCCTGTCCGGGACACGGGAAGCGGCCAGCAAATTCTTTTGTAATTCTTTAGAAAACATTTGTAATTTATTTGGAATACCTCTGCGATTTGTTTGCAGGAAGTGGCCTGTTGTTGACAACAGGCAGCAACAATGCTATTTATTAGTAGATTGACAATTGAATAGCCAAGTGAGTGATGCTTCCAATGGAAGCAGAGAGGGAAGCCGGTGAGAATCCGGCACGGTCGCGCCACTGTAAAGGATGAGCTGGCTGCAGATGTCACTGGGGAAACACCCCGGGAAGACGCAGCAGGCGATGATCCTGAGTCAGGAAACCTGCTTGCTTTGCACCAATGATTTACCCACGCGGACTTGGGGAAAGGAGGATGTTTGTTTATTCTGTCAGACTCACCCTGTTGCCGACCGTCGGTAACAGGGTTTTTTATGATCCAGTTGGAGGAGGTCCAAAAATGATCAAGAGAAAAGAACCGAAGAGATGGCTGGCCCTTTTGTTGTCATTACTCATGGTTCTAAGTGTGCTGAATCCGTTGTCAGCACTTGCATCTGGCAATGGGGAGCTGCTCAATACAGAAGAGGCGCTGACTGTTACAGAAGAGGTGTATGATCCAATCACCATTGACCTGCGGTCGACAGGGCTGGAAGGAGACATTTTCAACGCCAGTGGGGTGGAGATTCCGGCCGGTGAAGTGACGCAGGACGGCTTTACGGTGGACAATCACACGGCCATGGGGGCCCTGGTCTATTACAGCCAGGAAAACGACATCCATGTCAAGATCATAAAAAGCGACTCGTTGGGTCTGTATGTGTTCCAGATTGGAGACAACGGGGACGATGAAAACGGCTGGATGTACTATGTGAACGG
>SKMO01000052.1 GCA_007121025.1 Bacillota bacterium | reverse complement strand
GTCGATGTCCACACTGTATGCAAAGGCAAGAGGTTAGTCTGACGAACCGCCGTATACCGAACGGTACGTACGGTGGTGTGAGAGGACAGCCATCCAATTAATGGATGGCTTCCTACTCGATCGATTTTTGGTTGTTGTCGGGCTAGTCGTTTTCCCTGGGGTCTTCTTTTTCCATGGTCAGACCGGAAAACCCGTAAAGGGCCACCACCAGTCCGGTACTCCAGCAGACAAAGGCATAGGGCGCGTACTGAAGGGCGCCGATTCCCAGGACGGCCGATACGAAGATCGCGCTTGCGTTCCATGGAATCAGTGGGGAAGTCAGAGTTCCGCCGGCTTCCAGGGTGCGGGTCAGGTTCTTCTTTTTCAGGGACAACCGCTCATAGGACTGCTCGTACATCTGCCCCGGAATAATCACGGACAGATATTGATTGGCGGTAAACAGATTGACGAACACCGAACTGAGCAGTGTTGTCAGAACCAGACCGCCACGCCGCCGAACCAGACGTTTCATTTTTAGCACGATGGCTTCAAGCATTCCACAATAGCGCATGATGCCCCCAAACGTCAGGGCCAGAAGGGTGAGGCCGATGATCGAATACATGCTGGCCAGGCCACCCCGGGACAGCAGCGTGTCCATGGTGTCCCATCCTGAGGATATGAAAAACCCATCGTACAGTGTGATCATTAAGTCACCGAGATTGGCGCCCTGGACCAGAACCTGCGTCAGGCTGGCCAGGACGACACCAGCCACCAGACTGGGGATGGCGGGTACCCGTTTCAGGATCAGAAAGATCACGGCCACCGGCGGAACCAGCAGCAGGGGACTCAGTGTAAAGTGCTCGAGAATGTATTCCTGATACTGCATCGCTTCCTCACCGCTTGAGCCGGTCTCTGTCAGGAAAAAGCCAATCACCGTGTAAGCAATCAGTGACAGCCCCAGTGCCGGAAGGGTGCTGTAGAGCATGTGGCGGATGTGGTCATAGATGTTGACTTCAAATACGGAGGAAGCCAGATTGGTGGAGTCAGACAGGGGCGAAATTTTATCCCCGAAAAACGAGCCGGACACAATGGCGCCGGCGGTGATCGCTGCCGGAATGCCCAGTCCCTGACCAATGCCGACAGCCGCCACACCGATGGTCCCAATGGTGACCCAGGAACTGCCTGTCATGACCGACATCACTGCACAAAACAGCAGAATGAGGGGCAGGAAGGCAAGAGGATGCAGAAACTGGATGCCAAAGTAGAGCATCGCAGGGACAATCCCACTGGCAATCCAGGTGCCGATCAGCATGCCGATGATCATCAGGATGATCATCGTAATCAGTCCTTTTTGAATGTTCCGTTCAAAGGCACTGCGGATTGTTCCCCAGGTAAAGCCTGTCCCATAGGCGGCAAGGGAGGCCGTTATCGCGCCAAAAAAAAGAGCAATGTGCGGCTCTGCTTCATAGACGAACACCGAAAAATAGATGGCTGTTCCCATCACGGCGAATGGAAGCAGGGCCACCAGAAAAGCAGGTTGGGGAGTCTCGTTTTTGTTTGTCACATCATCACCTCTTTTGTTTGCTCAAATCGTACCACGAACGGTGGAAAGGGTCAAAAGGGGAAAAGCAGACAAAAAAATACCACCGCAACGGGTGGGGAAAACAGTACTTGGTTTTACACGACCCAGTGTTCGGGCTGCAGAGTGGACCGGTGATCACTTTAGTGCTTCAGGGACATGCCGATCAGATACAGGGTGATTTGTTCCATTAAAGTCATCGCACCACCTCCCTTCGTTCATTTACCATGTGAAGTATACCACAAACAAGTTCTGCTCTTCCAGTGCTTTCCGGTTAATATTTGGTTAAATGTTTAGAAATGTTACAATTTAACCATGGTTTTGGACACATAAAGGTTTTTTGCGGATGAACCGTTCGAAGCCAGACGGCCATTCCGGCTGCCGGATCCTGCGGCCGGGCAACACACAACCATTCATTTGGAACTCTTTGCAGACACCAGCCCGGAAACGGCGGCTGACCGGTTGCCGACCGAAAGTTGGGCAGGTGAGGGGTTCTCTGGACTGAATGGTTGTTTCAGGATCGAAACAGGGAGTGCAGTCTGCTATACTCATGTTAAGTACTGCATGTTTTTTGAAGCTGGAGAAGAGACGATGGAAATCTGGGTCCAAATTGTGTTGTTTGCTGTACCAGGGGCTGTAATCTATTACGGAGTGCACCGGGGCGTCCCCCGGGCACTGGGCAGGGGGCGCACGCTGCTGTGGACGTTTTTTGGATGGCTGTGGGTTCCGGTGTTCCTGCTGGCTCCTCTGACGCTGGCCCTGTACCGGTTCCGGGAAGGGGGAACGCTGTCGCTGGCTGCGATGGCTTCCCGTTTCCGGTTTGTCCCATTGACCGGTCGGGACTGGTTCCTGGTGGCCGGTGGTGTGATCCTGACCCTGGTGACGGAGGAGGCTCTTTCGTTTACCAGCAGACGGTTGGCCAGGGTGTCCTGGCTCAAACCACCGGACTATCTGCCCGCTCCTTTTCACCCCCATAAATCTCTGACACTTCCCCTGCAGTCATTTATGGGCACACCACTTCGGGGAAACTGGCCGTTGTTTTGTGTGTTTGTCCCGTTGCACGCCCTGGCCATGTTCAGTGAAGAACTGATGTGGAGGGGATACCTGCTTCCCCTGCAGGAAGCCGCGTACGGGGGTTGGGCCGTGGTGATCAACGGGGTGCTTTGGGCGTGGGTTCTGCACGCCTGCCTGAAGTGGCACCTGGTGGCCATGCTTCCAGGCATGTTGGTGGCCCCGTTTGTCGCCTGGCAGACCGGCTCAACGTGGGGGTCGTTGTTGGTGCATGGGCTGTCAAATGCCGTGCTGTGGGGGCTTCTGCTGGCCGGTATTCTTGGGGTGGGTTCGGTGGTGCCAAAAGAACGGGGAGGAACCAAATCATGAAGCAGACAGTGGTGGTGTACCGGTCGAAAAGTGGCTATACCAAGCAATATGCAAAGTGGATCGCAAAGGCGCTGGATGCAGACCTGTTCGATGGCCGGGATATTCCCGCAGGACAAATGAAGCATTATGAGACGGTGATTTACGGGGCAGGGCTGTATACAGTGGGTGTGTCCCACCTGCGTTGGGCGCGGACCCAGTTGTTCAAGTATCCCCATCAGCGCAAAGTGGTCTTTGTGACCGGTTTGTCTCCTGACCGTGAAGAGATCCAGGAGACCATCTGGCGTAAACACTTCAGGGAAAAGGAGCGACGGCAGTGGGGGCTGTTTTACCTGCGGGGCGGGTTTGATCCGGACAGGTTGACCGTTTACGACCGCTTTCTCATCAGACTTCTGAAACTGAAGCTTGAACAGAAGGACAGTCTGACCTCCGATGAGCGGGGGATGCTGGTGGCCTACCAGCAGCCGACTGACTTCACCCGGCGGGGGTCCATCGAACCGCTGGTCCGCTACGTCAGAAGAGAGTCGGAAGATCGCCAGCCGTCGCTTTGAAGGAACACATTCCTATCTACCGGAAAGGATGGTAAAATTGAGAAAAGACCAGGCAGGAGGGGTAGGATGAAGATTCATTTTCTAGGTGCAACGGAAACGGTTACAGGTTCGTGCTTTTTGTTTCGTACAGAGAAGAGCACGTTCCTGATGGAATGCGGCCTATTTCAGGGGGACGACTGGGTTGTCGAAAAAAACAAGGAGCCCTTTTTGTTTGATCCGGGCACCGTGGACTTCATGATTCTCAGCCATGCGCACATTGACCACAGCGGCCGAATCCCCCTTCTGGTCCGTCAGGGATTCGAAGGTCCCATTTACGCAACCAAGGCCACCGCCGACCTGGCGGAGATCATGCTCCGGGACAGCGCAAACATCCAGGAGTTTGAGGCCCGGGACGCCAATGAACGGAACAAGCGGCGGATCAAACGTGAAATCCGGGGACGGAAAGCACAGAAAGAAGCGCTGCAGGAACTCAAAGAGGAAGTGCCCCTGTATGTCAAAGAAGATGCTGAAAAGACTCTGCAGCAGTTTCAGGGACTGGATTACGAAAAGACATTTGAGCCGGTAAGCGGGGTCAAGGTGCGGTTTTTGGAATCCGGACACCTGCTGGGCTCGTCGATTGTGGAACTGTGGATCACGGAAAATGGCAAAACCACGAAAGTCGTGTATACCGGGGATCTGGGGCGGCGTTACCGGCCGATCCTTCGTGATCCGGCCACAGTGGAGGAGGCAGACGTGTTGTTGCTGGAAGCCACTTATGGCGACCGTCTGCATGAAAAAATGGAAGAAAGCGAGGCGTCCCTGCAAAAGATTCTGGTGGAGACCCTCAATCGCGGCGGCAATGTCATTATCCCGTCGTTTGCTGTCGGCCGAACACAGGAACTGATTTATCTGTTTAATCAGTACTCTCGCCAGGAAGGACCAGTGGCCCGGGTGCTGGACGGGACCAGCATTTATGTGGACAGCCCGATGGCCACCTCGGCCACCGAGGTGTTCCGGAGACATCCCGATCTGTTCGACGAAGAAACAAGAACGCTCATCCTCAGCGGGATCACGCCCCTGGATTTCAATAAACTTGATTTCACAAGGACAAAGAAGCAATCCATAGCGCTGAATTATGTGGAAGAACCGAAAATCATCATTTCGTCGAGTGGTATGTGTGAAGCAGGACGGATTTTGCACCATCTCAAACACAATCTGACGGATCCGGCAGCGTCCATCGTCATGGTCGGTTTTCAGGCGCCCGGAACACTGGGCCGGGAACTTCGTGATGGCGCATCATCGGTGGAATTGTTCGGGGAAACCGTTCCTGTACTGGCCCAGGTCCATGCCCTGGACGGGTTTTCCGGTCATGCAGATTACGAGGATCTGCTGGAATGGCTGGGGTATCTGAAAACCCCTCCCCGCCGTTTGTTCCTGGTGCACGGAGAGGACAACGCCAAGGAGGCTTTTGCAGCCATGGTGCGTGAGGAACTGGGCTGGGACGTTGTGCGTATTCCCGGCAGGGAAGAAGTGGATTTGGAGACGGATTAACCATAAAAAGCCCCAGGAGGCAGTTCACTGAACTGCTCCTGGGGCTTTTTTCCGGTTGAAAGGCAGAAGGATCAGGGGTTCAATGGTTCACCTGACGGCGTCCAGTGCAGGTAATCAAGGATCATTTTTGCTCGGGGTTCAAATCCATCCCCATATTCCCAGGGATAATGCATCAGGGCCACAAAGGTTTGTCCATCCCGTACCCCGAGAGCTCCAGACAGGGAATACTCCGGGTGACTGTGACTGTAGAACTCCAGAACAGACCAGTTGTGGATGTGGTCTGCCGGATCGGACAGGTTGATTTCGAAATCGTCCAGGTCCAAGGCGTCGCTGAGCTCGTTCAGAGTTGGTTCTGCGGACAGGCCGGGAAGAAAAATGATCTCCAGATAAGCATCTTCCACGGGTGTTCCACCAAACGCCGCAAACACCCGCACCCGTTCCCCGTCAACAGTGGTACTCATGTTTTCCGGTACGTAGGTGATAAACCGTTCGGTTTCCAGCAGGTTCAGTGTGATGGGTTCGTCCATCCCCTCAATCTGGATGGTGGTCTCAATCGACTCATCCCAGTGCAGTTCGTTGCCAGGTTCGTCGGGTCCTGCCGGATCTTCCTGTCCGTTGTCGTCGGGATCGGACGGCACTTCAGGGACGTCAGCTGCAGAGCAGGCCGCGGTTACGGACAGGATCAGCAGAAGGCACATCAGCCAAGTCATTTTTGCAAACCATTTCATGTGTTGTTTCCTCCATATATTCTGACCGTTTGATTCGGTCGGTTTGAACACTAGACGCCCGAACAACCGGAAAGGTTCGCTCTGTGGGATCATTTATCTGAAAAAGCATCATTCATCCCACCGCCTCCATAGGCGGTGGGATGAATGATGTCGATCTTTTGCACAACGTCTTCCTGAAATGGCTGGAATATGATACAAATGAACAAATGTTCTAACCATGGGAGGTGAACGCTGCATTGAGACACAAGGCGTACAAATGCAGAATCGATCCAAACTGCAGGAAGCGCGAACTGATCGGGAAGACGATTGGCTGTTGCCGATTCGTCTGCAACCATTTCCTTGTCCAGTGGAACGAAGCCTAGGAGGAAACCGGCAAAGGGCTGACGTATTCTGCCTGATCTGCCAGGATGACTGCTATCAAAAAGGAACGGATTTGGCTAAAAGCAGTTGACAGCATCGCATTTCAGTCTTCCCTGCAAAACCTGGAGGATGCGTTCAGGCGGTTCTTCAAAAAACTGAACGGCGGGCCCCGCTTTAAATCAAAAAAACCGGGTGCAGTCGTATACCACCCAATGCGTCGATGGACATATTGCCGTTGTCAGGAATCGGATGAAACGGCTAAAAATTGGTCTGGCCAGATGTGCCCGATCCCGGGACATTGAAGGCAGAATTCTACATGCGACCGTCAGAAGGAGTCCTGCAGGGGAATATTGCGTGTCCATCCTGGCAGAAGCTGAGATTGCAAAGCTTCCCGGGACGGGACGCACCTGTGGTATCGATGTTGGCCTGACAAGCTTGGCTGTCTTTTCAGATGGTACCGTCTATGCGAACCCGAAATGGTTGGGAGCGCTGGAAGCGAAGCTGGCAAAAGAACATTGCATCCTGTCGAGGCGGACAAAAGGCAGTGCAAACTGGAAGGAACAGAGGATCCGGGTTGCCCGGGTCCATGAACAAATGGCCAATGCAAAAGCAGATATCCTGCATAAAACCACAACCATGATTGTCAAAAACCAGGACATCATCGGAATTGAGGATTTGAGGATCGGCAACCTGCTCAAAACGTAAACCTTTCCAAGGCGATTTCCGAAGTCTCCTGGAGTATGTTCAGGACGATGCTGGAAGACAAAGCCGACTGGTATGGCAAACAGGTCGTGGCTGTCGCCAAAAACGTTGCTTTCAGTCAGCTGTGTTCTTCCTGAGGGCACGAAAACAAAGCCGTTAAGTGCTTATCCGTCGGGGAGTGGACCTGTCCCGCATGCGGTTCGTTCCATGACAGAGATCTTAACGCAGGCATCAATTTGAAAAAGAAGCCGTAAGACGTCTAACCGCAGGGACTACGGGGTAGCCTCATAATCATGAACTGCCGTTGGGGCGGTGTACCTCGGAATCTTCCCCTTCAATCCATCGGGATAAGTGGGGGTCGTTCAAGAAGAATTCCGAACAAACGGAGCAGATGGAGCTCTTTGGCAAAGGGAAAACAGGGGATCCTTCTCATTTGAAGGATCCCCTGACGTTGGCGCTATTTGTTTTGGAGCTGCTTTCTTCTGTCCAGGGCGATCTGTTCGGATTCCAGGATGGTTCCGACGTCTTTGTCCCCCCGTCCGGATAGATTGACCACGATGATCTGGTCCGGACGCATGGTTGGTGCCATTTTCATGACATGGGCAATGGCGTGAGCGCTTTCAATGGCCGGGACGATTCCTTCCCGTCGGGACAGGTAGCGGAAGGCATCGAGGGCTTCAAAGTCATCAATGGCCACATAATCGGCCAGGCCGGTGTCCCGCAGATAACTGTGTTCAGGGCCAACCCCCGGATAGTCCAGTCCGGAGGCGATGGAATAGCAATGGGCCGGGTTTCCTTCGGCGTCCTGCATCAGGTAGCACTTGAACCCGTGGATCACGCCGGGAGAGGCGGTGGAAATGGGGGCTGCATGCTCCCCGGTCCCCAATCCAAGCCCGGCAGGTTCCACCCCGACAAGCTTGATGGCCGGATCTCCGATGAATTCACTGAACATCCCGATGGCGTTGCTTCCCCCGCCGACACAGGCCACGACCGCGTCCGGCAGCCGGCCTTCCTGTTCAAGGATCTGCTCCCTGGCTTCCCGGCTGATGATCGACTGGAAATGGTGCACCAGTGCGGGATAGGGGTGTGGGCCCACAGCAGACCCCAGCATGTAGAAGGTGTGGTCATGATTGGCCACCAAATCCATCAGGGCGGTATCCACGGCGGCTTTTAAATCCCGGTCTCCATCCTTGACCGGAACCACATTGGCCCCTAAGAGTTCAATGCGGAACACATTGAGATTTTGCTTGTGGGTGTCCACTTCTCCCATGTAAATCGTACACTCCATCCCGAACAGAGCGGCGACTGTGGCGGTCGCCACGCCGTGCTGTCCGGCCCCGGTTTCCGCAATGATCCGCTTCGCGCCCATTCGTTTGGCCAGCATGGCCTGTCCGATGGTGTTGTTGATTTTATGCGCGCCGGTGTGGTTCAGATCTTCCCGCTTCAGGTAGATTTTTGCGCCACCCAGATCTTCGGTCATGTTTTTGGCAAAGTACAGGGGGCTTGGCTTCCCGACGTATTGCTTCATGTAATAATCGTATTCGGCAATGAATTCCGGGTCCTCTTTGTAGCGGTTAAACGCCTCAGCGATTTTCTCCAGTACGGGCACAAGGGGTGGTGGAACAAACACCCCGCCAAACCCACCATAATAACCGTCTTTCACTTCATAAGGCTTGCTCATCTCGTCTCGTCTCCTTCTCAAATACAGATTTCCTTTAGAATATCCCAACAGTCCGGTAAATTCAACAGGAAACCCCCGGAAGGTCAGGGAAAAATGATCCGGGCTGGCTTGAAAATGGTTGGGAAATCGGTCCAATTTCCGCGAATATCCCTTTGCAAGCGCCAGGGAATCGGTTATACTGTGAATGTAAAATGCTGCATGCAGGTGACAAGCCAACGGGAGAATCAACATGAATGCAAGTCTGAATTGCCTGACAAAAGGAGAGTTCGTCTACCGGATCCTGCGGGACCGGATTTTCAGTGGAGAGCTTCGCAAAGACCGGATCTACAAGGTGGTGGAAATCGCCGAGGAACTGGGTGTGAGCCGCACACCGGTCAGTGAGGCTGTGAAGATCCTGGTGTCACAGGGCTATCTGATCATGCTGCCCGGCGTCGGTTTCAAGGTGAAGAGTCTGACCGCGAAGGAAGTGGATGAGATTCTTCTGATCAGCAGTGTGCTGGAGAAACTGGCCCTGGAGCGAATTATGCGGGAGAATACCGAACTGAACGTGGACCTGCTTCGTGAATCGCTGGACGGATGTGAACAAGCGGTCCGGCAACAGGACGTGGACGAATACGCCCGACTGACCGATCAGTTCCATAAGGCGTTGTATGCGGCGTCGGGTCTGCCCAAACTGGTGGAAGTTCTGGAAAACGTCAGCATCCATGAGGCGCTTTACCAGGAGTCGGTGGTCCGCAATCCGCAGGCCATTTTGACATTGATCAACGATCACCGGCTGCTGCTGGAGATCATTGAAAACAGGGAATTGGATAAAATAGATGGATTCATGGAACGGCATGTGTGCAACTGCCAGAAAACCCATGAGATCTATCTCTAAGATAATTTTTCCGGAACAGACCGGAAAACATTAAAGAAAACAAGGAGGATACAATGAGCAGATTTGAGGGGAAAGTCGCACTGGTTACCGGTGCAGGTCAGGGTCTGGGAGCTCAGTACGCAAAAGACTTCGCAGCAGAGGGCGCCCAGGTCATTGCCATTGACATGAACCCGGACACCCTGGAAAAAATGGCTGGGGACATTCGGCAAAGTGGCGGAAAAGTGGACACCTACCGTCTGGACATCACGGACTATGATGGCGTGACCAAAGTTGTGGATGAGGTGGCCGAAAACTACGGTTCCGTGGACATTCTGATCAACAATGCTGCGGTACACCGTGCGATCAGAGTGGCCGAAACATCCAAGCAGGACTGGGATCTGCAGATCAACGTGGATCTGAACGGATCGTTCTATTGCACGAGAGCGGTTCTGCCACACATGCTTAAAAACAAGTACGGAAAGATCGTCAACATTGCTTCAGCATCTGCCAAAGTATTCTTCCCGGGGTTTGGCGCCTACGCCGCGGCCAAAGGCGGCCTGGTCAGCTTCACCCACACCCTTCAGGAAGAGGTGAAAATGGACAACATCAATGTGAACGCAATTTACCTGGGCATGACAAACACTGAATACACCCGGGAGAGAATGGAAGAGCATGAGTCTGTGACCATCAAACTTGAAGACATGCTGCAGCCGCCGGAAGTGTCAAAAGTCGTTCTGTGGCTGTCATCTGATGAAGCCGGTCCGATCAAGGGTGCGGCCATCGATGTGTTTGGAAACCATTCCTAGGAGGATCACAATGTCAGATCAGGTAAGCATTAACAAGATGGCCGTTAAACTGGTCAAAGAAGAAATTATCGCCAACGAGGCAAAACTCGGTGTGAAAGTGCACAAAATGGACTGTGGGGCCACGCTGGTGGACATGGGTCTGGACGTCAAGGGAAGCTGGGACGCCGGCCTACTGTTTACCCGGGTGGCCATGGGTGACATGTCCCGTGTGCAGCTGGGAAGCTGGAGACTGGACGATGAGATTATGTTCTCTGCCGTTGAGGTTTACACCGAAAGCCCGCTGATTTCCTGTCTGGGATCCCAGATAGCCGGATGGAAACTGGGCGAAGGTGAGTTTGCCACGATCGGTTCGGGTCCGGCCCGGGCACAGGCTGTGGTGGACAGTGACATGTATTTCGAAATGACACCCTATCGGGACCGCAATGATGAAGTGGTACTGTGCATCCAGGATGTGAAACTTCCCTCAGAGGACATTGCTCTGGAAGTGGCCCGGGAGTGCGATGTGCCCCCGGAGAACGTGTATCTGCTGCTGGCCCCGAGCGCCTGCCTGGTGGGCTCCATCCAGGTGTCTGCCCGTCTTCTGGAACAGGTCTGCCACAAAATGCATGAAAAAGGGTTTGAAGTGGAAAAAGTGGTCAACTGCTGGGGCAAGGCACCGATTGCACCGGTTGTCAACGATGAAGTCAAGGCCATGGGGCGGATCAATGACGCCATCCTGTATGGCGGAGAAGTGGAATTCTGGGTGGATGCAGAGGACGTTGAAGTGGCCAAGGTGGTTCACCAGCTGGTGTCCAAGACGTCGTCTCCGTACTATCCGGAACCGTTTGGAGACGTGTTTGAAAAAGCGGGTCGCGATTTTTACTACATCGACCATGATTTTCATTCCATCGCCAAGATCCAGATTCATAATGTGCGGACCGGATCCTGCTTTGTGGCAGGGGAACTGAACAAAGACGTGATCCGGGAAACATTTCTGAAGTAGAATGCAAGAAGAATAGGGAGGAGCAAACAAATGGCTTTAAGCAAAGAACGGCTGTGGAAAGTATACCGTGACATGGTGCTGATTCGCCGGTTCGAAGAAGAAGTGGAAAACTATGCTCAAAACGGTACCATTCCCGGCTTTATCCATCTGTCCATTGGACAGGAGGCAGCACAGGCAGGTGTGGTTGAAGCCCTGCGGGACACCGACTACAAATTCCCGGACCACCGGGGGCATGGGGCGATCGTTCTGTCTTCGCCACAGGAGAGACGCAAGCAGTGCATGGCGGAGATTTTTGCCAAGGAAACCGGCATCAACAAGGGTCGGGGCGGCTCCATGCACGTCAGTGACCTGAAAGCCAGAAACATGGGCTTCAACGGAATTCAGGGTTCAACAGTCGTCACCGCTCTTGGAACGGCGTTTGATTCATATTATCGGAAAGCCAATAAAATGGAAGGCTGGGAAGATGACAACGCAGAACTGGACGTGACAGCGGTCTTCATG
>SKMO01000158.1 GCA_007121025.1 Bacillota bacterium | reverse complement strand
CGTCTCTGTTTATTATAATATATACCGGTTCCAGAATTGGCAATTGATGAACAGAAACCGCGTCTTGTATCCCATGGCTAAAGCCATGGGCTTTACGACGCATTGCTGTAACGTTCCCGCTCCCAGCCGTTGGCCACTCGAAGCGAAATGTCCGGGTCTGTGACGGTCGCGATCAGTTCATCAAAGAGGCCAGCCTCAACGTGTTCTTCGCTCCGGACCGCGTTCGGACGGCACCCTTTCATTCCGGCATGGATGGACGTCAGCAGCCCATCGAAAGTCCCATCAAACACGATAATCATACGATTTATCCTTTCTGTCCGCAGTGAAATTGATGCACTTCGGAACGATGATCAAAAGATTTTATTCTCCCGCCGAATCGACGCTCCAGGGAGTATAATGAGCGGCGATAGGAGGGATTCATATGCAAAATTCACGAACGTTTATGATGCTTTTTTCGGTGATCTGTATTGTTTTGAACCTGGTCCTGGGGACGCTGGTCAGTTTTCTCAATATCCCGCTGATCTTCATGGATACCATGGGGACGATGATCGCTGCCATCGCTTTTGGCCCATTTTGGGGCGGAACCGTTGGATTGCTGACCAATGTCATTCAGGGATTTCTGACTAATCCGGTGAACATTCCCTTTGCACTGGTCAACATGACCATCGGGATCGTCACGGGGCTGGTGGTCCGGAAGTGGGGATACAGCCTGAAAGTGGCCGTTGCGACCGGTCTGGTGCTGTCGGTGGTGGCCCCTCTCATCGGGACGCCCATTGTTGTTTGGATATATGGTGGTCTCACTGGAAGTTCCACAGACTTTTTTGTCGGATGGCTACTGGCCTCCGGGCAGCGAATTTTTGCAGCAGCCTTTATCCCGCGGGTCGCAGGCAATCTCATTGACAAGGTGGCCAGTGCACTGATCGCCTGGGTCATTATCAGGAAGATGCCGCCGGATATTCTCGGAAAGATGACCACCTATGATCCGAGGTAACCGGGTCCTCTTGGTGGCCCACTGCATCCTGAACCAAAATGCGGTGGTCCATCCGCTGGCCAGAGCCGCCGGAGGATTTTCCCGGGTGTTGGAGCGGCTGGCGCGGTCAGGGATTGGTCTGGTCCAGCTTCCTTGCCCGGAAACCCTGTATTTGGGAATGGAACGGCTGCCGATGACCAGGCAACAATACGATACTCCGGAGTACCGGCAGTTGTGCGGGGCGTTGGCAGGCCAGTGGGCGTCCTTTCTGCAACAGCTGGGGCAACGGGAAACCCGGGTGGTCGGACTGATGGGGATTGAAAAAAGTCCCTCCTGTGACGCCGTTGGTCAGCCTGGCGTCTTCATGGACATTCTGCTGGGTGTGCTTGGTGACGGATCACTTCCGCGGATCGATATTCCTGAAGATGTTACGGATGCACAGGCGCCATCCTGGGGGCCGTTTCTGGAGGAACTGGATCGCTGGCTGAGTGCTCTGGACTCAGCGGATGAAATCGAATAGTGTCAATTGTTGTGCATCAGCAGCGCGGCCTTCTGTGAGATAGGAACGGAGGGTCGCGCTGTCGTTGTATCTTAAACCGAAATACTTTCCTGAGGCCGTGACGAAAAAGCGTGCGCGTCGGACGACCACCCCCAGGGCCTTCAGGTCTTCAAAGTGCAGCCGCCCACAGCGGCGGGCCCGGACGATCCGGGTTGCGGAGGTGGGTCCAATGCCGGGTACACGGAGCAATTCGTGATATGAAGCTCTGTTGACTTCAACGGGAAACTGGGAAACATTGTCCAGTGCCCAGATGATTTTTGGATCCAGCTGCAAGTCCAGGTGTGAACGTTGTCCCAGGATTTCTTCAGGGTCAAACGAATAGAAGCGCATCAGCCAGTCTGCCTGGTACAGGCGGTGTTCCCGGAGAAGAGGCGGTTGGGCTTTTGGCAAATCATCATCGGAATTGGCTGGGATGTAGGCAGAGTAATAGACCCGTTTCATTCCATAAGTCTGATAGAGACGAGCACTGGACATGATGATGTCCTGGTCCGTGTCAGGAGTGGCACCGATAATCATCTGGGTGGTCTGTCCTGCGGGGAGAAAGTCCTTGCTCCGCCGCAGACCTCCGTCAGTCCGTTCAGTCAGCGTCCGGTGCATAAACGCCATCGGGCGAACCAGTTTCTCCGGCTTTTTCTGCGGGGCCAGAAGCTTCAGGCTTTGGACTGTGGGCAGCTCGATGTTGACACTGAGTCTGTCCACCAGAGACCCGGCGCGGCCGATCAGGGAAAGGTCTGCACCCGGAATGCCCTTCAGGTGGATGTAACCATGGAATTGGTGTTTTTTGCGTAAAAGCCAGACCGTTTGCACCAGTTCTTCCATGGTCCGGTCGGGATTGTCCCGGATTCCTGAACTGAGGAACAGCCCTTCAATGTAGTTCCGGCGGTAAAACTCGACCGTCAGCCGGGCGACCTCTTCCGGAGTAAACGACGCCCGGGTTTGGTCGTTGGTGCAACGGTACACACAATACTGGCAATTGTAAATGCAGTCGTTGGTGTAGAGAATTTTCAGCAGGGAAATGCACCGGCCGTCATCGGACCAGCTGTGGCAGATGCCAGAAGGAGCGGATGCCCCCAGGCCTTTGCCGGGATGTCGTCTGTTGCTGCCCGATGAAGAACAGGAGACATCGTACTTTGCGCCATCGGACAGAATGGCCAACCGCGAGTCCAGATCCATGAAATCACCCCCCTAAGTCCAGAATACAGAACAAATGTTCTTAAATCAAGTCAGATTCTTCCCGTTTTTTGCAGGTGTTTGCCAACAGATATCGAAAAGTACATAAGCATACCATTTGTTTGAAAGGAAGTGAAAGAAATGATTTGGCGTTGTGGTGTTTGTGGTTATATTCATGATGGGAGCACGCCTCCGCAGAACTGTCCCAAATGCGGTGCAGAGGCAAGCCAATACAGCGAGGTTCCCCGGGAGGAAGCGGAGCCGTTCATCCGGGCCCGATTTTCAAACGATCTGCATCTGCAGTTGTCCGCCAACCTGGACAATGTGATTGCCATCGCTGAAGAGGGCATCAGCGATGACCTGGACCCGGGATGTGTGGATGTGTTTACCAAAGCCAGAAACGGGGCACTCGAAGCTAAAAAAATGATCACGGCGGAACTGGCGGCCCATATGAAAAAAGGGAAATGGAACTAAATATATCCCCAGGGATATATTTTTTACGTGAAGTGATAAGTATATTTTATTCAAACCTTTATTTTTCCTTATTCCATGGGTACAATAGGGAGGAAGTTATTGCGTGGATGCGGAAAGAGGGGGAAGCGGATGTTCAGTTACAAACAACTGCTGGCGTTTGTGACCGTTGTGGAAACCGGCGGGTTTACGATTGCAGCAAAAACGCTTTACATGACTCAGCCGGCGATCAGCTGGCAGATCAAATCACTGGAAGAAGATGTGGGATTCAGACTGATTGAGCGTGGGGAACGTTCGGTGTGCTTGACTGAGGCAGGTAAACTGTTCTTTCGAAACGCCCGGAAGATCCTGAACCAGTATGATTCGTTGCAGAACGATATACTGCAATACAGAAATCTGGAAAAAGGTCACCTGAAAACAGGGGCCAGCACCATCCCGGGAGAATACCTCCTTCCGGAGTTCATCGGGGCATTCAAAACCCGGTTTCCGGGGGTGAACCTGTCCATGGAGATTGCTGACTCTGCAGCCATTCTGGAAAAACTGGCAGACGAGGAAATCGCCATTGGAATTGTGGGTTCACGCCCTTACGACCCCAATTTGGAGGCAGAGCCGTTTTCCGATGATCGTTTGCATCTGGTCGCTCATCCGGATCACCCTTTGTGCAAGCAGAAGGGCGTGAAACTCAAAGATGTGATCGGCAGTCCGCTTGTTTTACGGGAGGAGGGCTCAGGGACCCGAACGGAATTGCTGTCTGCGCTGAAAAAAAACGGAATCTCAAAGGACCGGCTGAATGTTCAGATGGAATTGGGAAGCACCAGGGCCAGCATTACGGCAGTGGAAAGCGGACTTGGTCTTAGCTGGATTTCCGAAGTGGCCTTCAGGGATGCTGAACAGCTGGGGAAAGTGCGCAGGATTCAACTGGAGGATTTTGATGTAACCAGGACATTCTATGTCGTCCATGTCCGTAACCGTACCCTGAGTCCGTTGGGTTTGTCGTTCAAGGGTTTTTTACAGGAAAAACGGAAACAACTGTGAGGAGAGGATGTAAATGGGAAGTATTGGACACACACTTGAACAGATTGCCCGTGATGGCGGAGCAACGCTGTATGGGGTTGCTGACCTGACCGGGTCGAAAGAGTATATCGAAGAAACCTTCGGGGATGCTCTGTCCGGTTATCCCCGGGCCATTGTACTGGGTATTGCCTACCCCGCCGAGGTGGTCAATCAGCTGGTGGATGCGCCGACGCATACCTACCTGTATTATTATAATGTTCTCAACAGCAAGCTGGACCACCTGGCCCTGCAGCTGGCGATTCTTCTTCAGGAAGAAGGCTGCGGAGCGTTTCCGGTACCGGCGTCTCAGCGGGTGAGTGACGATCGGCTGGTGGGGATTTTTTCGCACCGGATGGCCGCCCGGTTGGCAGGACTTGGCTGGATTGGAAAGAATGCTTCGCTGGTGACCCGGGAATATGGGCCCAGGCTTCGTTTGGTTACGGTTCTGACGGACTGTGAACTTGAAACCGGAAGCCCGGTTCAAAACCGCTGCGGCACCTGCAATGCCTGCGTTGAAGCCTGCCCACCGGATGCACTGACGGGAAAACCGTTTGAGCCCGGGGATCAGTTGGAAGAGCGTTTCATTGGGGATCGCTGCGACAAACATCTCAGTAAAGTCCGCAGTGCGTTCGGGAAGCGGATTTGCGGCAGATGCCTGGCCGTTTGCCCGTGGGGAGAAAGGAGATCACAAAGATGAACAGCAAGGAAATTATTGATGCCTATGGATATGAAAAGAAAGGGGCTTGGGAAGCTCTGGACCAGCCGGCAACGGAAGAGCTCTCGCAGGCATACCGAACGTTTCTTGATCGGGGGAAAACGGAACGGGAATGCATTCTTGAAATCGAGAAGATGGCTCGGAAACAAGGGTTTGCGGTGTATGAAGGTGGTCGTCTGAAACCAGGAGAGCGATTTTTTATCCGAAACAAGGGCAAAGGACTGCTTCTTGGGGTTGCAGGGAACAAGACTTTGACGGAGGGGATTCAGCTAGTGGGCGCCCATGTCGATGTCCCCAGACTTGATCTGAAGGCACAGCCGTTGTACGAAGAAGAAGGAATGGGCCTTCTCAAGACCCATTACTACGGGGGGATCAAGAAATATCAGTGGACGTCCATACCCCTGGCGATCCATGGAGTCATTGTTCCGATGGATAAAGAACCGTTGACATTTCAGTGGGGGGAAGATCCGCAGGGTCCGGTATTTACAATCACCGATCTGCTCCCCCATCTGGCCCGTGAACAAATGAAGAAACCCATGAGTGAGGCGGTAGAGGGCGAAAGCCTCAATGTGTTGTTTGGCGGTAAACCGCTCGCAGATCCCGAAGGGGAAAAAAGAGTCAAGGCCAACCTTCTGAAGCTGATCCATGATGAACTCGGCGTCAAAGAAGAGGATTTGATCAGTGCGGAGATTGAAGTCGTCCCTGCCGGTCCCTGCCGCGAAGTGGGTTTGGACCGGGCATTTATTGGGGGTTACGGCCACGATGACCGAGTCTGTGCATTCAGTGCAGTCACGGCGTTGTTTGCAGTCCGCGAACCAGCCCGGACGGCGCTGGTTTTGCTGACCGACAAAGAGGAGATTGGATCCACGGGGGACACCGGGGCACAATCCATGTTTCTCGAACACGCCCTGGCCCTTCTGGCTCAGGGAGAAGGATTGCAGGGCCTGGGAGATCCCGGGCGGATTTTGAACCGTTCCATAGCGGTGTCCGCTGATGTTTCGGCAGCGCAGGACCCGAATTATCCAAACCTGTTTGACCCCAAGAATGCGCCGTCCGCCGGTATGGGTGTCGTGTTGACCAAGTACACCGGAGCCCGGGGGAAATACGACGCCAATGACGCAAGTGCAGAAACCATGGGGGCATTGCGGCGGCTGTTTCACAGGCGGGGTGTTATCTGGCAAACCGGCGAGCTGGGCAAGGTGGACATGGGAGGCGGAGGGACCATTGCTATGTTCCTGTCACGACTGGGCATGGACACCGTGGATTGCGGGCCGGCGCTGCTGGGAATGCATTCCCCCTTTGAAATAGTCAGCAAAGCAGACCTGTATATGACGGTTCAGGCGTACAGTGCCTTTCTGCAGGAGGAGGTGGCCCAATGACAGACATCAGACTGACGCAAATGGCGTCTGCTGCCGGTTGAGCAGCGAAAGTGGGTCCGGGGACCCTATCAAAGATCATGTCCAGGCTGCCTGCGTTTACGGATCCCAACCTTCTGATCAGCGGGGCGACACTGGACGATGCGGCTGTATACCGGATTTCAGATGACCTGGCCATTGTCCAGACGGTGGATTTTTTCACACCAATGGTTGACGATCCGTATCTGTTCGGCCAGATTGCTGCGGCCAACAGCCTCAGTGATATCTATGCAATGGGAGGTGTTCCCAAAACGGCCATGAACGTGGCTGCATTTCCAGTCAACGATGTGGATCTGGATGTCTTTGAGGCGATACTTGCCGGTGGGGCCGATAAGTTGATCGAGGCAGACACCCTGTTGGTGGGAGGACACACCATCGAAGACAAAGAACCGAAGTACGGATTAAGCGTCACAGGTTTTGTTCATCCGAACCAGATTCTGGCGAACCGAGGAGCCAGGGATGGTGACCTTCTGGTGTTGACAAAACCCCTGGGAACCGGGATCATCAGCACGGCAATCAAAGGGGAATTGGCCACGAAAGAACAGGAAACCATGGCATCGGTGGTGATGGCCCAATTAAACCGAGGGGCGTTTGAATCCCTGAAAGATTTGGAAACGCACGCCTGTACAGACGTCACCGGGTTTGGTCTGCTGGGGCATGCGTATGAAATGATCTCCGACAGCGATGTCGGGTTTGAACTGTGGCAACAGAAGATCCCCCTTCTTCCCGGAACCCTGGATTTTGCAGCGATGGGTCTGGTTCCTGGTGGAGCGCATCGAAACAGGTGTCATCTGGGGGACAGGATCCTTGCAGGACCGGAGGTTTCAGAGGCTCTGATGGATACGCTGTTCGATCCGCAGACATCCGGAGGGCTGTTGGTTGCCCTGCCTGAGCCACAGGCCCTGTTTTACCTCAGGCAGCTGGGAGACCGGCAGCTTCAGGGCACCATTATTGGCACCGTGAACACAAAACATCCGGGGACAGTGGTTGTGATCTGATCGTTTCGAACCCGTTAAATCGCCGTTCAAACTGGCTTCCGCAAAGGATAATCCGTTCCTTTGCGGAAGTTTTTGTTTGCTTACAGAATTAACCGGACCAGGGAACAGTGGATCGAAGGGAGGGAGGGCGCTCCGCCAAGACGATCGTCACGGGGATTCGCGCCGCCATGACATGAACCGTAAAGGCAGTGTCTCGATGTTGCTGCTGCTCATCTTGCCAGTCCTGCTGCTGGGTGCAATGGTGATGACCGAAGCCGCCCGATGGCGTGTGGGACAGATGTGGCTGCAACAGGCATTGGAAAGTACAGCGCGCAGTGTGCTGGGAGCCTATGACAGACAAGTCTTCAGTGACTATGGGCTCATGGTTGTTTCGGACGTCCGGGAGGATGACATCGAACAGTTGCTGATGGCCAATCTGGATGGGAGTGACCTGCTGGATCTGAGGGTGGAAAGCATCTGGTGGGAACCTGTGCAGTCCATTGAAGAAGAACAGGTTATGCTCCAGCAGATTCTTGAAACGGTCAAATATGCAGGGCCCGTGAATCTGACCCGGAGTCTTTCCAGGGTGTTTAAGGGCTTCCAATCGGCACGGGACCTTTCCGATGCCGGGCAGAAGGCGGTTCTTCTTGATCAGGCAAATCGGAACATGGGTGAAATTGAGAACAACAACAGGAAAATCCGGGAAACGCAGGAAGACATTCGCTCCATCAACCGGCAGATTCGGGAGGAACGAAACAGGCCGGAGTCGGATGACGCCAGAATCGAACGGCTGCAAAGGCGGGCCGCCCGGAGAAGACAAACAATGAACGATCTTTACGATCGAAACAGAGATCTGGTGCTGGAGGTGGACCGGTTGCTGGGCCGTGCCGGAGAGCCCTCTCTTCCGGCAGAAGACCGGTTGGAGGGGATCGACCCCCTGGATTGGATTCGGGAGAGGATGGTGCACACAGTTGAGGCTCGACAGAGGCTTGAGGAAAAAACCGGGTTAACCGGACTCGAAGAGGGGTTGCCCCGGGAACGGCCAGACACTCTTCCTGCAGATGCAGGAAGAGAAGCGTTCAGGCTGATGGATCAGCTGCGAAGAGTAATTTTGGAAGGACGCAATGAGATGTATCTGGGTGAGTACGTGCTCATGCATTTGTCAAATCTGAACAACCCCCGGGAAGGAAGGCCTCTGAAGAGAACTGAAGCGGAGTATGTTATTACCGGGGCCAGCAGTCATCCCCAAATTGTGTTTCTTCTCCAGCTTGCAGGGGTGCGCACAGCCCTCAATACAGTGGGGTACTTTGCGTTCTCCCCACCACCAGCGCCGGTGGGGCCTGTATCCCGGGTCGTGTTTTCCCTGCTGATGGGGGCCTGGGAAGGTGTGATGGATGTGTTTCGTCTCGTGGGGGCGGAAAACAGGGTGCCTGTTGTCAACATGACGCCGTCTGTCCGCAATCCCCTCCGAAATGTTCAAGTGGATTATGAGGACCATTTAAGGGTGGGCCTTCTGTTGGTGGACCGGAATGATAAACTACATCGAATCCGAAGTTTGGTGCCGGTCAGTGGAACCACCGGTATCCGAGTGGAGGCGGAGGTCTCCATGGCCGTCCTGTTTGAGCCCGGACCCTGGATGCCGGAGGGGGTTGTTCGGGATGGACGAGTGTATTTTCGAAAGGAGTTGGCCATGTGTTATTAATGACAAAGGACCGGAAAGGCAGGATCGTTCTTGAGGCCACCCTGGTTTTTCCGCTGGTGGTGTTCGTGATGCTCTCGTTTGTGATGATGCAAATGGCCGTACTTGAAGCATCCGTTTTGAACCAGACGACCGCAGAAATGGTCAAGGTGCTGGCGGCAGGAGGGATGGGAGAAGAGGCGTTGGCGGCCCTTCTGGTGGAACTGACGGGTCTGCCCATGGGGCTGTTGGCAGACAGGGATTCTGAGCTGTCACGGGAGGAGTCGGTGGGGTTTTTGCTGAGGATGGACGACAGCGGGCTGCTGTGTGCCGACCGGGTGGACTCGGTGTTCATTGGCCGCAAGGAAGGTTACTACCAGGCTAAGCTGGTTTACAGGTCCGCGTTTATCCCAGGGATGCTGCTGAACAGCAGAGCGATGGAACGGAGTTGGGGCCATGATTAGATTGCTGCTGACTGTTTTTTTTGTGAGCTGGGCTGTTTGGACCGATCTGAAAACCGAACGGGTTCCGAATCGGTTGAATGGATTGTTTCTTGGCAGTGCCCTGGGGTATAGAGTGCTGGGGGGTGTTGGCAACTGGCAGGATTGGCTTCATGCACTTGCTTTACTGGCCCTTTGCCTTGGTCCGTTGTGGTTCCTGGGGATGCTGGGAGCTGGTGACATCAAATTTCTGTCCGGGATGGGGGGCTTTTGGGGATCGGAAGGCGTAATCTGGATCATCGTGTACAGCATTCCTTGTTCTCTGATGTTTCTGACGGGTCTGAGTCTTTGGCGTGGAAAACTGATTCGTGTGATTCCGGGCATGCCTGCGTTTGCCGGAGGATACTTATGGTGGGTGATCCGTGGTGCGTTATAAAGAAGTTGTATTGTCCCCGGAGCAGATTCGCGACTGGGAGTGCCAAATGCTGGCCGGCGCCGGAATACCGGGCTTTCTTTCACCAGTAGTTCATGAACGTAATGGGGACGTCGTTTTGTCATACAAAACGGCGGGTCTTCGTCCGCTGAGAAACCACCTTCTGAACGAACATTGCAGAAGAACCCGGCTCCTGCTCTTCCGGCAAGTCGTTCGTGATTGCCTGCAGTTGGAACAGGAGTATTTTCTTCCTCCTGAGTGGCCCTGTCTGGACATCGATGAAATGTATGTGGACCCCCGGGGGAACCAGATGAAGCTGGTGTGTATTCCGGGGAACCGTACGGATCCGGGAACGCTGGCCGCAGTAATGCTGCAAGGGATCTGGCAGGAACAGGACGATCAGCCATATGATTTTGAGGGCTGGCTGACATATGTCGAAGAACAGTTGCAGTTTCAGCCCCCGACGGTGGGACCTCCGTCGGACGGCCCGGAAGAAAACGCAAACGGTCCGGTCCGGGAGAGTTGCCAACGGCTCGGCGTAATGCAGTGGCGATCAGAGGATCCTTTCGGGGATATGCGCGTGGTAGGGCTTTTCTACCTGGGGCTTTTTGCGGCTGGCGTACTTTTTGGAATCATTTCTTGAGGTTCCTTCTGTTTTTCTATATAGTTGTATTAGAAAAACAGGAGGTGACCTATGGAACCAAGTATATTGATTACGTTTTTATTCTATCTAACCTTCATGATGGTTGTCGGGGTCTATTTTTACCGAAGAACGGCCAATCTTTCCGACTACATTTTGGGTGGCCGGGGGCTGAACTCCTGGGTGGCTGCATTGTCGGCCCAGGCATCAGACATGAGTGGATGGCTGTTGCTGGGGCTTCCCGGGGCTGCGTATGTTGCCGGGCTTGAGTCCATCTGGATCGCCGTGGGGCTTGGTGTCGGGACGTACTTGAACTGGCGTTTTGTTGCCAGAAGACTCCGGATTTATACTGAAACGGCCGGAGATTCGCTGACGCTGTCCGACTATTTTGAAAACCGCTTCAGGGACAAGTCAAACGTCCTGCGAATTGTGTCGGCTGTATTCATTTTGATTTTCTTTCTGATCTATACGGCGTCCGGCCTGGTGGCCGGTGGCCGGCTGTTCAGTACGGTGTTCGGCTTTCCCTATATGACGGCAGTCGCGGTGGGAACGCTGGCGATCATTACCTACACCTTTCTGGGTGGGTTCATGGCGGTTTCCTGGACGGATTTTTTTCAGGGTACGCTGATGTTTTGCGCCATTGTGATTGTGCCGGTTTCTGCAGCTGCTGCTCTGGGCGGGTTGGGGGAGACGGTACGATTGCTAGAAGGCGTGAATCCGGAGTTTCTCCGGCCGTTGACCGGCCTGGATGGTCTTCCGCTGGGGTGGATTGCCATTGTGTCATCACTGGCCTGGGGTCTGGGGTACTTCGGACAGCCACATATTCTTGCCCGCTTCATGGCCATCCGTTCAGCTGAACAGATCAAGCAATCCAGACTGATTGCCATGGTCTGGGTTGTTGTCGCACTGGTTGGTGCAGTGGCTGCCGGCATGATTGGACGTGTGTACCTTGAAACCGGCCTTGAAGGCGCATCTGTGGAGAAGGTGTTTATGCTGATGGTGCAGTCCCGGTTCAATCCCTGGGTAGCGGGGATTCTGCTGGCGGCCATTCTGGCGGCCATCATGAGTACCGCGGATTCACAGTTGCTGGTCACGGCGTCAGCGATTTCTGAAGACTTGTATAAACCGTTTTT
>SKMO01000128.1 GCA_007121025.1 Bacillota bacterium | reverse complement strand
CTGGTTCTGGGAAGCGGCTCCAAGACGTACAATGTGCGGATTGTGATTGACACCCTGAACAAAGAACAGCAGGAGCAGATCATTGCCCGGTGCAACCACCGGATTGACTCCCTGGAAGGGCTGGTCGACGGAACATTTCCCAGGGAACTGGCCAGCCTGTTTACGGACAAAACCTGCGGGCTCTTTCCGTCGCCCGGACAGATCCGTTTTGGCTGCGACTGCCCGGACTGGGCGTACATGTGCAAGCACGTGGCGGCGGTCCTGTATGGCATCGGGTCCCGTCTGGATGAAGACCCCATGATGTTTTTCACCCTCAGGGACATGGACAGCCGGGAGCTTCTGCGCAAGTCCATTGATCAGAAAGTCGAAAGCATGCTCCAAAATGCCGGGAAAAAGAGCAGCCGGGCTATTCCGGAAGAGGAGATCGGCGATCTGTTCGGGCTTTGACTGGCATTTCGGTAAACGCTCTTTGGACAATAGGATGGCTTAATATCCCGCTCCTGCTTCAGTCAGGGGATCTGACACATACAGTCCAAAAGCCATGAAACGCCGGGACGGTAGTCAGCGCGGTTGGGTCGGTGAAGGGTACGGGTGTTGCAGGATGGACGTCCGGCCCCGGGTTGATCCGGGGTGTCCGGCCGTTTTCTCTGGACTTCCGGTAATGTTTCCACCGAAAGAAACAATCAGCTTGGAAAAAAGTTGTGAAAAGTTGAGAAAGCCTGATTCTATGCGGCATGACGTTGCATCGAGTCAGGTTTTATGTATATTTTGGATGGAAATACATTTCTAACAGGAGGCCGAATGTACTTGGTTTTCTTGTCAAAATACCTGATGTGCCCGAGAAATCAACCTCTACAAGAGCAGGGACGCGTCAGAGAAGCTGTTCCGGGGTGACATGTCCTACCTTGGCAACAAAAGCATCCGTGTTCATACAGACGAAGCAGCCTCAGCGAAGATCTTTATTGAATTCATTGCGCTGATCATCCGGAACAAATTCTATGCCTGTCTGAAGGAAGAAAACAAGACCCCCGATCGGAAGCCAAACGACATGACGGTTCCGGCTGCAATCCGGGAACTGGAAAAAATCGAAATGGTCAGACAGCTCGACAATGTCTACCGACTGGATCATGCCGTGACGGCAACCCAAAAGACAATCTTGAAAGCATTCGGCCTGGATGCTGCTTACATAAAATACAAGGCAACAGAAATCAGTAATGCATTGAAAATCTGATGAATGATAGGAGACCGGAAAATGGCGAAAGCGGGGATTCCATTGGATCGGAAAATTGAAGTGGCACAGGAGAAGGTTGTCAAAACGAAGGAAAAGTATGAAGCTGCGATTACGGAACTCAAGCAGCTGATTGACAAACGAGATGCCCTGAAGAAAGAGGAGCTCATCGCGGCAATCAAGAGAAGCGATAAAACCTATGAGGAAATCCTGGAATTCATCAATAGCGATTTAAAGAAACGGCACCCCAACCAATACCTTCATGGTGGGGTGCTTAAGTTTTAGATGGAAATATCAGGAAGTTCAGATTATATCCCATGACTAAAGACATGGGCTTTACGACAATTTGCTGTAATAAATTGTGTTGAATTTTAAGTAAAATAAGGGTAAAATATTGACAAAGGAGTTGATATTATGCCTAATATTAAACCGGTTTCTGATTTAAGAAATTACAATGAAGTTCTAAAAGATATTGGAGTTGGCTCTCCGGTATTCTTAACAAAGAACGGTAGAGGAAAGTTTGCAATCGTAGATATTGAAGAGTATGAAAAAAATCAGGCTACTATAAAATTATTGTCTAAGCTCATGGAAGCTGAAAATCGGATCAAAGCAGATGATGATTGGATGACAGAGGAACAAGTGAAAGAAAAGCTGGGGGTTTGATTTAATGCATAAGATCAAAGTGAATCCCATGGCAACAGAAGATTTGATCGAGATTAAAGACTATATCCAAAAAGAGCTAGACAACCCAATTGCTGCGGTAAATGTTGTCAATAAGATCATCGCTAAGTACGAGGGGTTAAAACAATTTCCACTGATGGGAGTAAAGTTATCTACAAAGATAAATGTGCAAACTGATTTTCGATATGTGGTGTCGGGAAGCTATCTCGTCATTTATCGCGCTGATCATGAATTTGTTTACATCTATCGGATTTTATATGCTGGTAGAGACTATCTGAAAATTGTATTTCCCAATGAAGTGAGTGTAGATTTCCAAGAAGATTAACACTTCCACAGCTAAAACAATGGGATTCTTGGGTGATGAAACGCCAGTCTGTTTCCAGTAGGCGAGTATGACCCCAAGCTAAGGGCTATGCCATTAGCCCAGCCGAAGCCAGTGCATATAGCAGCTCAGGCTGATAGACTGTGACCATCTATCACAGGTGCAAGAAGGTTATTTCCGGCACCCAAAATGTCTCTGTTAATCCTTTTCCAGGGTGGGGTTCGGGGTTAGGGATCAATGGTGCCATCCAAACTCTACAGTACACGTATGGCTGCAGAATACAGGGCAGGATCCGCTTCGGTCGTTCGAAGCGGATCCTGCCCTGTGCTGGGTGCTGATTTGATTCGCAGATTGCCCGTTATGGAAATGTCATGTTTCAGTCCGGCCCGTCGTCTCTCCGGTGCCCTTTCCGTCAAGAGGGGCGGAATGCCGGGGGGAGAGGCTGCCTTTTGGTCGTTGTTCGTTAACGGCGGTAGACGACCAGGGCGTTGGAGAGAAGCCGGCCAGGTGTGGTGAGCATCTGTCCGTTGGCGTACAGACCGCTGGAGGCGCCTCCGTCCAGGTTCATGGCGTCTCTGGCGCCCAGCTGGGCCATGATTCGGGCCAGTTCGTCAATGGTGGCCCCTGGCACGGTGACCAGAAGGAGCGTCCGGTCTGCGGTGACCCCAATGGCGCTGCGGGCCCCGCTTCCCGTGAGGATCTTCGGGTCCACAAAGCCTTCGGAGGCCGGGTCTGTCCGTACGGCGCCGTTCACCACCAGGGTGGGCCCCGCCCCGATGGCCCCGGAGACGTTCTGCCAGAAAGAGGCGTCCGTCCGGGTGGGTTCCGGGTTGATCCGGTAGGCAATGGGTTTGCCCACTTCGAAACGGTTGAGCAGGTAGGTTTCCGATCCATTCAGGTGGACCACGTAGCCGTCCCGGG